>JALSHD010000193.1 GCA_026982395.1 Chromatiales bacterium | reverse complement strand
TACCGGCACCCACGCTGCTGAAACAGGGTGCTTCAGCAATCACCCTGGATGACATCCGCTGGCGCTACTGCCATATCAAGGCAATCTCCCTGCTGCCCAATGTTCTGCTGCGTCAGCAGGCGCTGGAAGCCAATGCGG
This sequence comes from Chromatiales bacterium, assembly GCA_026982395.1. GTDB lineage: Bacteria > Pseudomonadota > Gammaproteobacteria > Thiohalospirales > Thiohalospiraceae > DRMK01. The sequence goes on along the minus strand of JALSHD010000193.1, from coordinate 7,282 downwards.
ATGAAGCCATTCTGCTGCGGGACGGAGAAGCCACCGAAGGCGCCGCCAGCAATCTGTTTATCGTCACAAACGGCACCCTCATCACACCACCAAAAGATAACCGGCTGCTACCGGGAATCACCCGCGACCTGGTGGTAGAACTGGCCCGGGCCGCCCATATCCCGTGCCTGGAACGGGGCATCCCCGAAGCAGAGCTGCGCGCTGCGGACGAGATCTGGCTGACCAGCTCCACCAAGGAGATCCTTCCCGTTACCCGCCTCGACAACAGAGCCGTAGGCAGCGGTGCACCGGGGGCCGTATGGCAACAGATGCAACAACGCTATCAGCACTACAAACAGCATCTGCGCGATGGCGGCGAGGCGGAGAGCTGAGCAATTCCGACCATGACAACCCAGGACTCCGCGCTGACCTTTCCATGCGACTTTCCCATCAAGGTAATGGGACCCGCCAATGATGCCTTTGAAACCGAGGTCAGGGCGATTATCAATCGCCACGCTTCCGAGACCGAGCAACTCGATATCACCACCCGCCTCAGCAAAGGTGGAAAATACCGCTCCATTACCATCCAGCTACGGGCAAACAGCCGTCAACAACTGGATGCCATCTATCAGGATCTGACCGCCTGTGAACAGGTACTGATGGCACTATGAGTCAACCCCAGTCCCGGCTGGATATCCAGCCACAACTTGAAATCCGCCACCTCGGTCTGCAAGAGTACAACAGCATCTGGGAAAAAATGCGCGACTTCACGGCGCAGCGTAACAGCACCACCTGCGATGAGCTCTGGCTGGTACAGCATCCACCCGTATTCACCCTGGGAACCAATGGCAAGGAGCAGCACATTCTGAACGCTGGTTATATCCCGGTGGTCAGAACCGACCGGGGCGGTCAGGTCACTTACCACGGACCGGGGCAGCTGATTGCCTATCTGCTCATCGATCTGAAACGGCGTAACTGGGGAGTACGGCAGCTGGTAACAGCCATGGAGCAGAGTATTATTGATCTGCTGGCCGAGTACCGGATCAAGGGAGAAACACGCCAGGATGCACCGGGAGTTTATGTTGCCGAAGCAAAAATTGCCGCCCTTGGGCTACGGGTAAGACATGGCTGCTCCTATCATGGACTCAGCCTCAACGTTGACATGGATCTGACCCCTTTCCAGCGCATCAATCCCTGCGGTTACGAACAGATGGAGGTAACCAGCCTGCACGATATCGGCATGAATGTGTCAGTCAAAGAGCTGGAACTGATGCTGCCACACTATATTATTCATAACCTGACAGTCTCCGGAAAATAGTTAACCACCATGACCAACCAGACAGAACCTCTGCACATCGCCTATTTTTCAGATGTGCTATGCATCTGGGCGTACACCGCACAGATCAGAATAGATGAACTCAGACAGCGCTTCGGCCCGCAAATTCGCATCAGCTACCACTTTATTCCCATCTTCGGCTGTACCGAACAGCGTATTGGCGAGGGCTGGAAGGACAAGGGTGGCTATGGAGGATTTGGACAGCATGTCATCGAGGTCTGCGAAAGTTTTCCCCATGTAGAGATCTCACCCGCGATCTGGAGAAAAAAATATTCCCAAAAGCTCCGCCAGCAGCCACCTCTATCTGAAAGCAATTCAGCTGCTGGAACAGCAGGGAGAGATCAGCCCGGAGCCGGTTGCATCCTTCGAGGGACGCAGCCTGTTCGAACAGGCAATCTGGCAGCTGCGGCTGGCCTTCTTCCGCGACATGAAAGATGTAGGCAATGCAGAGTGCCAGCTCGCCCTGGCGGAGGAGCTGGGCATACCGCGCAACTCCTTGCTCAAGCTGTTGCATGACGGCTCAGCGATGGCCGCCTTGTGCAGCGATCTCAAACTGCGCGATGACTTCCGGGTTGAAGGCAGCCCCACCTGGATTTTCAATGAAGGGCGGCAAAAACTGTACGGAAACGTCGGCTACAAAATCCTTGAAGCAAACATCAGGGAGCTGCTGGAACGTCCAGAGGGACTGGCAAGCTGGTGCTGACAAAACAACCGGCTGTCTCCCGATGAGCTCGCTCCTGCAAATACAGAATCTGGTCAAACACTATAAGAATGTGGAGGCGGTAAGAGGGGTCAGTTTTGACATCCAGCGGGGCAGCTGTTTCGGTCTGCTCGGCCCAAACGGCGCCGGCAAAACCACCACCGTAGAGATGCTGGAGGGGATTACCACACCCACCAGCGGAGAGATCATTTACCAGGGCCAGCCGCTGGGAGACAGATTCCGATACGAAGCGGGAATCATGTTTCAAACCACAGCGCTGCAGGATTTCATTACCGTAAGCGAAACACTGAAACTGTTTCAACGCTTTTACGATAAAACCGTTCCGCTGGAGGAGCTTGTCGAACGTTGCGCCCTGCAGGAGTTTCTGGACCGGGACACCCGCAAGCTCTCCGGTGGACAGCGTCAGCGCCTGCTGCTGGTCCTCGCCCTGATCAATGACCCGGAGATCCTGTTCCTTGACGAACCGACCACCGGTCTCGATCCACAGGCACGGCGTAACTTCTGGGAGCTGGTGCATGGCATCAAGAGTGAGGGAAAGAGCATCATCCTCACCACGCACTACATGGAAGAGGCCTACGAACTGTGCGATAAAATCATCATCATGGATCACGGAAAAATCATTGCAGAGGGGACGCCGCAACAACTCCTGGCACAGCACTTTTCCGATGTGGTGGCAGTGCTTCCCGCCACCGAACTTGCAGATATAGTATTGCCGATGCCAATCATCAAAAACGGCGACAGCTGTGAGATTATCACCCGGAACGTCGACCAGACCATTCAGCAGCTGATCGAAGCCGGCGTATCACTCACCCGGTTACGGATCCGCGAACGCACCCTTGACGACCTGTTTTTACAGCTGACCGGAAAGGAGTTGCGCAGATGAAACCGGTCCCGTCACAATCGGCAACACGCTTTCGCTTCAAACACTTTTTTGCCGTTCTGGCAGCGAGAAATATCGAGTTTTTCCGTGATCGTGCCGCGCTGGCATGGAATATACTGTTTCCCGTTCTTATCGTAGCCGGGTTTGCCTTTGCCTTCTCTGGAGATCAGATCGATCTGTACAAGGTTGGTGTATATGGTGATCAATCTGCACAGAAAAAACAGCAAAACAGTTTTCTCGCCACAGAACATATCCAGTTTATTCCGGTAACCGAGCTGCAACCGGCCATTGTCAGACTGGAACGTCACCAGCTGGATATGTTGTTCGACCCGGAACAAAAGCGCTACTGGATCAACGAAGAGTCACCGCGCGGTTATCTGCTTGAACGGATTCTTCGCGGAACAGATGCGCAGAGCAACTTCAGCAAACAGAGCGTCACAGGCAAAGCGATCCGCTATGTGGACTGGCTGATTCCGGGTGTACTGGCCATGAACATGATGTTCAGCGCCCTGTTCGGGATCGGCTACGTGATCGTGCGTTACCGGAAAAACGGCGTACTGAAACGGCTAAAGGCCACCCCGCTCAGCGCCCTTGAATTTCTCACTGCACAGATTGCTTCCCGGCTCTGGCTGATTATGGCCATTACAACATTTGTATTCGCGGGCACCAATCTGTTTGTAAATTTCGCCATGTTCGGCTCCTGGCTGAACCTGTTCATTATCTTTACCCTTGGTACCATCAGCATGATCAGCCTTGGTCTGCTGATAGCCGCCCGCCTCTCCAGCGAAGAGCTTGCCGGTGGCCTGCTCAACCTTATCAGCTGGCCAATGATATTTCTGTCCGGCGTCTGGTTCTCACTGGAGGGATCACCTCCCGTTATCAAACAGCTGGCTCAGCTGCTACCGCTGACCCATCTCATCGATGGCGCCAGAGCAATCATGATCGATGGTGCTGGCCTGATCGACATCGCCCCGCAACTGGGTATACTCGCATTGATGAGTACTGTTTTTATCGCCATCGGAGCCGCCAGCTTCCGCTGGGAGTAACCCCCATCAGATATCAGAAACGGATTCGCTGAACAACCTCCAGAGTAACCGGAGTATTGATTTCCGCCTGTAGTGTCTGTTTGAATTGGGCCAGCTCATCATGACTCAGCGCCTCCTGAACAACAAAATCACATTTCACTATCAATACATCAGCATGTTTCAGAACAATGTTCTCAATCTGCACCTTTTTTCCTGAAACCAGATACTCCTTCTGCTCCAGAGCGGACAGAATCCTGGAGTCAAAAGCCATTGTTGTAAAAGAAAGATACAGCGGTATTGCCACAATAAGCGAACTAGACAAGGCGTAGGTCAAACCCTTTTTTGCACGCTTTATCGGTGCAAATCCCAGAACAAGAAAAGTAAGGGAAGCAGCAAAAACAATGCCCACAAAGTTGGTTATGAACAGCAGAAAAGCCTGATAAAAAACATACAGATTCATCCAGCCGAGGCCGATACCTGCAGTGGCAAGTGGTGGCACCAGGGCAACAGCGATTGACACACCGGCAAGGGATCCGACAATATTCCTGTTGTTCTGGGCATAGGCTGCCGCCACCCCGGACACAAGCGCAACCATCAAATCCAAAAGAGAGGGACTCAGTCTTGCCGAGATCTCATCGGTAAGATTTTCAAGCGGAAGCATCAACGCGATTGCGGCGGCACTGAACAGGGCGATCAACACCCCGGTCAACACGGTTCTCATCGCACCAAACAGCAAACCCCGATCACTCCGAAGCACCCCCATGGAGGCCGAAACGATAGGCTGCATCAGCGGAGCCAGCAGCATGGCTCCTATAACTACCGAGGCGCTGTTCAGAAAGAGCCCGACTGTTGCCAGTATCGTACTCAAAAACATCAGGGTCACATAGGTGGATTCTGTCTTCCCCTGCTTTCTCAGCTCCGCAAAAAGATCCCGGTACCTGTCCTCGCTGGCATGAGTAAAAAACGGCAAGGTGTCCTGCACGTAGCTGACTTCCTCACTTGTTACCGGAAGACGTGACAGTTTGAGAGTCTCCTTATCCGAGGACTCCTTATTGATTTCCGCCCAGAACTGTTCTGTTGCGACGAGCTGAACCGCCCTTTTCCTAACCTCGAACTCAACCGGCGTCTGAGCAACCTTTTCACCATCTATCATCACCTCGAGAGGTGGAGAGCTTTCAATGCGGAGTGATTCGCTTTTTATAAAGCCAACCGAGTCCGGCAGACTGCTGTTTTTTGATTTCTTGAAAAGTGAAACGTACAGATAGTAGAGATAATCCATTGTTGAAGCGGGAGATAATAAAAGCGCTGAAAGCTTTCCATCACTGACAGACAGATATTTTTTCAGCAGCGATGATGCCCCTGTGTGATTGTCATGCTCGATAATAACAACACCGCACGCTGCGGTATTTATCTCCTGTTTCTTCGCGGTAACCAGTTTTATTTTGTTTTGTTTCAGATGTTTCAGCTTTCTGAAGGCGTCAATCAGCAAATGATACCTTTCCCTGAAAGAGCTCTGCCTGTATACAGCACTGCTATAGGTGAGGGGTGGAGCATCACCAACAAGAGCCCCCCATAAAACAATTCTGTTATCTGCGTATAGCAAATCCAGATGATTTGGCTTGTTTTCCAGCGCCACCTTGAGCGCTTCCTCTGTTCCCTTGGGAATCTGAAAGGTTGAACGAAGTGTATTCTGGTTTTTTTGAGGAAAAAAAGCCACACTGAAACCTTCGTCACTTGCCTTTTTCAGTATCTGTTTGATCTCGTCGGTACTGCCGCAAACGACAACACGGTCAAGTTCTCCGGCTGTTTTGATTTGTATAAAATCATCAATAGGAACCGGGTCAACAAGGGAGGCATATTGACTGCCTTCCACCTCCGTCAAAACATCGCCACACTCTCTTCCATAGACAAAATATGTGTTTCCGGTCACTTCACTCATAAAAATCTCTTTTTATATCATATATGTTACGGAATCCTGTTAACTTTGCAGCCAGGAAGGATTCGAAACCATCCAGGGGAGAACCTTATCAGACAGGGAATAATAGTTCTATCCGGCATCCGTTTTTCACTACGCAACACCTCAAGCATGATGGGAGCTGTCAACCCAAAGGAGAAACCAGCATGTTTTTTACCGCATATATAGTAAGCCAATATGTGCCAACATGCTCTCGAAATGTTACACCCCACATGCTTGACGGACGAAAAAGACATGGTGGGGTAACTTGTTTGTCCGCTTGACGATCTCTTTGTCCTCCGTGCCTCTGAGGCGAATCCGCTTTTTGTATTGCACCACAGAGCCACAGAGGACACAGAGGCTGATCGATCCCCACGAAATTATGCTGATCAAACACAGCTTCGCTCCAATATCAGTTGCTGCATCCGTGAGGCGGCATCCTTGAAGTCCTGTTTTCCCAGTTTCAGGTGGCGGTCTTTAATTGCTCTTAACCCAATGAACTGACAGGAGAGCACATTTCTGTCCTTTACCGTATTGGCCTGGTAGCGTCGGTGCCTACCCAGTGCCTTTACTGCAACGCCCAGCAGATAGAGGACAAATTGAGCCAGTATGGCAATCAGCAACAATACATTGAGCCGTTTTTGCTTCCGGGTATTGCTGGCATTGAAATCGAGACCCGTTTTCAAGTCTCTGAAGCTCTCTTCAATCTGCATTCTTGATTGGTAAATTCGGGTGATTCTTTTCGCGAATTTGCTTGTTGAGGGCGTCAGAGAGGTTGCCAGCAGCCACGGCTCTTTTTCTCGTGCTGCATTGGAACGGGACTGTTTGCTCTTTCTTGCCGATTCACCCGTTGCCGTGAGGTCTTTCCTGCCTCTGTTTTTGCGTTTATAAACCACCATTTGGCAATCAATCGGGTTTCTTCGAGACATTTGATAGCTACCCAAGCTTTTAGCTGTCGCAGAAGCCTGTTGATACAGCTCTTTGACGGGGTGCCACTCCTCATCTAACTCATTCTTGCAAAACGTTTGTTCCTGACTCGTCCAATATAGTCCCAGCCTAAAGATTGAATCAAGCTAAACCACGGTACCCGGAATCCCGCATCAGTAACGACTATCGGTCGACAACTGGCAGGCAGGATGTTCTTAAGCCGGCTCATAAACTGCCTATGAACGTCAGGCTTCTCTTTACGGGAAAGCGGATGAATTTCCTCAATCAGGGTAAGAGAGCGGCCATCAATCGCGACCGCCGCGCGCAATAAAAAAAATGCCTCTAAACTTTTCTCAGCATCCGGAGTCTAATTGATTGAATTGATAGAAATAATGGTGGTTATCATGAAGACACCGGAGATTGGTTTTTTCGAATGGCAGCAACGATTTTCGAGCGATGA
>JALSHD010000192.1 GCA_026982395.1 Chromatiales bacterium | reverse complement strand
CGCTGCCCGCCCGGGCGCTGCCGTCTGCCGTGGCGAATCTTACGCTCACCTCCTTGTCCGCAGCACGATCCAGGGCGACAGAAAACGCGACTGTTTTGGTGCCGCTGTTCCCCTCTTCCACCGAGGCAGCGTTGATGCGGATCTGCGGCAGCGGAGCAGCGTCATCGTTCCGGATGGTGCCGGTCGCCTCGGCAGTCTGCAGGCCCGCGTTGACCGGGTTGCTCAGCCGCATACGGAAGGTTTCGTTGCTCTCCAGCTCGGAATCACCAAGAATGCTAACCGCCACGGTGCCAGAAGTTGCTCCTTGCGGGAAAACCAGTTCACCGCTGGTGGCCTGATAATCACTACCAGCAGTAGCCGTTCCATCAGTTGTGGTGAATTCTACGGACACATCCCTGTCTGCAGCCCGATCCAGAGTGATGGCAAATACAAGCACTCTGGTTCCATTGTCCCCTTCTTCGGTAGATGCTGAGGCAATATTGATTCGCGGTGGCGGTGGCGGTGGCGGTGGCGGTGGCGGGGCAGAAGATGGAGGCCTGTTATTGTCGAGTTCAACATCGTCATCGACAATAATTGCCATGGCCTCAACATTGTTTATCACAGCATTTTTCGGATTGCTCAGGACAAGTTTCAGACTCTCATCCTCTTCGGCCTCATAGTCACCGAGTATCTCAACCCGAACCTCAACCGAATTGCTGTCCCTGGGGATAATCGCCGTCCCGGCTACTGCGTTGTAATCAACACCTGCAATAGCAGAGCCGTCAACTGTCTTGTAGTCTACAGAGATATCCTGCGCGGAGGCTGTATTCAGATAGATCGTAAAACCCAGCTCGGTTACACCATCATCCCCTTCCTCCACGGAAACGGATGACACGCCTACTCCAGGCCAGACGCTACTGGCAACATAACCCGGATTTTCGGAAGGATTGGGCGAGCTTTCCTGACATGCAGCCAACAAAACAGTAAAAAAAATGGTCGCGGCCAACCGAAGTGATATAGGTATATTCAACATTTTTTATCCAATAGAGTAGTTATCAATGCATTTCCTTGCCTGACGGGAAGCACCCTTTGCTGAATACCCCACAATCTGGGCTCCGAATTTGAAACGGGGTCATCAGAACGGTACATTTCTGCGGGTGGTAATTAACTGCTTTCCGCTGCCGCACGAATCAAAAGACTCGATATCGCGCTTTTCTTGTTTTCTTCGCGAACTGTATCACCTGATATCCGGCCAATCTGTGAAACGGATCTCGTTCCTGAAGTTTCATGACAGATCAGCCTTTGTTTTGATACCGTGATATAGGCTACCACACTCTCTTTCAGGGCATCTCTATAAACAGAGATTTTTCCACGAGAGCAAGAAAGCCCCGTGCACACAACTGCATGGACGCAGGGGGTACGAGCCCATGGATGGACGAGATAGAACAAAGTAGAAAGCCAGAGCCGAGAACAATGCATAGAGCGACTTCCGAGAAGCGTGGTGTATAGGATTCGGGCACGGGGCTGATGCCGCTATCGCGGAAAAGTGTATTTTCAGGGGTGCCCTTTGATTGGTCGAGAGCTGTTCCAAACAACCCGAACCCGGGCCAAAATACCGTTAGACAAGAAGGTTTGGTTTGCTGCTAATGTGTGAAAAAAGGTGAGGCGAACTTTTTTCTGTCCTGGTCCGCCCTCTGGCGATACGCCAAGTTACAGAATTTTTTCGCCATACTATTGGACAGGCCTTCGGATTTGTCAGGTTCCGCAAAAAGTCTGGTGCACAATCTCTTCTGTGCGCGGTGACTGCATGTAGCGCTCTTTCCCCAATTGCAGTTTGTACGGATTTGTCAGAACTGTATGCAGTTCACGAAAAGGTGAAAAATCACCTTGTTCTTCGGCGGCTCGGATAGCTGCCTCAATCTGATGATTTCGGGGTATACAGACCGGATTGATGGCTTGCATTTTTTGTTGTCGCCTGTCATCACTCAACACATCTTCGGTTAAACGGACACGCCACTCCGCAAGCCAGCGATCAAAATCTTCTGACTGGTTGAAAAGAGACCGGATTTTGTTGTCAGATCCATTCTGCCCACCACTCAGTTGCGACAAATAGTGGAAAGTCAGGCTAAAGTCAGCCTGTTGTTTATCCATTATGCTCAAAAGCTTCTCGATTAGTGGTTTGTCTGTTTCCCGTGCGACAAACAGACCAATCTTTTTCCGCATCCCGGAAAGCCAGTAATATTCATATTTTTCCTGGTAAATATGCAAAAGGTCTTGAGCGATTACTATAGCATCTGCGGAATTTTCTGCCAAAAGCGGCAGCAGGGTTTCCGACAGACGGGCCAGATTCCATTTTCCGATGGCGGGTTGATTGCCATAGGCATAACGGCCATTGCGGTCAATCGAGCTGTAAACCTGTTGTTGATTGAAACCATCCATAAAGGCACAGGGTCCAAAATCAATGGTTTCTCCCGCCACTGACATATTATCTGTATTCATAACACCATGGATAAAACCGAGCTGCATCCAGCGGGCGATCAAAGCGGCCTGGCGTTCAATTACTGCTGCCAGAAAAGCAATATAAGGATTGTGCTCCGTATTGAGCACATCGGGGTAATTGCGCCGTATGACATAATTGGCGAGCTTTTGAACCGCTCTCTTGTCACCGCGGAAAGCGAAATACTGGAAAGTACCAACACGCACATAACTTGTTGCAATGCGCGTCAGAATGGCACCGGGCAGAGGCTTCATGCGTACCACATCCTCCCCGGTGGTCACCGCTGCCAGGGCGCGGGTAGTTGGCACACCCAATGCCGCCATCGCTTCACTGACCAGATACTCCCGCAACACAGGTCCCAATGCAGACCGGCCATCACCTCTGCGGGAGAAAGCCGTCGGTCCGGAACCCTTCAGCTGGATGTCATGGCGCATGCCATCGGGAGTAACTATTTCCCCAAGTAGTAATGCCCGCCCGTCACCCAATTGCTGATTGAAATGACCGAATTGATGGCCGGCATAGGCCATGGCAACGGGTTCCGCGCCTGGCGGAACCAGGTTTCCGGAAAACATCGCCAGCCCTTCCGGTGAATCCAGACCCGCCCCGCCCAGCCCCAGCTGTTCCGCAAGCTCAACATTGAAAATCACGAATTTTGGCTGTGCAACAGGGGTCGGTCGTGTTTTTACATAAAATGCCTCGCCAAGACGGAGGTGGGTGTTTTCAAAAGGGATATTCAGCATGGATATTTGTGCGGAGTTCAGAATCGCTGATTGTACAGTGCAGTGGGAGGGAGGGCTAACACCGCTATCGCGGATAGAGGTGTCCTGAAGTTAAACTCTGCCGTAACTCCTCAGCTTTTATTGGCAACTTTGCCTCGGTGGCCAGAAGTGGAAACCCGCAACAGGAAGGTCACCGGGCCATCATTGGTCAAACGCACCTGCATATCCGCACCAAAACGCCCGCTCGCCACCGGACTGTGCTGTTGCTGCGCCTGCTGAAGCAGCCACGAAAACAGTTGCTCCCCCGTTTCCGGCGAAGCTGCCGGGGTAAAACTGGGTCGCATCCCTTTGCCTGTGTCAGCAGCCAAGGTAAATTGCGGCACCAGCAACAATCCTCCCTTGATATCGGCCAAGCTGCGATTCATTTTCCCGCATGAATCGGCAAACACACGGTAACCCAGCAGGCGTTTCAGCAATCTCTCGGCCTGGGCTTCGCTATCACCCTTTTCCACACCCACCAGTACCAGCAGGCCAGGGCCGATAGCACCGATCTCCTCCCCGGCAACAACAACGCTGGCTTCGCTGACCCGCTGCAGCAGTCCGATCATCCTGCCCGCGCGGCCTTTTTGCGCTCATGTTCCAGCAACAGTTTTTTTCGCAGCCGGATATGGTGGGGGGTGACTTCCACCAGTTCATCATCATCGATGAACTCCAGCGCCTGCTCCAGTGACATCTGGATCGGCGGGGTGAGCTGGATATTTTCGTCTGTCCCTGCGGCACGGATGTTGGTGAGCTGTTTGCCCTTGAGCGGGTTGACCACCAGATCATTGGCGCGTGCATGGATCCCGATAATCATCCCCTCATACACCTCGGCCCCATGGCCGATAAACAGGCGCCCCCGCTCCTGCAGGTTGAACAGCGCATATCCCAGCGCCTTGCCGGCGCCGTTGGCGATCAGCACACCGTTGATTCGCTGACCGAAATCACCCGCCTTGAGCGGACCGTAGTGGTCGAATACGTTGTACAGCAGTCCGGTACCCTGGGTGGCGGTCAGGAATTCGGTACGGAAACCGATCAGCCCGCGGGCCGGAATGATGTAGTCCAGCCGCACCCGCCCCTTGCCATCCGGCTGCATATCCTTGAGTTCCGCGCCGCGCTGTCCCAGCTTCTCCATTACTGTACCCTGGTGGGTATCTTCCACATCCACGGTGAGCTGTTCATAGGGCTCCTGCTTCTCGCCATCTATTTCGCGAATGATCACCTCGGGACGCGATACCCCCAACTCGAACCCCTCGCGACGCATGTTCTCGATAAGAATGGAAAGATGCAGCTCTCCGCGCCCGGAGACCCGGAACTTGTCCGGGTCTCCGGTATCCTCTACCCGCAGGGCTACATTGTGAACCAGCTCGCGGTGCAGACGGTCATGGATCTGGCGTGAGGTAACAAACTTGCCATCCTTGCCGGAAAAGGGCGAGTTATTGACCTGGAAGGTCATGCTCACAGTGGGCTCATCCACAGTAAGCGGCGGCAGCGCCTCCACCGTCGCGGGATCACACAGGGTGTCGGAAATATTCAGCTGGTCGATGCCGGTAAAGGCAATAATGTCACCCGCCTCGGCACTCTCCATCTCAACCCGCTCCAGACCGTGGAACCCCATAATCTGCAGCATCCTGCCGTTACGCTTGTTGCCCTCTGTGTCAACGATCACCACCGGAGTGTTTGTCTTGATGCTGCCGCGGGTGATGCGGCCAATACCGATGACTCCCACGTAGCTGCTGTAATCCAGCTGGCTGACCTGCATCTGAAACGGGCCGTCCGGATCCACATCCGGCGGACTGACCTGTTCGGTAATCACCTCGAACAGAGGTGTCATGTCATCGGCATGACTGTCCGCCTCCAGGCTTGCGTAACCGTTCAGGGCCGACGCATAGACCACCGGGAAATCGAGCTGCTCATCCGTTGCTCCCAACTGATCAAACAGCTCGAAAGTCTGATCCAGAACCCAGTCAGGACGACTGCCCGGCCGGTCGATTTTGTTGATCACCACAATCGGCTTGAGGCCGTGCTGCAGCGCCTTCTGGGTGACAAAGCGGGTTTGCGGCATGGGACCTTCCACCGCATCCACCAGCAGTAGCACCGAATCCACCATGGAGAGAATACGCTCCACCTCACCACCAAAATCGGCGTGGCCGGGAGTATCGACGATATTGATCCGGTAGTCACGCCACTTGATAGCGGTATTCTTGGCCAGAATCGTAATGCCGCGTTCACGCTCCAGATCATTGGAGTCCATCACACGATCTTCTATGCGGGCACGTTCGTCGAAGGTGCCGGACTGATGCAGCAGCTTGTCCACCAGTGTGGTCTTGCCATGATCAACGTGGGCGATAATTGCGATATTACGTAGATTTTGAATCACTGCTCGTTATTCCGTTGCAAAAACCCGCTATTTTAACCTTTTATCACCCGAAGATGCACCTGTAAATTGATATGTATGCCCGTGCCCGAAAACAACAACCCGGGACAATCGCTCGTTTATGCGGCATACGTCACAACTCACGGACGGTTAAACCGGGTACCATACCCGGCATAAAAAATCCTGTCCAAACTTGATTATCAGACGCCCAATATGCATTATGGGGCATTAACAAAAAGTACCAAGGGGTGAGCATGCTCAAACAGGCAGTTAGCGCCATTATCATTTCCAGTTTGTTGTCCCTGCTTTTGTATGCCTCAAATGTGACGGCCGAGGAGAAAGCTCGCCGTTTCCGGCTTCCGGGGACGGAAGGTGTCGTGGATCTGGCCCAATTCCGGGGCAAGGTGGTTTATCTCGATTTCTGGGCATCATGGTGTTTGCCATGCCGCAAGTCATTCCCCTGGATGAACATGATCCAGGCGCGGTATAAAGACAAGGGATTCGAAGTCATCGCCATAACTCTTGACGAATCTCCCGACGATGCAACCGCGTTTCTCCGCAAATATCCGGCTGCTTTCACCGTTGCTTTCGACCGCAAGGGGAAAGTTGCGGAAGGCTATGGCCTGAAGGTAATGCCAACCTCCTATCTCATTGACAAGCGGGGCTACATTGTGGAGACATATGAAGGATTCAACAAGAGCCTCAAGAAGAAAGCGGAAACAGCCATTGAACAACTGGTAACCAAACAATGAACAAGCTCCGACTCACTCTGGTTTGCACGTTGCTGGTTACGCTGCAGGCCTGCGCTGCATTTAAACCGGAACCCGTAAAACCCTGGCAAAAAGGAATACTGGCTGAGGAATCGATGCAGCTGGAGGCTGACGCCATCGAGAGTTTTGCCGATGAGCATATCTATTTCAGCAAAGAAGCCTCTACCGGCGGGAAAGGCGTCGGTGGTGGCGGATGCGGATGTAACTGATAACAACAAACAGCAGACATAAACGGACATCATGAAATCAATTCGCAACAAGCTGGCCGTTGCCACCTGTACGGTTCTGTCCCAGGGCGCACAACAGGCAGTCGCCACAGAAAGTTCGTGGACTACAGATACCTCTTACCTGTTTTACAGTGAAGCCGACCGGGTCACCGTCAACAAAATCATCACTCGCGCCGATGTTACCCTCGGTGACAATGATCTACTCATGCTGGAGGCCGTTTACGATACGATAACCGGAGCCACGCCCACCGGAGCCGTCAAATCGGTTAGCCCGGTATCGGTCACCACCCCCTCTTCCGGTGGTGCTGGTTTCAAAACCACCTCCGGGACTCCCGATCTGGTTGATTTTGATGACACCCGCCTCGGAGTCAATGTTGGCTGGACACACAGCTACAACAGAACTTTCAGGGTAAATTACGGTGCCAGTATCTCCGTCGAGCGTGACTATGAGGCCTATGGTGGAAGTCTCACTTTTGACAAGGAAACGGATGACCGAAGCCTGACCTTCACCGCAGGTATCGCCGGCTCCTATGACACCATTATGCAGAGCTCGGGAGGAACACCCGAACCGCTGGGTGAAATCAGTGCAAACGAGGGGAAACCAAAGTTTTTTGAAGCCGGGAACAAGCGCGGGTATGAGGGCATACTGGGAGTGTCACGAATCATCAATCGCCGCACCGTCGCGCAGCTCAACTACACAATCGGCTCCCAGAAGGGATACCTCACTGATCCCTACAAACTGATTAGCAGCACCGATGCCAATGGCATCGAAGTGGAGCGCTATTTTGAAAGCCGGCCTGACAACAGGCAACGGCAAACCCTGTATGGTGCCATGGTACACCGGCTGGAAAACAAGGACACCATCCATCTCTCTTATCGCTTCTATTGGGACGACTGGGATATCAATTCCCACACCGTAGTTTACCGGCACCGCAGGGAATTTAGCGGTGGCAGCTTCCTGGAACCCCACCTGCGTATTTACACTCAGACGGCTGCGGCTTTCTTCCGCCACAGTCTGGAGTATGATCAATCAGTGCCTGAATACGCCAGCGCCGATTACCGCCTGGATGAAATGAGCAGCGTGACCCTGGGAGCAAAATACGGCTTGCCCGCGTGGGGAGGCACCCTGCGATTCCGCCTGGAGTATCTGTACCAAACATTTGCCGAAGCGGAATACGACACCAACAAGGCGGTAATATTCCAGGCAAGCTTCAAGAAGGCATTTGATTAACTGTACTAATCCAAAAAAACCTCACCACAGAGGCGCGGAGTACGCCTATCTTCTGCCAGAATGAGCAGGTATTTTAGAGCCATTCTTGCTATGCTCCCTGCCTCTGGGGTTTAGTCCCGGAGAGAAACAAGCTCTTGTCCCTCAGCCTGACCAGAGAAGCCGGTTACTGGCGTGGTTGCTTTCAAGCCATGGCCAGCCCATGCGAAATACTGCTCGCTACCGACAGCCGGTCACTGGCGCAAGAAATTTTGCTGCTGAGTTATACCGAAGCCAAACGTATCGAACAGAAATTCAGTCGTTACCGAACAGACAACTGTATTTACCAGATCAATCACAGTAACGGTACCCCAGTCCCTGTTGATGAAGAGACCGCCAACCTGCTGGATTTTGCCCAGCAGTGCTACCAGCTCAGCGAACACAAGTTTGATATCACTTCCGGAGTGCTGCGCGAGGTGTGGAAGTTTGATGGCAGTGACAACATTCCCGAACCGGCTGCCGTTGCGTCAATACTACCCCGCGTTGGCTGGGACAAGGTCAAATGGCAAAGACCCGTCATCACCCTGCACCCGGGAATGGAGATCGATCTGGGGGGAATTGGCAAGGAGTATGCCGTCGATCAGACTGCCCGGCTGATTTTTGCAAAATCAAAAACAGGTGCACTGATAAATTATGGAGGTGATCTGTTTGCGCTGGGCCCTCAGCAAAACGGGGAGCCCTGGGGTGTGGGAGTTGATGATCCGGAGGCTACCGGCGCCAACCAGGTTGGCGCGGTCAATCTGTCAAAAGGGGGACTGGCAACCAGCGGTGATGCCCGGCGCTACCTGCTGAAAGATGGTATCCGCTACAGCCACATACTGGACCCAACCACTGGCTGGCCTGTTCCGGAAGCCCCCCGGGCCGTTACCGTTATTGCCAATACCTGCCTGGAAGCCGGCATGCTTTCAACCATGGCCATGTTACAAGGAGCAAAGGCACAAAGCTTTCTGGAAGCACAGAAGGTCGACTTCTGGTGTATCTGACTCCCCACTGATGCAACCACACACCCTTCTAGGCAAACATCGGCGGCTCACCTGCAACTGTTTCATCTATTGCCGTTTCCCCCTGAAGAGAGTAGCGCGAATCCCTGGTCAGCACCTCGGGGTTCTGCACCCCGAAATAGGAGTACACAGTTGCAGCAATCGCTGTAGGCTCGAACTCATAGCTGTCATCCGTGGGCTTGGTAAACTGGCGATTCTGCTTTGAACTGCCAAAACGTTCCGTTTTTCCAACGATTTTCCCCAAGGCATTAGCGGGCCGAAGATCTGCACCGCCAAAAGTATAAAGATTCTGGTTGTTGCCATGGTCCCAACCCATGGAGTTGTTCAAGTTGACATTGCGGCCAAAATCTCCGAATACATTAATGATGATATTTCCGGTGCTGCCGCCTCCGGGGCGCGTTCCATACTTAATATGCTTGGTAGCCGCACGCAAAGTTGTCATCAAGGCCTGCATCCGACCGGTATACTCTTCGATTGCGGAGTTATGATCATCCCAACCACCCAGACCGCCCCCCACCGTGATAAAAAGGCTGTCAGGGTTGGCAATTGCCAGGGTGACAGCCGCCTTTATCCGGTCTGTATAGCGCGTATTCGGATACTGTAACCGCCCATCATCTCCAGCATCCACATCCCCTTCCGGAAGTACAGGAAGTGAACCCGAGTCATTAAGCGTTGTGGAAAAACCATCAATAAGCTGCTCCAGACTGCGGCGAGTCTTGAATCCGGCAAAAGCTTTCTCATAACGGGTATCGGCCCCGACACTCATTTGAGCCGCCAGCTTTTCAAGTGCTTCATCAAACCGGTTGTTCCCGCGGGAATACGGGTTATCAAACCTCTGGTCAAGGCTGATTGACCGCATACCTAGGGGCAACGGATTATTCGGATCGCTGATGAATGCTGTTGATGCACCCTCAAAAGAAACAAATGGCAAAACAAACTGATCTATCGGCTTGTTTAAAGAGGCCCGGTTTTTATACAGAACTGCTGCCAGTGTCGTACCCATTCCGGGGCTGTTGTCAATATCGAGATTTCCGGTCAGACAGGAGAAAATACTGGGACGATGGGCGCGAGTATTATTGCGACGACGATTCACTGTCCGGTAAATTGTCATATCCCCGGAGGCCAGCATATCCTCCATAGCATCTCCACCTGCGTCACTCCACAAACCGTTCCGCGTTATTCTTCCATTCTCTTCCGTTGCAGCTCTTAACAGGTTTCTGGGGTACGGATTCTGGGAGTTGCCATTGATATCATCAATATTGGTCAGATTCCCCGCCAACTCGGAGGGCCCGCCATACAGAAAAACGTTTATGACCTGGGGCATAACTTGTGGCGCCACAAAATTGACTTCGTTTAGCGCTGGTGCCGCAGAAACCTGCTTGATCAGTGACTCGTTGGAAAACATAGCTGGCAGACTGGCGGTAAAACCAAGTGCACCAACCGATTTAATAAAAGTTCTTCTTTTCATGGCGGATACTCCCTCAGTTAATCGCCTTGAAGTAATACGACTCAGGTAATCTGGAAATATAGTCAAAGACCATGCCGGCAAAATCATCATGATATCCATCCCTGATCACCTGCTTTCCCTCTCTGTTTCTTACGAAATTGGCCTCACGGGCAATATTGGTCAAGGTGGTCTTTTCCATCGCACTCGATCTCCGTACTGCGGCACTCAGGAACAGATAATCGATAAACTCATTGATGGTCATGTTTTCCACTGCAGCAAATCTTTCCTGATTTTTTTCGTATAACATCTGTTCTTCAGCAGTGGCATCATCACCGGGCTCATCTGCTGAAACAAGACCCAGCTCTTTACGCCAGCGATTCCTGCTGATAAGCAGTACCTCGCGATAGCCCTTGTGGTAATTGGCAAAACTCAGAGAGTCCATGGGAATACCAAACAGCCGCCCCAGTTTCAGCGACATGGTGGGCCAGCTCATCTCTCCCATATAAGCACGTGACGCTCCACCACGGTTGGAAACAATACCCTGAAACAAATTATCAGGCGCACTCCAGTCAAGCCGGTGGGCCGCCCCCAAAAAGCTCTCCTCGAATGATTTCGGGCGCTCGGTATTTAACAAATATTCCCGTGAAAAAATGATCCCCTTGAATATCTCTTCAAACGTAACCGGATTGCTGGCCAAAATGGATTCCACGATTTTCAGCCGATCCGAATTACTGCGTTCAGCAAAGAAATACTCCACCAGCACGGTAATTACCCGCCCGATCACCAGCGGATGTCCGGCAATCAAATCGTAAAAATCATCGCAAGTCGTTACATAGGCACCAAGCACCAGTTGGGGCTCGGTATTTGGAGAACCGGTTGAAAGAAGCTCATAGCCTTCACTCTCATCGGAAAGATACAGATCTCCGCAGGCAATAGAAGCGCGAGGCACGTCCTCATCGCGATCAAACAGCCCCAGATAAATTTCAATCATCTCCCGGGTGTTATCTTCCGGAGAACGAAACCGGCGCCAGTTTTCCTGGGTACGCTGATGACGCGCAATAATCTGGCGAACCGTTTTTCCATTGCGCAGATCCTCTACCAGTTTGTTATACACCTTTTGAACATCGTTGATGTTGGCACTGTCAATCTCTTCCGCCGGAGAAAACAGAATGGTGTTAGCAAGGTGCCAGGCGATCCAGTGGTCGAACATATCCTTGCTCAAAGGATATTGATAAATCCGCGCCAGAGGACGCTCCTTGGGAACCTGACGAAAACTGAATCGCGCCTCGATTCCTTTTTCCTCGTCACCTCCGATCAGAGTGTCGTAGTGCTCCAGGGTAGCACTGTCCAGCGGGGTGGACAGAGCAGCCTCTACCGAAGAGAGAAACCCCTTCCCCTCTTTTAACACCGGCTTGTCCATCCCTTGGGAGATATCAAAAAAGTCAGCTACGGCAACACCACGATACATGGTACCCAACAGCTTGTTGGCGACACGGTATTGCTGTTCATCGCTAAGGCGGGAATACTCCTGTTCAGAAAGCGGCGCGGCAAAACCGGAAACCTGGAACCCGGCCTGCGCTCCTTTGCTGGGCACATCTACATCACAACCGGTGACAGCCGCAACCAGAATGACCAATAACAATAGTTTTTTCATGGGAAAGCCCCTTACCTGTCCGGTGCCTCATCAAGATGATATTGATGGACACTAGCGTCCACTGTGTTTAAAAATCAAAAACCCGCGCTTATGTTGTTAGCGGTATCTGTTGTTATGTTCTTGAGGCGTATTAAAACCCGACAGGCCGGGGTTATCTGCGATACCGGTCACAATTTGTAACAATTCGCAATCAACTCGAAACAAACCGGCAGGATAACTACACTCAGCAAATAGTGAATATACGCTGTGTAACTACCCGGATTGCTGCTGAAACGGACCAGTTCAAGCCGGAAAGTGGAAGTTTATACCAAACAGGACGTGCAAATGCCGTGTAGTACATGAATGTAAGGGAACGGCCAAGGGTAATCGACCATTTTCCAGCGAAGAGGTGGCTCATTTCAGAAACAAGCCGAGTAGTACCCGGCAGGCTGGAATAATTTATTCTCTACTGCGAGAATGGCGGTAGGCATAAAATTTGATTGAATAGGGAGTGCACTTTAGCCAATGTGCGGTATTTGCGGAACACTACATCTGAATAGCAGTGCGCCAGCACTGTCTGCTATCGAGCGTATGCTGGACAAGCTGACCCGGCGCGGCCCTGATCATTCCGGCAGTTTCAGTGATGGCCCCATCGCCTTCGGGCACCGGCGGCTGGCGATCATCGATCTGTCCGAGCACTCCAACCAGCCAATGATCGACAATCACTCCGGACTGGCAATCGTATTCAACGGAACTATCTACAACTACCCCGAACTGCGCAAACAGCTGCAAGGAATGGGTTATGAGTTTTCCTCCCAGGGTGATACCGAAACCATCCTCAAGGCGTATGCTGCATGGGGTGAACGGTGCGTGGAACACCTGCATGGCATGTTTGCCTTCGCCATCTGGGACATGCATAACCAAACGCTGTTTCTTGCCCGGGACAGGCTGGGGATCAAGCCGCTCTATTTCAGCCATACCGGCGACCGATTCCATTTTGCTTCAAATACGCAGGCTTTGCTTACCACTGGTGAAATAGACACATCCATCGATCCCGTAGGCTTGCACCATCAGCTCTCTCTGCATGGTGTTATACCGGCCCCGCGCACTATATTGAAAGGGATATCCAAGCTGGCTCCTGCAACCACCCTGACCATTGGTCCGGATGGCAACAAGCAGAAACGAACCTACTGGCAACCCCAGGCCCGGCGCCCCTCGATCTCACGGAGCGAACAAGCTTGGTGTGATGCCGTAAAACAGGCATTGCAGCAGGCGGTCGGGAAACGCCTGATGGTAGCGGATGTTCCGGTCGGCGTGCTGCTTTCCGGAGGACTGGACTCTTCACTGTTGGTGGCGCTGCTCGCAGAGGCGGGGGTCAGGGATGTACTTACCTTCTCTATCGGATTTGAGGATATTGGCTCAGAGCGGGGCAGCGAATTCGAATATTCCGATCAGGTGGTGGAGTGCTTCAATACCCGACACCATAAAATCCATATTGCCAACGACAAGGTTCTCGACCGGCTGCCCGAAGCGGTGGAAAACATGGCCGAACCCATGGTGGGACAGGATGCTGTTGCCTTCTACCTGCTGGCTGAACAGGTATCCAGGCAGGTCAAGGTGGTCCAGAGCGGACAAGGGGCTGATGAGCTGTTCGGTGGTTATTTCTGGTACCCATTAATGGCATCGGAGGAGGATGGCAGCGAGGTGGATCGGTTCGCCAAACACTACCTTGATCGCGACCATAAGGAGTATCTGCAGACCGTCACATCCACTTACCATGGCGAGGATTATACCCGCGCCACCATAGCGGAACTGCTGGCAATAGAGGGAGCAGATAGTTTCATGGACAGAGTGCTGCGGATGGATGTCACCACTCTGATCGTGGATGACCCGGTTAAACGGGTGGATAACATGACCATGGCCTGGGGGCTGGAAGCCAGGGTTCCCTTTCTGGATCATGAGCTGGTAGAGCTGGCCCTGCAGATGCCACCCGAACTCAAGCTGAAAGAGGGCGGAAAATATCCACTCAAAAAAATTGCGCGCGGATTGCTTCCGGATGCCGTCATCGACCGCCCCAAGGGGTATTTCCCGATGCCCGCACTAAAATATCTGCGCGGGCCGTTCCTGGAGTTCATGCGGGAGATACTGCTCTCGGATGCCTGCCGCAATCGCGGGCTGTTTGAAACTGCCTATGTGGAAAAACTGCTGGCATCGCCCGAGCAGCACTTCACCCGCATCAAGGGCAGCAAACTGTGGCACCTTGCCCTTCTGGAGCTGTGGCTGCAGCTCAACGTGGATTCTGCTTGATCTCCTGCAGGGTTTTCAGCGCGGTTTTTGCACGATCCACTTTGTTTCGCAACTCCTTGTTGAACGGAGCCAGCTTTAACGCACCCTCCCACACCTCGACAGCCTCCTTGATCCGCTCCTGGCTATATAGGTCATCCCCCCGCGCAATACTTCGATGTACGAATTGCCGAACAAGCACATCCTGCTCGGCTTTCAGTTCACGCACCCGCGAATGTTCCGGATTGATTTCCAGCATCTTCAACATAATACGACGGGCAGCCACCAGATCATTCCGATCACGAACCCGTGCATATTCACTCAACAGCTGGCCAACACGCTTTTGCCGCTTAACCTTGCGAGATGCGTACCGGACAACAGGTTGGTGGCGCTGCAGTTCATACTCCTCACTCTCTTCTACCCGCTCTATCTGCGGCAGGCGTTGCAGCGCCTCTTTTACATCCGGGCTATCCTCAAGCCTCTGAGCCATCACAAAACAGTGCTGGGCCAGGCGGATATCTCCCTCCTCCTGTACCTGAAGACCAACCTCCAGCAGCTTTTTGGCAACAGTCCGCCGCTTGGTCTGATATTTGCGCAGGTCCCAGTCCAGAAACAGATATCCGGGGTTTACCAATTCCAGCTCCCGGTGCTGGCGGGCGGTCTCCAGCAAAGACCGCCCCTCATGCAGCAACAATTCAAGCTGGAGCTGCTCGATCCGCTGTTGACGCCGCGTCTCAAGCCCATCCCGCACCACCCGCAATACAGCACTTTGCGGCCAGCGCTCCCGTGCATCATCTATCTCCTGCAACGCCTTGTCCCATTGGTTTTGCTGCGCCAGCTGGTTGGCCCTGGCAATCTTCTCCTGGGCATACAAACCGGCTTTCTGCTGTGCCGTCAACAGCATGCTCCGCAAGGAGTCATTTTCAGGGTGCAGTTGCGTCTGGCGCTGCAAAGTGGCCAAGGCATTGCCATACTCATCCGCCTCCAGCCAGGCATTGATCTGTGCCAAACTGATAGAACCGGTATTCGGCAGATGGGTACACCCCCCGGCCATCAGGATCAACAATAGCAGAAAAAAACGGCTCATCCTGCCAACCGCCTGGATAGCAGCGAATCAATCTGCTCCTGCATGCGCGGATGAAGTGCCGCCACAACACCATCCACACGGTAGGTCGCCACCGGTTTATCCTTCCCCCGCACCGCAACAGACTGATATCCGCCGATTTCAACACAATCACCGACCATCGGTTGCTGAAGCATCCCTTCACTGATAATGATCTCTCCCGCTTCCGCCACACCGGACAAACGCGATGCAAGGTTTACCGCATCTCCCAGTACCGTATACTGCATGCGGCTTTTTGACCCCATGGTGCCCGCCAGCATCGAGCCACAATTAACCCCGATGCTGAACTGAATGGGGATTTTGCCCGTCCACATACGCTGGGTATTCAACCGTTCAATCAGGTTTTTCAACAGCACGGCAAAATAGAGCGCATGAAAGGCATGTTTGGGATCATGTTCCGGAACACCAAACAAAATCATGGCGCAATCACCTACATATTTGTCCAGCGTCCCTCCGCACATCTTTGCCGCCTCCGCAATATAACTGAAGTACTCGTTCAACAGTTCGGCAATTTCTGCTGCGGAAAGTTTTTCGGACAGTGATGTATAGCCAACAATATCTGCAAACAGCACACTGGCGGTTACCGTCTCACCGCCCAGCTTTACCTGTTCAATATTGGACAACATATGCCTGGCCACGCTTTCCGGCACAAAACGGGAAAAAGCCTGCTCCACCTGCACCTTTTTGCGCAGCCCCTGCGCCATCTCATTAAACGCAACCATTAGTTGCCCAAGCTCATCACTACGCTGCTCTTTAATACGATATTCGTAATTTCCGGCCTTGATCTCCCGACTGGCCGCAATCAGTTGCCGGACGGGGCGGGCAATACGCCCCCCAAGCACAAAGGCACCGCCAACACCGAGCAAAATCATCGCCAGAGTAATACTCACAACCAGCCGCACCGACTCTTGCAGTGACTGTACCAACGACTGCCTGCTGAAAGTTGCCAGACTGTAACCCAGGGTCACATCCTGAAAATGAATTGGGCTGATGAAACTAATCAGATAGATTCCCTCTTCGGGGGCATACCATTCGATTTCATGGATATCAGCAATTTCCGACTGTTCCACCGATCGCGTATGGGGGATTTCATTCTCCGGTGGTACCAGACCGGATCTGGCCAGAATCTCACCATTTGCCGAGATAATGGCTGTACCATTGATGTTTTCGTTACGCGTCAGATTGGTAACAAGCACCTTGAGACCGAGCTCATCCTTGGCAAGCACCAGCTCCTTGGCGGAATCAGCCACCTGGTTGGCCACGGTATGACCAAATCGCGCAATATCTGCACGCAGCAATACACCCTGCCGGTCAATCAGCAGCAATCCGAGCAACGACATTGCTGACGTTATCAACAGGGTGATGGCGAAAGCCAGCTTGTACCCAATGGGAATGCGGAGGTTTCGCCATGCCCTGGTAACAAAATTACCACTTGCCATGGGCTGATAGAGTCACATCACTCTGGTTAATTGCTTAAGCAGCCGGTTCCCGGTTATAGATTATTGTCAAACACTCTTCGGACAGGCCAAGCCAATAACATACCACATTGGAACTCAAAACCCTATGTGTCAATCTCACGACACATCGGCACGGCCACCAACCTCCATGGCAATGGCTTGCATCTGTTTGATTAAATGTGGCCTAATTAGACGCTGTTGATTCTGGAACCTTTGATACAACGGAGCATATAAGTAATGTTGAAGCGCATTTTTCTGTTTCTGGTAACCAATCTGGCGGTTATCCTAGTGCTGAATATTGTCCTGCGCCTGCTGGGGATTGATCGCATAACCGATGCGCAAGGTGGTATCAACTATACCAGTCTGCTGATCTTTGCTGGCGTACTCGGTTTTGCCGGTTCACTGATCTCTCTGCTGATCTCCAAATGGAGCGCCAAACGTATGGTTGGCGCACAGGTGATTCAGCAGCCATCCACCCCTACTGAGCGGTGGTTATTCGAAACTGTTGAGCGACAGGCGCGCAAGGCCGGTATCGGCATGCCCGAAATAGCCCTCTATGACTCACCGGAGCCCAATGCCTTTGCTACCGGCGCCAACCGCAACAACGCACTGGTCGCGGTAAGTACCGGTCTGCTGAATGTGATGGACAAAGACGCCGTTGAGGCGGTACTGGCTCATGAAGTCAGTCATATCGCCAATGGGGACATGATCACTCTTGCCTTGATCCAGGGGGTAGTCAACACGTTTGTTATCTTCATCTCCAGAGTGGTAGGACACACGGTGGACCGGGTGGTATTCAAAAACGAGCATGGCTATGGCCCCGCTTACTGGATAACCACCATTGTCGCTGAACTGGTGCTGGGCATCCTGGCCACCATCATCGTAATGTGGTTCAGCCGACAACGTGAGTTCCGTGCAGATGCCGGCGCCGCCCGGCTGGAAAACAAAGAGAAAATGATCTCTGCATTGCAAGCATTGCAACGTAGTGCGGGTGAAGCCCAGCTCCCCGACCAAATGGCCGCTTTTGGTATTTCAGGGCATATCGGACATGGATTGAAAGCCCTCTTCATGTCTCATCCACCGCTGGAACAGCGCATAGCCGCGCTGCGCAACGCCTGATCCAGATGAATTACGGGAGAGGGACAGTCAAATCAGGACGCCTCTCCCGTAAAATCATATTGCATTGAAGAAGAGGGCTCCTGTACAAAATATCCCTGAATATAGTTCACCCCTGTCTGCCACAGCAACGAGAGGCTATCTGCACTCTCCACAAACTGGGCAATAGTTACTCCCCCGGTATCACGTGCAACCTGGTTAATGTGCCGAACCTTCTCATGGGACTCCGGATTTTCATCCAGGCTGGTTATCAGCGAACCATCAATTTTCAGATAGGCCACTCGGAGGCGTTTTTGCAACATAAGAGAGTTGGGAGCAACACCGAAATGGTCCAGCGCAACCCCGCAACCCAGTTTACTTAACCCTTTGACTAACCGGGTTACCGCTCCGAGCCGGGAAAGGGCGCACTCTTCTCTAATCTCGAAGATTAAACCACTACCATTCACACCGGCATCACGAAGCTGCCGGCCAATCCACAACAACAACCCCTCATCCTGGATTGAGTCTTCAGAAAGCTTCACAAACAATTTTGTACTCAAGCCTTTTTTCTGGCGCTCGGCCAAAGCAAGAATAGAGTGACTGATCACCCAACGCTCCACCTCGGGAAGCAACCCCGCCTGTTGAGCAACCGGAATAAACTCGGCTGGTGAAATCTCCTGTTCACCTTCGCGCATGCGCAGCAAAACCTCATATTTTTCACCCGCCTCACCGTGCAGGCTGACTATCGGCTGAAACAGAAGGTGCAGTCCACCCTGGTCCAGTGCCTGCCGAATACGCTTGATCCACTCACTCTGCATCTCCCGCTCAGCCATATCTTCCACAACGGGAACAAACTGGGTAACACAGTTCCCCCCTGCCTCACGGCTCTCCGCGCACGCCTTGCTGGCCCGTGCCAACACCTCCTGGGCGCCGGGCACGGACTCGTTAATCAGGGTAATACCTATACTGCAGGTACTCTGGAGCGAATGCCCGTTGACCTCTGAAACATGCCGTTCGATCATGGCACGTAGCAAATCAGCAATTTTCCCTGCCGTAGCAGCGCTGCAATTCCGCACCACAGCGGTAAATATGTTGGTATAAAAGCGCGACAAGCCTTGAGCCAGACTGCCTTTCTTGCGCAATATATGAGCAATATCAATCAGTAACTGGTCACTGGCAACAACGCCCAGTTGCTCCTGGATACGCTTGAAATTATCTATCTCTATATATAGCAGGGCACCGGTGGAATGACCCTGCCTGGCCTTCTTAACCTCCGCATTCAAACGACGGAGGAAATATTGCCGGTTAAACAATCCGGTGATCTGATCGAGGTTCTTGAGCTCACGAACCCGGTTTTCCAGCTCTTTGCTAAGTGACCGCTCGCGAATGGTAATCTGTACACAGGGTTCTCCACCAAGCGTGGCGGAACGCAGTTCCATCGTAGTCTCAAACATGTGACCATCGGTATTGCGGCCCTGCAACTGTATTTCTGTTTGTCCCTGCTCGCCCTCTGCACAACTGCGCAGAAATGACTTCACCCGGCTCCGCTCCTCCTTGCCTATTGTTTCCAGCAGCAACTCTCCTTGCAGCTCCCATAATCCCGCAAATCCGAAACGCCTTATGTACGCGCTGTTGGCGTATACGTATACTCCGTCCCTTACATAGGCGATAGCGTCCCGGGAGCTTTCCAGCAAATCCCGGCCGCGCTTCTCGGAATCAAAATATTTCTGGGTAAAATAGCGTTGAGCCCGTCGCGCCTCCAGATCCTGCAGCTCTCGACCCACTACCAGACGCAGGTGTTCAGGAGAGCGCATGCTGACCCCTCCCCTGGCTCCGGAGCGCAGCAACTCCATTACTTCATTACTGTTTTCCAGGTTTTCATCCGTCAGAATCAGAAAAGAGAGATCCTGGCCGCTACGCACGACCTCTGCCAGTGCCTCCGCGGGGGGAAAGTCCTGATGAGGCATCCGGGCCATGACCATATCCCACTGTCTGCTTTCAAGCAGATGTTTCATATCTGCGGCGTTTTTTACCCGTTCCGCCAGAACAGGGCAACCGCCACTACGCAACAGATTAATAATTTCCTCACCGTCATTTGCCTCATCCTCAACCAGAATCAGATGCAGGTGGTGATTTTTACTGGTCATGCTCATTATTTTCTCTTCCCGAAAACTGACTGTTTCCCCTTGTCCCGGCTAAACTGACCGATACAGAACGACATATCATGTAATTTGATATTTCGGCAGCTCCGGCTATTATTTTTAATAAGAATGCATTTCGCCCGAAACGAAGGGTGCAGAACCGAACCAAGGCATCCAAAAGACGTTTGATAATACAGATTTTTTTATAAAAGTGCGATAATCCTTGGTGAAAGCGCTATTTCTGGATATTGCTCAAAAGGTTGCACAAAACGGGGGAGTGGCTAACGGGAGATGACAGAGTGGCAAATATTACGATTCGGCCTGAGTCTTTTGATGATCTGCACGGCATCGACATAGTCAACATCAGTGCTTTTGAAGAGGAAGACGAAGCCCGGCTAGTAACAGCGATCCGCCATAGTCCGGCTTATATTCCCGAGCTCTCACTGGTGGCGGAAGGGCACGATCGCATTGTCGGCCATTTGATGATGTTTTTGGCACAGCTTGATCAACAGAGCCGCAATGTTAATATCCTGGCGCTGGCGCCAATGTCTGTACTCCCCTCCCATTCCCACCGGGGCATTGGCTCTGAACTGGTAACCACGGCACTGGAACAGGCCAAAAAGCGGGGCTTTCCGGCAGTTGTTGTGGTTGGTTACCCCGATTATTACTCCCGTTTTGGATTTGAACCTGCCTGGCTGAAAAAACTCGACTACAACTTGCCGGTAGCAAAGGAAGTGGTACTGGTGCTGGAGCTGGAAGAGGGAGGGCTCAATGGAGGTGGCACCATTATATATCCAGCCGTATTTCATCAGTTCTACGAAGCATCCCGCTAATCGGTTGTTTGGCTGGAGCCCCTTGCCGCTCTCTTACCAGGCGGGGCACCAGATAGCCGGATAAGGAGTTCCGCATCACCTCAACCAGGGAAAGCGCTCTCTCTTCGCTGACCTCAAAATGGGCCGCGCCCTGCACCTTGTCCAGCAAATGCAGATAATAGGGCAGTACCCCTGCCGAAAACAGTATTTCACTCAGCTCATTCAGCGTTTCTACCCGATCATTAACCCCTTTCAGCAAAACCGATTGATTCAGCAGAGTCACTCCGGCAGTCGCGATTTTCTGCAAGGCAACATGAACTGTTTCATCCAGCTCATTAGGATGGTTGGTATGGATCACCATAACCACCTGCAAACGCCCCTTGCCCAGCCAGCGCAGCAATGTTTTGTTCACCCGTGACGGCAATACCACCGGAAGCCGGGTATGAATACGCACGCGGCGCAAATGCGGGATCGCTTCAAGCCGTCCAATCAACATTGACAAACGGCTGTCCGCCAACAGTAGAGGATCACCGCCACTCAGAATCACCTCGTTGACAGTCGAATCACCGGCGATATAATCCAGCGCCCCCCGCCACTGCTCACTCTTCGGATTGGCTTCGGCGTAGGGAAAGTGGCGGCGAAAGCAGTAGCGACAGTGCAATGCACAACTGGCGGCAGCAATCAGCAACACCCGGCCCCTGTACTTGTGAATCACCCCGGGAACCGCCATTGACGCCTGGTCCCCCACCGGATCCTGGTGATAACCTGGCACGAGCCGGGTTTCCTGGTAATGCGGCAGCACCTGCAATAATAGTGGATCCCGAGGATTGCCCGGTTCCATTCGGGCAATGAAACTCTCCGGCACTCGCAGGGGGAAATCCAGGTTCGCCATACGGTCAACAGCGGAATCAGGCAGCTCCAGGCGCCGCATCAACTCTCGCGGATCGGTGACCGCACGGGCCATCTCCCGCTGCCAGGAGGCTGTATGTAAAAGTTCGGCTTTTATGGGTATCATACGCAAACAGATTGTACAGGAGTCAAACAACACCATGGCAAGTTACAGCACCAACGAATTCAAGCGGGGGCTCAAGGTGATGCTGGATGGCGATCCGGCTGCCATTATCGAGAATGAGTTCGTCAAGCCCGGCAAGGGACAAGCCTTCAATCGGGTAAAACTGCGCAATCTGAAAACCGGCCGGGTCATCGAACGTACCTTCAAATCAGGGGAAAGCATCGAAGCAGCTGATGTGGTCGAGACCGAAATGCAGTATTTGTATAACGATGGGGAGGCTTGGCATTTTATGGATCAGGAAACCTTTGAGCAGGTCGCTGCCGATGAAATAGTGGTTGCGGATGCCAAACCATGGCTGAAAGAGCAGGACATCTGCACGATTACCTTGTGGAACGGTGCTCCTCTCAGTGTGACCCCTCCCAACCATGTCATTCTCAAGGTCGTCGAAACGGAGCCTGGTGTTCGGGGCGATACCGCCACCGGTGGTAACAAGCCCGCAACACTGGAAACTGGTGCTGTTGTGCAGGTACCACTGTTTGTCAATGAAGGGGAGCTTATCAAGGTGGACACGCGTACCGGAGAGTATGTGTCGCGAGTCAGAGAGTAGCATTTGAACAGTTCACGGGAGCCAGTGGTGAATTGGCAACCCAAGACGACTCTTCAGGTATTGCAGCTGCGGGCCGCCCTGCTGGCTCAGATTCGAGGTTTTTTTGCCGCACACCATGTACTCGAGGTAGAGACACCGATACTTTCCAGCGCTGCCAACACCGATCCTCAGGTAGAAAACTTCACCACGACCTTTGCCGGCCCTGATGCCGCACAGGGCCGCCAGCTCTATCTCCATACCTCACCTGAATTTCCGATGAAGCGCCTGCTGGCTGCAGGCAGTGGACCTGTTTACCAGATCTGCAAGGTATTCCGCCAAGGCGAGGCGGGGCGTTACCACAATCCCGAGTTTACTATGCTGGAGTGGTACCGTCCCGGTTTCAGCCACCATCAGTTGATGGATGAGGTGGAGCAACTGACCAGGCTGCTACTGGCCCAACTGGATCTGGGGAAAAGCGAATATCTCAGCTACCAGCAGGCCTTTGAACAATATGCAGGACTTGATCCGCACCAAGCCAACTGCGAGCAGCTTATCAGCTGCGCAGAACAGCACGGATTAAAAGGGGTAACCGGACTCGCCAAACAGGACCGGGATGACTGGCTGAATCTGCTAATGAGTCATGTAATCCAACCTCGACTAGGGCAACAACGACTGACTTTTATATTTGATTATCCAGCCTCCCAGGCGGCTCTGGCCCGCATCTGCCCGACCAATCCGTTAGTAGCAGAACGGTTTGAGCTGTTTCTGCAGGGGGTGGAACTGGCAAACGGCTTTCGTGAATTAACCGATGCGGCCGAACAGCAGCGCCGTTTTCTCGAAGAGCTGCAACAACGCGCTCACAATGGGCAAACCGCAACACCCATGGATGAAAATCTGCTGGCCGCCCTGAATTATGGCCTGCCCGATTGCGCTGGCGTTGCAGTGGGGGTAGATCGTTTGTTAATGCTTTCCTCCGGCGCATCGGAAATCAGCGAGGTATTAAGCTTCCCCATCGGGCGGGCCTGAAATTTATGAAGCCTGCCAGACAAAACGGTAAGCAACGCCATCAACCTGATACGAAATCTGCACAGCAGTAACCCGCATATCATCCCCGCCTGCACTGGGATCACCAACCACTCGCCATGGATATTTTGGGAAAACGGCCCGGTCGGCAAGACCATAGGCGTGGTACTCCTCGCGGATTTCACCGTCAACCGGGGTAATCGTATCAAGCAGCGCCACCGCCGAACGGTAGATCTGATCGCTACTCTGAACCGGCTCATAAAGCGCGGTATTCGAATTATAGTGCCACCAGCGGATCTCCACGCTATCAACCAGACCTGTTTCAACATCCCGATTGATACGTGGAACGGGCATAAGCACCCGAGGTTCTCCATTCGCAATCGGAGACAGAGAAGGTAGTTCAAAATTCGCCAGCACAGTTGCCCCATTCCGAAGCTGCCAGCCGCCGGGCGCTGCATCCGTCAGCAACACCTCACTGTTCTCGCCGGGAGGAAAGCTGTACAGGAAACGATCCCACGCCCCATCACCATCATCATCCAGCGCCCGAAGCTGAAAATAGTCATTCCCGCACTGGCCGTCACTACCGGTAACCGAGCTGTTACCGAGCCCGACAACCGGATCAAATACCACACCGGTGCCCGTAGCTGTAGCAACAGGAGGATAGAGTGCTATCGCGACCGAACTGCTGCAAATCTGCTCCAGATCCGGCCTGTTTTCATTGGTTTCCAC
The DNA here is from genome assembly GCA_026982395.1 of Chromatiales bacterium. Classification (GTDB taxonomy): domain Bacteria; phylum Pseudomonadota; class Gammaproteobacteria; order Thiohalospirales; family Thiohalospiraceae; genus DRMK01. The sequence continues at coordinate 14,106 of JALSHD010000192.1, read as the reverse complement.
CTGCATGGCAAAACCGGCATAGTCGTAAGCGGCCGGATTTGCGAACTGGTTATCAGCATCAGCCAAAACCCCTTGCCAGACAAACCCGGGAACGGCACGATAGTAGATCCCCTTGTCAGAGTCATAACTGAAATATGCATCTTCCGGCTGGCTGTCTCGGATCACATCGACCACTGAAGGGTAGAGCTCTTTCAATATCTTCTGGCTGCTGTCGCTGGTTGATTTTCCGTCCTGACATCCTCCCAGCAGAATCAATATGAGCATACTGCCCAATATGATCATCAGTGGCGCTCTGGTGTCGAAAACGCAACACCCGGCCTCGCTACAGAATCTGAAAATATTCATACAACAATGGCTCTCAGGACATTTCATATACAATCAACGTCCCTGTGCGCTTTCCGGGATGTGACCATCCTGGCTGACGCAATATTGACGGTTCCACCCGTCAATAATGTGCCACTGCCATGAAAAACCTATCGGCAAAGAGAGATAGGCTCTTTAATCGAAACCCATATATGGGCATACTGAGCGCTGATTATTGACGCAGCACATTTTCTGCGTGCGACAACTTGGCCTTAACGGCGGATGGCAGCAAACAACATGGAAAAAGTATTGATTTGGTTAGGAGGAATCTGGCTGGGGCTCATCTCCACTGGCTGTTATGCACTCAGCTTCCCTTTACCACCGGAAGGACAGGATGTTGTCGGCGCTCCTGTGGAGATAACTAGCCGATACGAAGACACCTTCTCCGATTTTGCCAGAGACTATGGTCTCGGTTATCGTGAGATGCTGGCAGCCAACCCGGGGGTTGACCCCTGGCTCCCCGGTGCAGGAACACGTATTGTTATTCCTACCCGGTTTATCCTGCCCCCTCCTCCCCGGGAAGGATTGATTATCAATCTTGCCGAACTCCGTCTGTACTACTTCCCCGCAGGAGAAAATCGCGTGATTACCCACCCAATCGGAATTGGGCGGGAAGGATGGGAAACACCAACCGGGAAAACCCGGATTACACAAAAAACCAAAGATCCGACCTGGACACCTCCAGAATCCATTCGCGCTGAATATGCTGAAAAGGGAATCGAGTTGCCGAGAGTGGTGAAAGCCGGCCCGGACAACCCTCTCGGACGTTTTGCCCTGCGTCTGGGAATGCCGGGCTACCTGATTCACGGTACCGATAAGCCATACGGTGTCGGGATGCGCGTCAGCCACGGATGTATCCGGATGTATCCGGAAGATATCGAAGCACTGTTTCCATTGATACCCGTAAAAACACCCGTACGGATTATCAACCAGCCCTACAAGGCCGGATGGCTTAATGACAAGTTATATCTGGAAGCCCATCCGCCACTGGAAGAAACAATGAAAGAGCCTGACAAGGCACTTAATCTGACACCCGTGGTAAAGGTGGTTGCCGCGGCCCGTGGAGATATCCCGGCAGTTCTGGACTGGGAGAAAGTTCAGCAGATAGCCCGCCAACAACGGGGAATCCCCATCGCTGTAGCCAAGAAAAAGAGTATGCCCGAGTTTGTTACAGAAAATAATATGGAAAAGGGCCTGGAGGTATTACCACCAAGCCCTTGACTCTCCCCTCATCACAGCAGGCCAGACGGCTATCGCACGGCTTGCTGTTTTGAAGAGATACCGCTATCGAAAGATCCAGCGTTTACTTCGCCATCACCTTCTCGGTCATCCGACCACAACGCTCGCTGCATGCATCAGCGGCACGCTTGGCATCCTCTGCCGTATTCATTGCCGCATTTGCTGTCCGCTCTGCGGCAGCAGCACTGTTCTGAGCCTTGGTTGCAGCAGCCATTGCTGCATCAGCAGCGGACTGCGCCTTGGCAACATCTTCCGGTGTTACTGCAGGACCCTTGTGGGCACAGCCGGCCATCAAGCCAAGTGCCAGGGCAACGGCAGACAATTTAAGAATACTTCCTTTTACGTTCATCACTTATTACCTCTTAATCAACTAGAATTTACATTATAACCAGTTTACTTTGCACAGCAGCGTTCCGTCTCTTCGACAGAGCAACAGGTCAAAATATCTTCACACTTGACCTGTTCCCGGATAACTATATACGTGAGTATATACAAAACCGCAACCGACCACGTTTAATCTGGATCAAAAAATTTTGTACAAACCCGAAAAAAGCTGATTTGAGACATTTTTAGACACAAGCCAGACACACCAACAAGGTCAGTTGGCAGGCAGCTTGCTTCGGCAAACACCCAGTTGCTGCCCCATCCTCACAGTTGCATCCAGCCTGCATGCCTGCCCCCATTCAACCTGGTCCCGGCCAAACAGCAGGATAACCGTAGAACCCATGTTAAACCGCCCCATCTCTGCCCCCTGTTCCAGTTCCAGCGCATGCGCATCATTGCGGAAATCCCGGACACTGATCTCCTTGCCTGCGGGTGGCGTCACAACCCCCGCCCATACTGTCTCGATACTGGCCACAAATATCGCTCCAACCAGTACCATGGCCATCGGCCCTGCATCCGTCTCAAACAGGCAGACCACCCGCTCATTGCGGGCAAAAAGGCCAGGGACCACACGGGTAGTCGCCGGACTGACGCTGAACAGACGACCCGGTATATGCACCATCCCGGTTAACTTCCCGGCCAGCGGCATATGGATACGGTGATAGTCCCGCGGAGAAAGATAGATCGTCGCATAATCCCCCCCCTGAAAAACATTGGCCCGTTGCGGAGAGCCCAGAAGTTGGGCCAGTGAAAACTCTTTTCCTTTCGCCTGCAGAAGAGAATCATCATGTATCGCCCCCGCCTGACTGACCCGGCCATCCACCGGAGAAACGACTGCTCCGTTTGCCGAAGCCAGAGGGCGTGCATCAGGGCGCAAAGCGCGGGTGAAAAAACTGTTGAAATCCGGATAGCCGTGCGGATCGGTCTCGACTGCGAGACTCAGATCTACGTCATACAGGCGTCTGAATCCGTCAATCAGCAGGTTCTTGACCGCCGGAATCCGGCATCGCGCCAATCCACCTACGGCCCGTGACAGCAGATGGTGCGGCAGCAGATATTGGGGCAAAGTTTTCGAATAATCTATTATTTTGGTCATTCAGTATTCCAGAGAGTAGTCTCGGAGCGACAACAGACAAGTGAACTCAATGAAACATCCAGGATAAATTCAGGTAGGATAAAAACTACAGAACGCAGCAACAGATGTCGATAGCTATATCCAGAATCATTGACAAATAAACAGTAACAGCCATGCATCAATATCAGACCAACAATCGACAACCCTCACCCATGTGGGTATTTGAAAACAACTATCGCAACCTGTTGCAACTGTTTCCGGATCTGATCGATATGGCAACCCCCGAGATCAGCATCCAGAATGACAAAATGACGCTGAATGTCGTTATCCAGGAATGCAGCCGTTATACCACAACCCTCACTATCAAACACGCTTTCAAACAGCAAACCCCCTATCTTGTTGATATGGCCATGAAAGTCCGCATCTATCATGATGCTCAGGTAGCCGAAGTTCTTTCCTACCAGGGAGAACACCGTTTTGAAGGTCGCTACGACTACCCCAATCCCCAGATGCGGCATCGGGACGAAAAGCGCCAGCTGAATCAACTACTGCAAGAGTGGCTTGGCTACTGCCTCACCCATTATGAGAGCTTCACTGCGGAACCTGCACTGCTTCAGGGTTAACGCCGGCTCCAACCGAGACGACAAACTGGAATTCTGATTAGCAGCAAGTTACAGAATCCGCGATAATAGGGCGGATGAAACCACAAACTGCCCTGATCGTATTGCCTCCCGACACAGCCCGTCACCTGATTGGCCGTGCCGTTGCCGAACTGCCGCAGCTGAAACGAGCCATGGTCAATGGCCGAATTATCATCGCCGGCGGCGGTACCACCCGTCATGTTGTGCAGTCGCTATTGGGTGAGGATCCTGGCCATGCCGCCTTTTCCATTGGCTGGATCCAGGGTGGAGCATTCGCAGAAACTCCGGTAAAAAGCCGCGGCCCCGGCCCTTACCTGATCGAACACAGCCACGTATCCAGGGGATGGCCAGGCCCGTTGCTGGAACAGTTTGAAGCTGGTGATATCTACATCAAAAGCGGCAATGCGATTGATGCTGAAGGCAATGTGGGGATCCTGCTGGGCTCCCCTGTTGGCGGGGGGATTGGCAGCGCCTTGCCGATCATCTATGCTCGCGGCGCTGAACTGATCATCCCGATCTCCCTGACAAAACTTGTCCCGTCAATCCCTGCCATCGGTGGCAAACTCGGGCAACAGCGGCTGTCACAGGCAACCGGCGCCCCGCTGGGATATATGCCGATCATGGCGGGTTTCGCCACGGTAGTGACCGAGCTTGACGCCATCCGGATCCTGTATGACCTGACTGCCACCATGGTGGCATCGGGTGGCGCAGAGGATTGTGAAGGCGCGGTTACGCTTCATGTGGCGGGTAGTGCGGAGAAAATTGGAAAGCTGATGAAAGCCATTGGTTAATCGCAAAGCGGGCATCACTATTCAAACTAATGGCAGATAAGAGTATTCTATCCGCTATGAACCGATTTCAACCCGTGGAAAAATCATGTCAAAACGTTGCGCCACAGTAGAGCGTAAAACCCTGGAAACCCGGATCAGCATCACGCTTGATCTGGACGGCAGCGGGCAGGCTCACCTCAACACCGGTCTGCCATTTCTGGATCACATGCTGGATCAGGTGGCGCGGCACGGCCTGATCGATCTGGACATCCAGGCTGAAGGCGACCTGCATATCGATGGCCACCACACTGTGGAGGATATTGGTATCACGCTGGGGCAGGCGTTTGCCAAAGCGGTTGGCGACAAAACAGGGATCCGCCGTTATGGTCATGCCTATGTTCCCCTGGACGAGGCGCTGGCCAGGGCGGTGGTAGACTTCTCCGGCCGCCCCGGTCTGGTATACGCAGTGGAATTTCCTCGCGCCACCATCGGCGAATTTGATACCGAACTGTTCAGCGAGTTTTTCCAGGGCTTTGTCAATCACGCCCAGGTAACACTGCATCTCGATGGATTGCGGGGCAAGAATGCTCACCACATTGCTGAAACGGTGTACAAGGCGTTCGGACGTGCCCTGCGCATGGCGCTGGAAGAAGATCCACGCTGCGAAAATACTGTCCCGTCCACGAAAGGTACCTTATAGGCGATGGGAAACAGGGTTGCAATCATTGACTACGGGATGGGCAATATCCATTCCGTTGCTAAGGCGCTGGAGTTTGCCGGCGGCGATGCCGTGCAGGTCTCTGTCAGCCATGATCCTGAAGAGATCCTGCGCGCCGAACGGGTCGTCCTGCCCGGAGTTGGGGCAATCCGCGACTGTATGGCAGAAATTACACGCCTCGGACTGGATGAGGTCATACGCGAAGCGGCACAGAGCAAGCCCTTTCTGGGTGTCTGTGTCGGCATGCAGGCGCTGTTCGAACACAGTGAAGAAAACGGCGGTACCCCCTGCCTCGGAATCCTGCCGGGCGGGGTGCATGCCTTTGCCACGGACATGAACGATCCGGCCAGTGGCACTCGTCTGAAGATTCCCCACATGGGTTGGAATCAGGTACACCAGTGTATTGAGCATCCGCTCTGGCGGGGCATCGAGCAGGACACGCGATTCTATTTCGTACACAGTTACTACGTAACCCCGGCCGGCGATCGACTGACAGCCGCCACCACCTGCTACCCCGAACCGTTTGCTTCAGCAGTAGCGCGGGACAATATCTTTGCGGTACAGTTTCACCCGGAAAAGAGCCAACATGCCGGGCTGACCCTGTACGCCAACTTTCTGCGTTGGGATGGATAATCCCGGCTGCCACAGAAACCCGAACCCTGAACAACCATGAGACAGTAAACGCATATGGAGCTGATACCTGCAATCGATCTCAAAGACGGCAAATGCGTACGCCTGCGCCAGGGCCGCATGGATGATGTCACCACCTACTCCGACCACCCGGTAGAGATGGCCCGGCGTTGGGTAGAGGCAGGTGCCCGACGGCTGCACATGGTCGATCTGGATGGCGCCCTGTCCGGGCAGCCGAAAAATGCCTCCGCTGTGCATGAGGTCTGTGAGGCGTTTCCTGATCTGCCGGTTCAGATCGGCGGTGGAATCCGGGATGAAGATACCGTGCAAACCTACCTGGATGCCGGTGTGCGCTATGTCATCATCGGCACCAAGGCTGTCACCGCCCCCCACTTCGTCAATGATCTTTGTCTGGAGTTTCCCGGCCACATTATCGTCGGCCTGGATGCCAAAGATGGCAAGGTTGCCGTGGATGGCTGGTCGAAACTCTCTCATCACGATGTTATCGACATGGCACAGCATTTTGAAAAAGATGGCGTGGAAGCGATCATTTATACCGATATCAGCCGCGATGGAATGATGAACGGCGTCAACATCGAATCCACCGTTGCCCTGGCCCAGTCCATCACCATACCGGTAATCGCCTCCGGCGGCATCACCAATATGGAAGATGTCCGTGCCCTGTGCGCAGTGGCCGAGGAAGGTATACAGGGCGCCATTACCGGACGCGCCATCTATGAAGGCACGCTGGATTTCAGCGCCGGACAGAAACTGGCCGATGAACTGACCCGCACGGAATCATGAGTCTGGCAAAACGAATTATTCCCTGTCTGGATGTGGACAATGGCCGTGTGGTCAAGGGGGTTCAGTTTGTGGATATCCGTGATGCCGGTGATCCGGTGGAGATTGCCCGCCGCTACGATGAACAGGGAGCCGATGAACTCACCTTTCTGGATATCACCGCCAGCCATGAAGATCGCAAAACCATGGCCGATGTGGTGGAAGCTGTGGCCGGACAGGTGTTCATCCCCCTCACAGTCGGCGGCGGAATTCGCACCAGCCCGGATATCCGTCACATGCTCAAAGCGGGCGCCGACAAGGTCGCTATCAATACCGCAGCGGTAAACAACCCCGAATTCGTCAGGGAAGCCGCCGGACGCTTTGGCTCCCAATGCATTGTCGTGGCCATTGACGCCAAGCGCGTCAACACAGACAGTGAACCGGCGCGCTGGGAGATATTCACCCACGGCGGGCGCAACCCCACCGGTATCGATGCAGTCGCATGGGCGCGCAAAATGGTGGATTACGGCGCTGGCGAGATACTGCTTACCAGCATGGATCGGGACGGCACCAGGGCAGGATTTGATATTGAACTTACCCGGGCGGTCAGCGATGCGGTTTCTGTGCCCATAATTGCATCGGGTGGTGTAGGCAACCTGGAGCATTTGGCAGAAGGCATTATCCAGGGCCACGCCGATGCCGTGCTGGCCGCCAGCATTTTTCATTTTGGTGAGTACACTATCGAACAAGCCAAACGCCACATGCAAGACAAGGGTATCGAGGTACGGCTGTGAACCTGGAATCCGGCTGGCTGGAAAAAATACACTGGAACCCGGACGGACTGGTACCGGTTATCACCCAGGATTCAGACAGCGGCCGGGTATTGATGTTTGCCTGGATGAACCGTGAAGCACTGCGCCTTACTGCAGCTCAGGGCCACGCAGTATACTGGTCCCGTTCACGAGAAAAACTGTGGCACAAAGGTGAATCCTCAGGCCACCGGCAAAAAGTCCGGGAGATCCGCCTGGATTGTGACAACGACGTCATCCTGTTGCGCGTGGAGCAACAAGGCGGGATAGCCTGCCATACCGGACGTGAAAGCTGCTTCTACCAACGCCTGGAAAAAGAGCGCTGGCAGACTGTCGAGCCGGTAATCAAGGATCCTGCGGAAATTTATACATCATAATGAATGATACACTGGAAAAACTGTCTCAAGTACTGGAGGCGCGAAAACAGGCCGATCCAGCCTCTTCCTATGTGGCGGGACTGTATGACAAGGGGTTGGATACCATTCTCAAGAAGATTGGTGAAGAGGCCACCGAGACCGTGATAGCTGCCAAAGATGAAAACATGCCACAGGTCATTTATGAAACAGCCGATCTGTGGTTTCATACGATGGTAATGCTGGCTCACCTCGGTGCCGGCCCTGGGGATGTTCTGGCAGAACTGGAGCGCCGCTTTGGCCTGTCGGGTATTAAGGAGAAGGCCGGGAGAGAACAGAAATGAGTGACTGTCTGTTTTGCAAAATTGTCGCAGGCGACGTTCCCGCAGACAAGGTATATGAAGATGAGCGGGTAGTCGTGTTCAAGGATATCAACCCGAAAGCCAGAGTTCACCTGCTGGTCATTCCCCGTATTCACCTTGCTACGCTGGAGGATCTCAAACCGGAGCATGATGAACTCATCGGCCATATGATACGGCTACTACCGGAACTGGCCAGAGAACAAGGGCTGGAACAGGGGTTCCGCACCATAATCAATACCGGAAAGGGCGGCGGACAGATCATTTTCCACCTGCATATTCACTTGCTGGGTGGCCCTGAACTACGTGGTTTTTAGACGATTTAACAACTGGAGATAAACTTATGGGTATCAGTCCCTGGCAATTGCTGATTATTCTGGCCATCGTGCTCGTCCTGTTTGGTGCCAAACGGCTGCGCAACGTGGGTAGTGATATGGGTGCAGCCATCAAAGGCTTTCGTACTGCCATGAAAGATGAAGAACAGGACAACATTGAAAAAAAGGAGCAGGAACAGAGTCGTATCATCGAAGGTGAAGCCAGCAAGGAAAAAACCAAAAGCTGATCCGGAAACAGCCTCTTTTTCCACCCGGCAACATCTGGAACCACCACAACCATGTTTGATATCGGTTTCTGGGAACTATCCATTATCGCCATCATCGCCTTGCTGGTGATCGGGCCGGAGCGGCTTCCGGCGGTTGCGCGTACAGCGGGCAACTGGTATGGAAAGATACAGCGCTTTATTACCTCGGTTAAATCAGATATCGAGCAGGAGCTCAAGGCCAGCGAACTGAAGCAGATTATGGAGGAGCAGAAGGCCGAACTCGATCAGCTTAAACAGTCACTGCACCAGACCCAATCCGAGCTGGAGCGGGTAGCGGCAGCAGACTATCTGGAAGAGGCGATAAAGCCAACGGAGAAACAGCCCGAATCTGAATCGCCGACTGCCAACCCGGCAACAAATGAACTCAACGCTCCGTCAAAATGACGCAACACGACAGCCTCCCGCCCGGCGATAGTGAAGACAAGGTAACCCGGGAGCAACCCTTTCTCTCCCACCTGGTCGAACTGCGTGATCGACTGTTGCGTATAGTCCTGGTAGTAGGGCTGCTTTTCCTGGCCCTGATCCCGTTCGCCAACGATCTCTATACCTTGCTGGCAGCACCGCTACTGGCGCACCTGCCGGAAAGCAGCTCCATGATAGCAACAGAGGTTGCCTCCCCTTTCCTGACCCCGTTCAAATTGACGCTCGTTCTTGCCATGTTCCTCGCCATCCCGGTAATCCTGTACCAGGCATGGGCTTTTATGGCACCCGGCCTGTACCGGCATGAACGGCGATTGATGTTGCCACTGCTGGTATCCAGTACCCTGCTGTTCTACATCGGCATGGCTTTCGCCTACTACGCCGTTATGCCTCTGGTATTTGGTTTTCTCACCTCAACCGCTCCGGAAGGCGTCGCAGTGATGACGGATATCAGTAAATACCTCGATTTTGTACTCAAGATGTTTTTTGCCTTCGGAGTCGCCTTCGAAGTACCGGTCGCCACTTTTTTGTTGGTGCTGACCGGTGCGGTAACGCCGGAAAAACTGGCTGCCATGCGTCCCTATATCATTGTTGGAGCATTCGTTATCGGCATGCTACTAACACCTCCTGATATCATCTCCCAGACCCTGTTGGCGATCCCCATGTGGCTGCTGTTTGAAGCGGGGCTTTTCATATCCCGGGTTATGTTACAAAGGCGCAAGGCAGCAGAGGAAGCCGCTAATAACAGGGATATCTCCGGTTAACGGCATCTTTGCGGTTCTCGGCTATTCTACCACCATCAACTTGGCTGACATGCCCGCCTGGTACTCCCCGGCAGCCAGAAAGGCTTTCTCAGTTACCGCTCCATAACGGAATCCGATCCTTTTTCGCGTAGGACAATACCAGCCTTGCTGGTTAATCGGACAACAGCTTTTATCACTCTCAGTTGAAATCAGGCAGCATTAAAACCGGCCTGTCATCCGGCCAGTTCCGTTCACGTATCACTCCACGCAGACGTTCAAGACGCTTTTTTAGCACAGGATGGGTCTGCATGAATTCGGGAACCCGGCTGGATAGGTCATCTTCCGCCTCCTGCAGCAACACGCTGTACAGATCATCTGCACCTGAAACATGGCCATAGAGAGCATGAACAGCGTAAAGAGCATCAAAATCCGCCTGCAACTCCTGCTCCCGGCTGAACCCCAAATCGGCAATCCTGCCCAACTGACCGATAATTCTACCCGTCACAGCATCTCCCGTTGAACCGGTAACAACGGCAATCACAAGACTGAAAACAACCCCGCTGCCCAAATTGATCAGCGGATGACGGCGTTTAACATGCGCGATCTCATGGGCCATCACCATCGCGAGGGCATTTTCACTATCAAGCCGCTCCAGCAAACCCCGATAGATAACAATATGGCCACCCGGCATTGCTACCGCGTTGACCATGGGTTCATCCCGGTAATGAATGGTTACAGTCATATCATCAGGCAGATTCGCCGCCTTGGTCAGCCGCTGCGCCAGCCACTGAAGATAGGAGAGCAGCCGGGCATGACTCTCACTTTTTTTGTCTTGCGAGAAATAGTGCCCGACCAGTCGCTGTTCATAGGCAAACGGAATATAGGGGGCCGCCCAAACCGCCATCAAGCGCAAAGAAAAGACAACGATAACAAGCAGAAAAAACAGGGCAGCGAAAAGAAACAGCAGCCGTTTCAGCGGATGCCCCCGGGAGGTGTTTATACCCTCCGGAACCGTAGGATTCTCATATCTCAACTACACCGCTACTCCCGTATGGTAACTGTAGTGGCAGTTCCGTAGGCCAGGATCTCTACGGATCCCAACGCACTGCCACCATCTTTTGAAATAGAGGCGGTTTCCATTTTGACATTGAAAACCATATTTGCTCCCCGGGCTTTGGCCTGCTGCTTCATCCGCAAAATTGCTTCACGCCGGCCACGATCCAGCAACGTCTCATAGGACGTCATCCTGCCGCCGATCAGGTTGCGCAGTCCGGCTAGAAATCGTTTGAAATAATCGACAGAAATCACCACACTACCCGCAACCAGTTCGCTCCCTGTCAACTCAACACCGGGCGCCGGTCGCCGAACAGTGGTCAGCACCACATCGCTATACTCTTTTTCTCTCCGAATAATCGAACGATAGTGGCGCTGCTCGGCGTAACGGCCAAAACTGTAGCCTAAAACCAGCAGAAGCAGAAAAAGGACCAGATTGCTCATTTCTCTTCCACAACCACCGCCGTTCCGTAAGCAAACAGTTCGGCGGCCCCCTGAGTCACCGAAGAGGTGGAGAAACGGACATTAATCACGGCGTTGGCACCAACCGCCAGCGCCTGCTGTTTCATTCGCTCCACAGCCTCCTCCCGGGCCTCCTGCAGCAGCTCGGTATAGCCACTCAACTCACCCCCGAAAATGTTTTTCAGCCCTGCAATAATATCGCGACCAACATGTTTGGCTCTCACAGTACTACCCTGAACCAGACCAAGGTGTTTTACAATATTGTAGCCGGGAACCACCTCCAGGTTACTGATTAACATTAACTTTTCCTGTCCAGAATAAAAAAACTGTACGGCCAGGGATTGTTTTCATCTGCACTAAAGTCATGTCTTTCTTTCTCCTGCCACTCATCTGGATCAAACCGGGGAAACCAGGTATCCCCCTCAAAAGAACCATGTACCAAAGTCATGTAAAGCCGATCGGCACGCGGCAACAGTTGCTGATATAAAAGGGCCCCACCGATAACCATAACCTCCTCTGCAGACGCAGCAGCAGCCAGAGCTTCATCAACCGAAGATGCCACCTGCGCCCCCTCCGCCAGGTAGTCTCGATCATGGGTAACAATAATGTTGTGGCGATCCGGAAGAGGCTTGGCACCAAAGGATTCGAACGTTTTGCGCCCCATAACAACGGGCTTCCCCAAAGTATGGCGACGAAACCAGCGCATATCCGCAGGCAACTTCCAGGGTAACCGGTTACTGGTTCCGATTACGCGATCATCAGACATGGCCCAGATCAACGAAATTTTCATTTTCGCCTTATACCGCGACAGGAGCCTTTATATGAGGATGATACTGGTAATTCACCAATTCAAAATCGTCAAAACTGAAATCGAAAATATCTTTCACCGCCGGGTTGATTTTCATGGTTGGCAATGGAAAGGGCTCACGGGACAGCTGCAGTTTGGCCTGCTCGAGATGGTTCACATAGAGATGCGCATCACCAAGAGTATGCACAAAATCTCCCGGCTTCAGGCCAGCCACCTGTGCCATCATCATGGTCAGTAGGGCGTAGGATGCTATATTGAACGGAACCCCCAAAAAAATATCAGCAGAGCGTTGATAAAGCTGGCAAGAGAGCCTTCCATCGGCCACATAAAACTGAAAGAAAGCATGACAGGGCGGCAACGCCATCTTCTCTATCTGCGCAACGTTCCAGGCGCTGACAATGATGCGTCGAGAATCCGGATTGCTTCTGATCTGTTCAACCGCCTGCTTAATCTGATCAATGCATTCACCATCGGGAGTTGGCCAGGAGCGCCACTGATAACCATAAACAGGCCCCAGTTCTCCATTCTCGTCCGCCCACTCATCCCAGATGCTGACACCATTATCTCTCAGATACTTGATGTTCGTGTCACCCCGCAAAAACCATAACAGTTCATGAACAATGGAACGCAAGTGCAGTTTTTTCGTGGTAACGACAGGAAAACCCTTACCAAGATCATAGCGCATCTGGTATCCAAACACGCTGAGAGTCCCCGTACCGGTACGGTCCTCCTTACGCGCACCGTTATCCAATACGTGACGCATCAGATTCAGATACTGCCGCATCCTACTTGGCTCCGACGGTTTTTGTGGAAGTTTCCCGATTGCGGTAGGCGAGCCAGAACAAAATGACGCCGGCAATAATCATGGGCAAGGAGAGAACCTGGCCCATGGTCACCCAACCAAACGCGAGATAACCCAACTGAGGATCTGGCATGCGAACAAATTCAACCAAGAACCGGAATACACCATAAAACAACAAGAACATACCGGATACCGCACGGACGGGGCGTGGCTTGCTAGAAAACAACCACAAAATCAAAAACAAAACCGCTCCTTCCAGAAACGACTCATACAGCTGCGAAGGGTGCCGTGGCAATGGGCCTGCTCCCGGAAATACCATCGCCCAAGGGACGTCAGTCACCTTGCCCCACAGTTCACCATTGATGAAGTTGCCAATCCGCACCACCCCCAATCCGATGGGCGCGATAGGCGCAAGAAAATCGGTAACCTCAAAAAAGGTTTTCTTGTAGCGCCGCCCGAACAACCACATACCGATCAGAACACCGACCAACCCCCCATGAAATGACATGCCCCCCTGCCATATCTGGAAAATTCGCAACGGATTTTCAATATAAACAGCAAAATCGTAGAACAGGATATAGCCTATTCGCCCCCCCAGAACCACCCCCAATGCTCCGTAGAAAATCAGATCCGCCACTTGCTGATCCGTCCAGCCAGAATGGGGCCGACGTGCGCGAAGACGCCCTAACCACCAGGCGGCCGAAAATCCGACAAGATAGGTCAGACCATACCAATGAATTTTCAAAGGACCCAGCTGCAGCGCAACCGGATCTATTTCAGGATAAGGTAACATCCGCCGAGTATATCAAATCAAGCGCTTTTCTGCTGTTCAACTAAACATGCAACAACCCAAAAAAGCAATAACCTGTTACAAAGTTTTGATAATCACTCGATATCGAGTAATCTCTCAGAGGGCACCACTGAAATTAGTGATTTTTGCGAGAACAAGAAAGCCCCCCTGCACAGGACTATGTGGAGCAGTTATGGGGAACCCTAGTATAACCTGAACTCGGGATAAGACGTGAACTTAACGCCAGTTTGCCGATCAGATCTTTTGACAAATAATCCTCTGATCATAAAGGTAAACTGGCATGGA
>JALSHD010000191.1 GCA_026982395.1 Chromatiales bacterium | reverse complement strand
GGAGTGAAAAGCGGTTTTCCATTGAACAGGGCTCTTTCGTGAGGCTCAAGGAGCTGGCACGGCAAAGGGAGTGGCTCGGCAAGGTCAACGGCATATTGCTGGATCTGGGCGTCTCCTCGCCACAACTGGACGATGCAGATCGTGGTTTCAGTTTTCGTCAGGATGGGCCGCTGGATATGCGGATGGATCCGGGGAGCGGCCTGAGTGCTGCACAGTGGCTGGCAACGGCAGATGAAAAGGAGATAGCCAGAGTACTGTGGGAGTATGGTGAAGAGCGTTTCTCACGTCGTATTGCGCGTAATATCGTCGCTGCACGAACCCGGGCGCCGCTGAATACCACCGCACAGCTTGCAAGACTTGTTGCAGAAAGTGTACCGCATCGCGAACCGGGCAAGGATCCAGCCACGCGGAGCTTTCAGGCCATCCGGATCCATCTGAATCAGGAGCTGGATGATCTACGGGAGGTGCTTCCTCAAGTGCTGCAAGTGTTGGCGCCGGGTGGGCGTCTGGCTGTGATCAGCTTTCATTCGCTGGAAGACCGGATTGTAAAGCGGTTTATTCGGGAGCAGGCCCGTGGAGACGAGTTTCCACCGGATTTGCCAGTCACCCAGGTCCAACTGCGGCCAAGTATGCGGGTGATTGGAAAGGCGGGCAGGGCGGGTTCCGCCGAGCGGGCGAGTAATCCGCGTTCCCGAAGTGCGGTACTGCGTGTTGCGGAGCGGCTGGCATGAGCGGACGCAGCCTGATAATTCTGCTGCTGGCCGCAGCTGTCATGGGCAGTGCGCTGGGTGTGGTTTATGCCAAATATCAGACGCGAAAACTGTTCGTGGAGCTGCAGACGTTGCAAAAAATTCGGGATGAAATGAATGTGGAGTGGGGTCAGCTCCAACTGGAGCAGAGCACTTGGGGAACCAACGCACGGGTGGAAGGAATCGCTCGCAAAAAGCTGGATATGATAATGCCACCCGTTGATGCGGTGGTAATAGTGAAACCATGAAAGCCACACAGACACAACCGCTGTTCAAGGGACGAATCCTGTTCGTAATGGGGATGGTCGGGTGTGCCATGACTGCACTGGTAGCTCGTGGTGTGGATCTTCAGGTGTTGGACAAGGACTTCCTCCAGGAAGAGGGAACTGCCCGTCACTTGCGGGTTGTTACCATTGCCGCCCACCGTGGAAGCATTCTCGATCGCAATGGTGAACCGTTGGCAGTCAGTACACCGGTGGATTCCGTGTGGGTCGAACCCAAAGAGTTTCTGGCGGCGGAATCACAGTGGCCGCAGCTGGCTAAACTGCTGGATATGCCATTGAAGCAGTTGCATGAAACAATCAAAGGGCGCGAAAAACGGGAGTTTGTTTATATCAAACGACGCATTGCTCCCGCTCTTGCAGCCCAGGTGATGGCGTTGGAGATTTCAGGGGTGTCATTGCAGCGCGAATACCGGCGCTACTACCCTGCTGGCGAGGTAACCGGCCATTTGCTGGGGTTTACCAACGTGGATGATGTTGGTCTGGAGGGAATGGAGCTTGCCTATGACAAGTGGCTGCGCGGCTTGCCTGGCAGCAAGCGGGTTATCAAGGATCGGCTGGGCCACATTATAGAAGATGTGGAGCGTATCCGCCGCCCGCAACCAGGTCGCGATCTGCAGCTTACCATCGACCGCCGTATCCAGTATCTGGCATATCGGGAGTTGCTGGCCGCGGTGAAGCAGCACAAGGCGCGTTCGGGTTCGGTTGTGGTGCTTGATGCCCATACATCTGAAGTCCTGGCGATGGTTAATCAGCCCGCGTTCAATCCGAATAACCGGCAAGAGCTGCGCAGCGAACGCTATCGTAACCGTGCGATAGCCGATATGTTTGAGCCTGGCTCCACCATGAAGCCGTTTACCATTGCCACTGCTCTGCAGTCCGGCCGTTACAGGCCTGATACGCTGATCAATACCGCGCCGGGTCACTACAAGGTAGGCGGGCATACCGTGCGCGACAATCGTGACTATGGTCTGATTGATGTATCGACCGTGATTCAGAAATCGAGCAATGTCGGAGCCAGCAAAATTGCCCTTGCTCTGCCGCCGGAACAGATTTGGCGGACCTTTCATCAGGTCGGTTTTGGTGAACTGGCCGGGGCCAGTTTTCCAGGAGAGTCCAGCGGCGTATTTACCGACTACGGTACCTGGAGCGAGCTGGAGCGCGCTACTCTCTCATTCGGATATGGTGTGGCAGTGACTCCGCTGCAACTGGCGCGCGCCTATGCTGTTTTGGCCGGGGACGGGCGCTTGCGGCCGGTGTCCGTGGTAATGAATGAACAGGGGCGGCTTTCTGAAGTGGGTCCGCAGGTTTTCAGCCACCGCGTTCTCTCCCAGGTGAGAAGCATGATGGAGCGGGTGGTTTCCCGTGAAGGTACTGCTATCAAGGCCAGTGTGCCGGGATATCATGTGGCCGGGAAGACCGGTACTGTGAGGAAGTCGGTGGCGGGCGGCTATTCGGAAGATCGCTACCTGGCCCTGTTTGCAGGTATGGCGCCGGTCACTGACCCGCGCCTGGTAATGGTGGTCGTGATTGATGAGCCCGCCAATGACGAGTTCTACGGCGGGCAGGTGGCAGCTCCGGTATTTGCCAGGGTGATGGCCGGAGCGCTACGGCTGCTGGCCGTTCCTCCGGATGCTCTTCCTGTTCCGGGAGAGCGGATGGCTGCGCTCACGGAGAAGAGAATATGACGGTAGTGCAGCAATTTCAGCCAGAGCTCCGTTTGAGCGATTTGCTAACTGGCGATATTGCGGTGCCTTCGCAGTATGATCCAGTTATTACCGGTATTGCGCTGGACAGTCGCAAGGTGCAGCCCGGTGATCTATTTCTGGCTCTGCGGGGTAGCCGGGTTGACGGGTGTGAGTTTATCAATGCGGCGATAGAGAGGGGTGCCGCCGCGGTGCTGCGGGAATCGCCAGCCGGTTCAGATATCGAGATTCGCCGTCAGATTCCACTGATTCCGATAGCCGATCTCGGCCAGTGCGCCGGTGCTATTGCAGCCCGTTTCCATGGCGCTCCCTCAAACGCCATGCAGGTGATTGGGATAACCGGAACCAACGGCAAGACCTCCTGCAGTCACTTTCTTGCCCAGGCGTTGGGTGATGGAGTCTCTCCAGCCGCGGTTATCGGTACGCTGGGCAGCGGCTTGTTCGGTGATTTGCGGGAGAGCTGCAACACTACACCGGATCCGGTAACCCTGCAATCACAGCTGGCGCTGTTTCGTGACAAGGGCGCCCGGTATGCCGTGATGGAGGTCTCTTCCCATGCTCTTGAGCAGGGGCGGGTGCTGGGTGTCTGTTTTGACACGGCGGTGTTTACCAACCTGAGCCGTGATCATCTGGATTATCACGGCAGCATGGCCAGCTACGGAGCAGCCAAACGCAAACTGTTTACCATGCCGGGGTTGCGCAGGGCGGTAATCAATGCCGATGACGAATTTGGCCGTGAACTCCTGAACAGCCTGCCGGTGGGAATCAGCCGATGTGGCTATACCCTGGAAGGGCGGAGCGGAGCTGCCGTCACAGTGGCAGGAACGGAGCTGAATCTGAGTCCGCACGGTCTGCGGATGAAAGTACAGACTCCGTGGGGAAACTGTGAATTAAACAGCCCTCTGCTGGGACGCTTCAATGCCAGCAATCTGCTGGCAGTGCTTTCGACGCTACTGATGCTGGATGTTCCGCTGGAACATGCGCTATCCCGGCTCTCCCGGCTGGCTCCGGTACCGGGCCGGATGGACTCCTTCGGCGGTAACAAAAGGCCGCTGGTGGTGGTGGACTACGCCCATACTCCCGAAGCGCTGGAGCAGGTGTTGATTACCCTGCGGGATCACGGCAAACAACTGTGGTGTGTCTTTGGTTGCGGTGGTGATCGGGATCGGGGCAAGCGTCCCCTGATGGGGGCTGTAGCCGGAAAGTATGCGGAACATGTGGTGATTACCGACGACAATCCACGTGCGGAGGATCCCGGCGTGATTGTTGCGGATATCCTGGCCGGAATTCCGGACTCCAGTGAGGTCACCGTATGCCACAATCGGGCCACCGCCATCTTTACAGCAGTTCAGCTGGCATCCGCGCAGGATGTTGTGCTGGTGGCCGGCAAGGGACACGAGCAATTTCAGCAAATCGGAGATGAAAAGTATTCATTCAGCGATCGGAATGCGGTGCAGGAGGCATTGTCAGAGTGGAGTGCACGCAATGGCTGAGACGGTGACACTGGCTGGCCTGGCCAAACAGATTGGGGCGCGTTTTCAGGGTGAAGATCTCCCTTTTTCGGGGGTCAGTACCGACAGCCGTACCTTACAATCTGGAGATCTGTTCGTCGCCCTGCGCGGCCCAAGTTTTGATGGGCATACCTTTGCCGAACAGGCGCGGAAAATGGGTGCCACAGCGCTGATGACAGATCATGCGCTGGAGGTGCCTCTGCCCCGCATCGAGGTAAAGGATACCCGGATCGGCCTGGGGCAGTTAGCCGCCGTATGGCGCAGCCAGTTTGAATTGCCGCTGGTAGCCGTGACCGGCAGCAACGGCAAGACGACAGTCAAGGAGATGTTGGCGGCGATTCTGGTGCAGTGGGGGCCGATTGTGGCTACTCATGGCAATCTGAACAATGACATCGGCGTGCCCCTGACCCTGCTGCGGCTGCGTTCCGAGCATCGCGCTGCCGTGATTGAGATGGGTGCCAATCACGCGGGAGAGATTGCCTGGCTGACCGGCCTGGCGCTTCCCACCGTGGCGGTAATCAACAACGCCGCGGCTGCACATCTGGATGGCTTCGGCTCCATTGCGGGTGTGGCAAAGGCCAAGGGAGAGATATACAGCGGGCTGGGCAGCAGTGGTACCGCAGTGGTTAATGCAGATGATGTCTATGCCGGGTTGTGGCTGACAATGAACAGAACGAGAAAGGTGATTACATTTGGCCTGGAGCAGGACGCTGATGTGAGTGCCGAGTGGGAAGGCGATACCGATGGAAGCCGTCTGGTGCTGAAAACTCCTCGGGGCGGGATAGAGCTGAACCTGCCACTTTCCGGGCAGCATAATGTGATGAACGCTCTCGCCGCGACCACCGCGGCTCTGGCTCTTGGGGTTGAGCTTGCCGCGATTCGAACCGGTCTCGAGAACGTGGCTCCGGTACCGGGCCGGCTGGAGAGCAAACGGGGCATTTCCGGTATTCGCATTATCGATGACAGTTATAACGCCAATCCGGCATCTCTGGGGGCAGCCCTCAAGGTGCTCTCAATGGCGCCGGGTGGGCGCTGCCTGGTGTTGGGCGACATGGGTGAACTGGGCGGAGATGCCGTGCAGTTTCATGAACAGATCGGACGCATGGCCCGGCGGGAAGGTATTGAGCAGCTATATACCATTGGTGAGCTCAGTCGGGCGGCGGCAGAGGCATTTGGTTCCGGGGGGCGTCATTTTGAAAGTTGTGAACAACTGATTGCTGCATTGCAGGACGGGCTGAAAGCAGAAACCACCATTTTGGTAAAAGGTTCAAGAACCATGCGGATGGAGCGGGTGGTGGGTGCGTTGCTCGAACCAGAGGAGATAGGTTAAATGCTGCTCTATCTGACCGAGTACCTGGCCCAGTTTCATAGTGGTTTTAACGTATTTCAGTACCTTACCCTGCGCGCAATCCTTGGGGTGCTGACGGCGCTGATTATCTCTTTTGTCGTGGGTCCGCTGATGATTCGCCGCCTCAGCCACTACCAGATTGGCCAGACGGTGCGTGACGATGGTCCCGAGACTCATCTCAGCAAGGCGGGGACACCCACCATGGGAGGAGCCCTGATTCTGGTGGCTATCGGGATCAGCACCCTGCTGTGGTCGGATCTGGGTAACCGTTACGTCTGGGTTGCGCTGCTGGTGACCTTCGCATTTGGCATTATTGGCTTCGTTGATGACTACAAAAAGCTGGTGCAGCGGGATCCGCGCGGGCTGATTGCCCGTTACAAGTATTTTTGGCAATCGGTGGCCGGACTGGCGGCAGCGCTGTTTTTGTACTACACCGCAGAAAACCCGGTGGAGACACAGCTCATCATTCCATTTGTCAAAGATGTAGTAATCGATCTGGGCTTTGGTTACGTGCTGCTGACCTATTTCGTCATTGTGGGTACCAGCAATTCAGTCAATCTTACCGATGGACTGGATGGCCTGGCGATCCTGCCGGCTGTGATGGTAGCGGGCGGACTGGGCATTTTTGCCTATCTCGCGGGTAATGCCGTATTCGCCAAATATCTGGGCATACCCTTTGTTCCCGGCGTGGGAGAGATGGTCGTGCTGTGCGGCTCACTCATGGGGGCCGGTCTCGGATTTCTCTGGTTCAACACCTATCCAGCCCAGGTATTCATGGGTGATGTCGGTGCTCTGGCGCTAGGTGCAGCGCTGGGGGTGATCGCGGTACTGGTGCGCCAGGAGCTGGCGCTGATGATCATGGGTGGGGTATTCGTTATGGAGACCGTTTCCGTGATTTTGCAGGTGGTCTCCTACAAGCTTACGGGGCGGCGTATTTTCCGAATGGCGCCGTTGCATCACCATTTTGAACTGAAGGGGTGGCCCGAACCCCGCGTCATCGTGCGGTTCTGGATTGTCACAATCATCCTGGTGCTGGTCGGACTGGCCAGTCTGAAGATTCGGTGAACGGAATGACACTGGAAAACCGGCAACAGTCACAACCCGTGCTGCGGCAGAATATTGTCGTTGGTCTCGGCAAGACGGGCCTGTCATGCGCCCGTTTTCTTGTCCGCCGTGGAGAAGCGGTGACCGTGATTGACAACCGCACCAACCCTCCCGCCCTGCGGCAGATTCGGGAGGAGCTTCCCGAGGTGGAGGTAATAACCGGTAGTTTTGATGCGCAGCTGCTGAGCCATGCAGCACGGTTGATTGTCAGCCCGGGTGTTGCGCTGCGTGAACCGGCCATTGCCGAGGCTATTCACAATGCTGTCCCCGTAGTAGGGGATATTGAGCTGTTTGCCCAATATGCCAATGCCCCGGTGATTGCGATTACCGGCTCCAATGGCAAGAGCACGGTTACCGAACTGGTGGGAGAGATGGCGCGGCAGGCCGGTAAAAAGGTGCGGCTGGGTGGAAATCTCGGCACCCCGGCACTGGATTTGCTGGAGGGGGACGCTCCCGATTTCTATGTGCTGGAGCTGTCCAGCTTCCAGCTGGAAACCACCCGCAGCCTGAACGCCCATGCCGCGGTGGTTCTCAATATCAGTGCCGATCATCAGGACCGCTATGAAAGCCTGGCTGAGTACAGCGGCGCCAAACAGCGCATTTATCAGGGTGATGGGGTGATGGTCGTCAACGCTGATGATGCACGGGTAATGAGCATGGTGAGCTCCGGCCGGCCGGTTGTGCGTTTCGGGGCAGATCAACCCCGGACGGGTGATTTTGGTCTGCGCAGTTCCAATGGAGAGATGTGGCTTGCCAAAGGTGACAAACTGATTCTGCCAGTGCGGGAGTTGCGCATTCCTGGCCGGCACAATCAGCTAAATGCGCTGGCGGCGCTGGCGCTTGGTGAATCCATGCAACTGCCGCTGGATGCCATGTGTGAGGCGTTGTGCAGCTTCCGCGGATTGGCGCACCGCACTGAATGGGTTGCAGAGATTGATGGCGTGAACTGGTACAACGACTCCAAGGCCACCAACGTGGGCGCCACGCTGGCTGCCCTCAACGGACTGGAGGGGCAGGTTGTGCTGATCGCCGGAGGGGAGGGCAAGGGAGCCGATTTCTCTACCCTGTGCCAGGCCATCGCGGTCAAGGCGAGGGCGGTGATATTGATGGGGCGCGATGCATCGCTGATGGCTCGAGTTCTGGAGGGCATGGCCCCGGTGGAGTATGCCACCAGGATGGATGATGCGGTGGTGCTGGCGCAGCGCTGGGCGGAACCGGGTGACA
>JALSHD010000190.1 GCA_026982395.1 Chromatiales bacterium | reverse complement strand
TTTCCTGAAGTGTCTGCAGGGAACTGTTTGCCGAACCCCCTCTCCGCCCCGGAGACCAGGTGATAGCGATATGGTCGCCGGGGCGAAGAGGCTTGAGCAGTTCGGAGAGCGCCTTGATGTCGGTGCAGCCGTTGTATCGTCGACGCGGATGATGCGCTCCCCTCCTGCAGTCCCGCGTGAATAGGGGGGGCTAAAAATGCACTTTTTCCGCGATAGCGGCGTCAGCTCCGTGCTCGAATCCTCTTGTTACACTGCCTGCGGTTTCCGGCAATTGCTCCATGCATTGCTCTCGACTCTGGCTTCCTGCTTCGTTCTACCTCGTCCATCCATGGACTCGTACCTCCTGCGTCCATGCCGTCGTGCGCGCGGTGCTTCCTTGCTCTTGCGAAAAAACCACGATTTTTAGAGGTGCCCTATGTTTTTCAGATGAGTTCGGAAAAGGGTTGGACTTCTACCTGTTCCCCTGCACGGACACCTGCGCTTTCGGCGGGTAATACGATGAAGCAGTTGGCGCGGCTCATTGAGCTGAGTATATGGGACCCCTGTGCGCCACTGCTGCTGACGGTAAGATTCCCGTTTTGGTCTTGCTGCAACATGCCGCGCTGGAACTCTGTTCGCCCGGGGCGTTTTTTCAGATCGGTGGTGCAGGGTACCCGCAGCCGTAGAGGGGTAGTGTCATTTTGTCCCATCTGTTGCAACAGGGCTGGCTGGACAATCTGGTAAAAGGTGACCATGGCGGAGACCGGATTCCCTGGCAGACCGAAAAACAGGGTGCCGCCCACGGTGCCAAAGGCTAGTGGTTTGCCGGGCTTGATGGCGATTTTCCAAAAATCCACCTGGCCCAGTTTCGCCAGGGTTTCGCTTATGTAGTCCGCCTCTCCTACCGATGCACCACCTGAGGTTATCACGGTATCGGCAATGGCGGCGGCGTCGAGAAACGCTTGCTTGATTGCTTCACGCCGGTCACGGATAACTCCCATATCGACAAGCTCTATCCCCAAACGGGTAAGCATGGCATGCAGGGTGTAGCGGTTGCTGTCGTAAATCTCCCCCTCTGCGAGCGGTTCACCAATGGAGCGAAGTTCATCGCCGGTAGAGAAAAAGGCTACCCGCAGGCGGCGTTTGACACTCACTTCGCCAAACCCCAGTGACGCAAGTGAACCCAAATCGGCCGGGGTGAGTTTTCGCCCTGGCTTGAGTACCGGTTGGCCAGTCGCCAGATCTTCTCCGGCATGCCGTACATGCTGGCCGGGTTTATGGCCGGTACCGATATGTGCTATCTCTCCATCCCGCTCCACCTGTTCCTGCATGATGACTGTATCTGCTCCTTGCGGCAGCATGGCGCCAGTCATGATGCGCACTGTCTGACCAGGTTGCAGTTTGCCGTCAAACGGATGGCCGGCGCTGGAGGTGCCGATTACGTTTAGTGAAACCCTGCCCTCTGTGGGAAGATCGCTGCCAATAACGGCATAGCCATCCATTGCCGAGTTGGTATGGGCAGGGACATCGACAGGTGACAGGATCTCTTCGGCCAGGGTGCGCCCCAAAGCTGCATTGAGCACAATCCGTTCATTGCCGGTGATAGGTTGAACAGCACTTTTTATGCGTGACAGGGCTTCATCGAGAGAAAGAAGTGAGGGGTGTGTCATTCGCTGTGCTCCAGATATTGTACCAGGATAAAGTTGGCAATCTCTTCGGGCTGGTTGAGATCGAGCCGGGGAAGATCGGTTTCAATCTCCAGCGGAGTATCAGTGGCAATGGCGATGATATTGTCATCTGCCGGGAATAGCAGGGGATGGCCCAGGCCGGGGCGGTGCAGTTCGATTTTGGGAATATGGGCCTGCTTGAACCCTTCCACCAGGATTAGATCGAGGTGCTTTTGATCCAGGTGCTGTATCAGGTTAACCAATTCAGGGGGATCTTCAACGGGGTTTTCGGTCATCAATGCCCAGCGCTGGGTGGAGGCGATCAGGGTCTGGGTGGCACCGGCCTTTCGTAGCCGGTAGCTGTCCTTGCCGGGGGTGTCGATATCGAACTGGTGGTGTGCATGTTTGATCATGCCAATACGCACACCGCTGTGGGTGAGGATAGGCAATAGTCGTTCCAGCAGGGTGGTCTTGCCGGTACCACTGAAGGCAGCAAAGCCGATAACGGGGATATCTGATTGCATGGCGCCAATTATCCTGGATTCTATCGTTAAGTGCTATGGATGACATAAATGTATCCGTCAACTGTTACCTGCCAGGAAACCTGCAACCCCCTGCGTGACATACTCCGCAGGTCGTTGCATCGTGTGTCACCTATACTTTGTAGTAGTCCCTATACCACTCGACAAAACGGGCAATCCCTTGTTCTATTGGAGTTGCAGGTTTGTAATCGACATCGTCTGTCAGTGCCTGTACATCCGCCCAGGTCGCCGGTACGTCACCCGGCTGCATGGGCAGCAGGTTTTTCTCCACTTTTTTGCCGATACACTCTTCCAGAACCTCGATATAGCGCAACAGCTCGATCGGGCTGCTGTTGCCGATGTTGTATACCCGCCACGGGGCTGAACTGGTTGCCGGATCGGGTGTTTCACCGGACCAGTCCGGATTGGCTTCCGCGACCTTGTCCAGGGTGCGGGTAACACCTTCAACAATATCATCGACATAGGTGAAATCACGGCGGTGCTTGCCATGGTTGAACACATCGATGGGCTCACCGGCAAAGATGTTCTTGGTAAACATAAATAGTGCCATGTCCGGCCGTCCCCAGGGTCCATAGACGGTAAAAAAACGTAGGCCGGTAGTGGGGAGTCCATAGAGATGACTGTAGGTATGGGCCATCAATTCGTTGGCTTTTTTGCTCGCGGCGTAAAGACTTAGTGGATGATCAACGTTCTGGTGGACGGAAAAGGGCATGTCAGTGTTGGCTCCATAAACCGAGCTACTGGAGGCATAGACCAGATGCTCAACGTGATGGTGGCGGCATCCCTCCAGTATGTTGATGAATCCAACGATATTGGTATCGATATAGGCGTAGGGATTTTCGAGGGAGTAGCGTACTCCCGCCTGGGCAGCCAGATTGACTACCCGCTGTGGTTGATATTTGGCAAAGGCGGCCAGGATTGCGTCCCGATCCTCCAGATCAATGCGGAGGTCGGTATAGCCGGGGTGATCCTTGAACTGTTCCAGCCGTGCCAGCTTCAGGTTGACGTCATAGTAGTCGTTGACATTATCAATGCCAACTACTTCATCGCCACGCTCCAGCAGACGTTTTGCCAGTGCCGAGCCGATGAAGCCGGCGGTACCTGTTACCATTATTTTCATATGTTCCCCCGTATAAGCAGAGCTTGCCTGATTGTCACTGTTATCAGCCTGTTTTTCTGGGTGGGTATGTTACCACCAACCAGAGATTAAATATCACTGTTACGACTCAGCCTGGCCCTGAAATGTGCAAAATCAAATGCAGGGACAGCGCATTTTGGGTCAAACAGGGCGACTACACCCTGTCTATCCTGTATTCCTCATACCGGCCGCGATTGCGTTGATGGAACGCAGCAGGGGTGCCAGCCATATCTCCCGCTCCCTGTCACTGAGTGCTTCGTTGTGACGGCGCTGCAGCAGGGTGATCTGGATATGGTTCAGCGGATCCAGATAGGGTTCCCGCCGCAACAGAGAGAGCTGTAGTGAGGGGTTGTCCTCCAGCAGGGAGCGGTTTCCCGAGATTTCCAGCACCTGCCTGACGGTACGCCGGTACTCGTCACGGATGATTTGAAACACGGTTGTGGCTGTCTGCTGATCCTGGCACAGTTTGGCATACTGTTCGGCAATATCCATGTCCGACTTGAACAGGGCCATCTGCGCATTACTGATCAGGGCACGGAAAAATGGCCATTCGTCATACATCTTTTGCAGTACTGCCAACTGTGCCGGATCGTTGCCGCGCCAGGACTCCAGAGCAGTGCCAATGCCGAACCACGCAGGCAGCGTATGGCGAGATTGCGCCCAGCTGAATACCCAGGCGATGGCGCGTACCGAAGACTTGGAGCGATCTCCCTTTTTGCGGTGTGACGGACGCGAGCCGATGTTGAGCAGGCCGATCTCGTTAAGGGGAGTGGCCTCGTAAAAATAGTCGAGAAACCCGGGTGTCCGGTCAGTGAGCTGACGATAAATCTGTTCGCCGCTTGCCGACAGGTTGTTCATGATTTCCAGATAGTCTTCGCAAAATGGCTGCCAAGGCTGAATTACGCTGCGGCTGGATTTCAGCAGTGCGGATACACCCATGGTCAGTTCGTAGACGGCCGTTTCGAAATTGCTGTATTTGTAGGACAGCACCTCACCCTGTTCGGTGAATTTGATCTGTCCATGCACGGTTCCTGGTGGCTGGGAGAGTATGGCTTCGTGAGTCGGGCCGCCTCCACGTCCAATGGTTCCCCCGCGGCCATGGAACAACCGGTAGGCGATTCCTTTTTTACGCAGCAAATCGGTAACCTGTTTCTGGGCGTTGTACAGCTGCCAGGCCGATGAGACGATTCCACCATCCTTGCAGGAGTCGGAGTAGCCCAGCATCACCTCCTGGAAGTTTCCGGCGTCGGCCAGCAGGCTCCGGTAGACTGGAATATCCAGCAGTTCATTCATCACCGGCTCGATTCGGTCCAGATCGTCAATGGTTTCAAACAGGGGTGAGATATGAATATTGCAGAACCAGTCGCCATTTCTGCGTCCGGCCAGTCCGGCAAGAGTTGCGAGCAGCATCACCTCCATGATGTGACTGGCATGGTGGGTCATGGATATGACATAGGTGCCAAAAGCCTTGGGGCTGATCTCCTGACGCATCTCTCCCATCACGGAGAATACATCCAGCGTTTCCCTGTTTTCCTCACTGAGTTGCTCCGGATCAAACTTCAGCCTGCCGGGTTCAGTTACCAGTTCGCTCAACAGGGCAAGACGCTGTTTTTCACCCAGAGCCATATAGTCGGTGGCGTTGTCCTGAAGGGAGAGGATTTCAGCCACCACCTCGCTGTGGCGGGTGGATTCCTGGCGGATATCCAGGCGCATCAGGAAAAAACCAAAGGTTTCCGCAAGCCGAATCAGATCCTTCAGCTCTGCATCGGCACAACGTCCGTCACCGTGGCTGTATAGGGAGTCACGAATCAGTTTCAGATCGTTGAGAAAATCCTGTTCATCGGTATAGGCATATTTGTGGGGAGCGGTATCACTGGTGTAAATCAGGCCGTCCACCCTTTTCAGGTTATCCTTGAGGCGGTGCCGCATGATAAACAGTTTGCGCCGGTAGGGTTCGTTGTTGTAGCGGTTGGGCCGCCTTTCGAATATGGCCGGGAACTGTATTTCATCACGCGCCAGGCTGTCCAGAAACGGCTGGCTGGGCTGGCACAGGCGGCTGGAGTGGGTCAGTTGCAGGTTCAGCTCGCTGACCCGCCGCAGGTATTCGCGCAGTACCTGCTGGTGCTGCATTCGTACCGCCATTCGGGTGGTATCCGGTTTGACGAAAGGGTTCCCGTCCCGATCACCGCCGATCCAGGAGCCAAAGGTAAGGAAGCTGGGCACACACACGGGATGGAGATCACTGCACTGCTTGCCATAGATGCGTTTGATGACCTTTTCCAGGTTTCGGTAGGTTTGCGGCACAGCCATGAACAGACTTTTGTGAAAGTAGTACAGCCCGTTCTTGATCTCGTCGCGCACCTGTGGTTTTCGCTCCCGGACCTCGTCAGTACTCCACAGAATCTGAATCTGCGTCTCCAGGGAATCAATAATCTCCTGCTTCTCCTCCTTGTTCAGGCGGCGGTAGTCCAGCCGCTCGCTGGTGAGGAAGATATTGCGCAGGCGCTCCATCACAATGCGCCGCCGGGACTCGGTGGGGTGGGAGGTGAATACCGGCAGATAGCGCAGCTGATCAAGCATCGCCTGGAGCTGTTCGGCGGAAACCCCCTCCGATTTGAATTCCCGCAGTGTTGTATCGAAAGAGCCGCCCCAGAGCTCACCGCCACCATGGATGCGGCGGCGGCGCTGACGGTGCTGGTGCGCCTCTTCGGCAATGTTGGCCAGACTGAAATAGATACTGAACGCACGCACCACATGACTCAGAGTATCGGCATCCAGGTTGCGAACGACCGCCTCCAGGCGCCTGCGTTTGTGTGGATTGTCCTCCTTGCGCAACGAGATATACCCTTTGCGCAAGGTTTCCACAGCATCGAACACATGTTTGCCTGCGTGGGTGCGCAGCACATTGCCCAAAAGTGTGCCGAACAGCTTGACTCTGGAACGTAACGCCTTGTCCGCAAGATTATTCGTCATAAATATTCCCGGTAATGGTTGTGGTGCGCATAAAAGCCGTGATTCTAACAAAAACCGGCCGGCACAGGGAGGCATGTAATTTGCTTCCTGAGTAAATAATGAAGTTTTGAACCGGCTGAATGTCAATTAATTGGCTGGTATTCCGTTGATTCTGGTGATTGAAACCGGGTTGAGTCAGAAATATGACCCGGCTGTTTTATGAATCAGTGAAATATCCGGTTATGATGAGGGTAAAATGATATGGATGGAATGG
Source organism: Chromatiales bacterium (assembly GCA_026982395.1). Lineage (GTDB taxonomy): Bacteria > Pseudomonadota > Gammaproteobacteria > Thiohalospirales > Thiohalospiraceae > DRMK01. The sequence continues at coordinate 1,442 of JALSHD010000190.1, read as the reverse complement.
TAAACACGATGAAACTGACCGAATCTCCCGCCTGGCTGGCACTGGAAAAGCACTGGAAATCGATGGCAGATGTCCACATGCGTACCCTGTTTGAACAGGATCCGCAACGCTTTGAAAAATTCACCCTGTCATCCAACGATATTCTGCTGGACTACTCCAAGAACCGGATCACTGGGGAGACCATGAATCTGCTCCATGCCCTGGCGCGCAGCGCCGATGTGGAGGGGTGGCGGGAACGGATGTTTCGTGGCGACAGGATAAACTTTACCGAGGACCGCCCGGTTCTGCATATCGCACTGCGCAACCGCAGCAACCGCCCCATTCTGGTGGATGGCGAAGATGTGATGCCGGCTGTCAACGGAGTACTGGAGCGTATTGGCGCATTTGTGGCAAGGGTCCGTAGCGGTGAGTGGAAGGGCTACACCGGCAAGAAGATCACCGATGTTGTCAATATCGGTATCGGCGGTTCCGATCTGGGGCCGGTGATGGTCACCGAAGCGCTCAAACCCTATGGCCGCGACAGTGGTCTCACCATGCACTTCATGTCCAACATCGACGGCAGTCATGTGCAGGAGATCCTCAACCGGGTTGATCCGGAGACCACCCTGTTTATCGTTTCATCCAAATCCTTCTCCACCCAGGAGACGCTGACCAATGCCCTGAGCAGCCGTCAGTGGTTCCTTGCCAGCGCCAAACAGGAGGCCGCTGTCGCTCACCACTTTGTCTCCGTGAGCGCCAACGTCAAGGCGGCGCAGGAGTTTGGCATTCTGGCGGAAAATGTATTTGGTTTCTGGGACTGGGTAGGGGGGCGTTACTCCCTGTGGTCCGCCATTGGTCTGCCCATCGCCCTCTATCTCGGCATGGATCAGTTTGAAGAGCTGCTGGCCGGCGCCCACGGCATGGATGAACACTTCCGCACCGCCCCCCTGGAGCAGAATCTGCCGGTTACCATGGCGCTGCTGGGGATCTGGTACAACAACTTTTTTGGTGCGCAAAGCCAGGCCATTCTGCCCTATGATCAGTATCTGCATCGCCTCACCGCCTATCTGCAGCAGGCGGAGATGGAGAGTAACGGCAAGCGCGTTCAGCGTGATGGAGAAACGGTCGACTACTCCACCGGCCCCATCATCTGGGGAGAGCCTGGCACCAACGGACAGCACGCCTACTTTCAGCTGCTGCACCAGGGTACCAAGCTGGTACCGGCGGATTTTATCGCCCCCATGGAGAGCTACTACGCTCTGGGCGACCACCACCGCATCCTGCTCTCCAACTTCTTCGGCCAGACCCGCGCCCTGATGTGGGGCAAGGATGCCGATGAGGTGCATGCCGAACTGGAGGCCGCCGGCATGAGCGGGGCGGAGCTGGAGGCGCTGGTTCCCCACAAGGTCCTGCCGGGTAACCGCCCCAGCAATACGCTGATAATCCCCAAACTCAACCCACGC
>JALSHD010000189.1 GCA_026982395.1 Chromatiales bacterium | reverse complement strand
GCGACTGCTCCAGCACCTGGGTGCCCACCAGGATGCGTCCCGTACGGCTGCGCTGCTCGCCTCCCTTCTTCCCGTACAGGCCGACCCAGTATCCTTCCTTGCGTTGCCGATCGGCGGCGGTGAACCGGGAGTGCAGCAGGCCGCACTCGACACCCATGCCGGCGGCCCTTGCCGCCAGCAGGGCGTGCTGTTCCTGCGCCCCCTTCACGCTGTTTTCGATCCACAGGATCTGTTGCCCCTGTTCGGCGCGCTCCAGTACCTCCTCCATGGCTGGGGCATCGGTGCTGTTCAGCCGGATTCGCACGTACTGATCCTCCGGTCCCGCCACCACCAACTCCTCGGGAGCCTCGCTGCCGACGGCCTGCGTGGTAATCAAGGGATAGTCGAGACGTTTGACAGGCTGCTGCAACAGGGCCTGGCGGCGCTGTGCAGTCAAGGTGGCGCTGAGGATGATGACGGTACAATGTAGTTTTCGCAGAGTACCCACCAGCTCATCCAGTAGCAGACCGGTATAGGCGTCATAGCTGTGCACCTCGTCGAGGATTACCACCTTGCCAGCCAGGCCGAAGGCGCGGACGAAGCCGTGACGCACATTCATCACCGCCATCAGCGCCTGGTCGATGGTGCCCACCGCGAAGGGTGCGAGGATGCCCCGCTTGCGAGCATTGAACCAGGGGTGGCCAGGGCGTCCTTCCTCTCCCATCTCCAGCTCTTTCAGCCAGGCGTTGCCGTGCAGCAGACGGGGAATGCCGTGACTGCTCTCGGGTTCCAGGATCCGGTTGAGAAAGGCTCCTACCCGTTCGTGGATCTTTTCCGATGTGAGCTGAGTGGGCAGTGCAAAATAGAGGCCGGTGGCGTGGCGCCGACTCATGGCGAGATAGGCGGCGTAGAGCGCGGCTTCGGTCTTGCCCACTCCCATTGGCGCCTCGAGGATGTGGACGCCGGGTCGGCAGGCGTGTTCGCTGAACTGCTGTTGACCTTCCCGTGGCGCGAAGCCGAAGAGATCTTCGAAACCCAGACCGTTCCGCATCCGGGGAGCGATGAACCCGGCACTATCCACTGCCGCTGCTATCCGCTGCCGCCACTGCGCTTCCGGCAACGGGTCTTCGAAGAACGAACCGGAACCGATCCAGTCGGCCACCGTCGTGAGTCCGGCCACCACCCTGGCCTGCTCCTCACTGGTGATCTCGGGCCAGTCGGAACCGAACGCCTTTTTCAGACTGCCGATTAGTGATGCGCGGGCGGCCTGCCAGGTAGAACCGCCGAAACATTCATCACCTGCCAGCCTGCCCTCGACACGGGGGGTATAACCGTGATGGAGACCCGCTATCTGCGGGATGAAACGGCCCGCCCCCACTGCCTCCAACGCCAACTGGCTGACACCAGCGTGGCCTCCCCAGTCACTCTCCCGGAGGGAAGCCACCCGCTCCAGTCCTGGTAGCGGGGTGTTTTCCTGTCCAATCGCCTGAAACAATTTTCGCTGGAAGGTCGGGCTGACCTTACCAATATCGTGGAGTGCCGCCACCAGTTCGGCACCTTGTGGAAAGAGGGTATACCGGACAGTCTCTGGCAGACGCTGCAACAACTCCCCCGCCACTTCTCCTACGATACGACAGTGATCGGTCACTGTGTGACCTGGCTCGATTCCTAGGGGTGTTGTTGTGGTTTTGGCCAGACATCTGCCCAGCACCACCCGTTGCTCCGATTGCGGAGCAAGACTTCCCCCCTGTTTTCGCGATCTCAACATGATTGAACTTACCCCACAGACGCTCTTTTTTTCAGGAACGAGGCAGCAGTTCTCCACTGCATGCAAATCACACACTAGCTTCCTGGACTGTGGGCACAACTGATGCCCGAATCTATATACTGAGGGGGGCTGGCTCACCTCTATGGAGAAGCAACCTTGGGAGATAACTACTCCAAGCCATTTGTAGTTACTGAATTACTTATTATTCTTCACGCATCATATCCTTGTTTCAACATCCATGGCAAGCCTGAAAAATATTCACCAAACACCAAACACCAAACAGCATGCAGACTCAACCAAACACCAGTGGATCGCGAGTCAAAGCCACCGCCACAATATAGCTGAACGATAGCAGAGAGAGGGCCAATGCTGCTTTTCTGACCGCCCAGCTGCCCTTGTAGTGAAAGAACACCAGACCAAACAGAATGTGCGCCAGCAGTCCGCTGACCTTGGCTGTCAACCAGGGGGCTTGCAGGGGGTATTGATGAATAATGATGGTAAGCAGAATGGCTGCCGCAAGCAGTGTTGTATCAACATAGTGGGGCACTGTTCGCGCCCAGGGGGAAGACAGCATCGGTGAACCCTGAAAAGTCCATGTGCTTCGCAGCAAAAAAAGTGTTATTGAGACCACCACGCAGGTGACATGCAGATATTTTATGTAGAGATAGTAATCAGCCATTGAGACCTGTTATACAACCATTCTCGCGGTGGCACAACGTAGAGGCTGAATAACGGTACTGACTGTTTTCGTTCAGGGATGGGACAGCATGGCATATAAAACAAAGGCGCAGTTATCTGCGCCTTTGTTTCTACCTTACCAACGGGTAAATGAGCTGAAAAATCAGTACTCGCCCATGGCCTCCTTGGCTTTATCTGCAGCAGTGCAAGGATTAACGGCCTCCTCGGCCTTGTCAACCGCACCACTGGTTACATCCTTGGCATCGTCCGCCACTTCACCGGCAGCTTCCTTGGCACCGTCAACCACGGCGCATGGATTGACCATATCCTTGGCTCCCTCTACGGCGTCGCCTGCAGCATCCTTGGCGCTTTCAACAACGTTATTCGCCGCTTCACCAGCTGCATCGGCTGCATCAGATGCAACCTCCTTGGCAGCATCAACCGCATCGCTTGTTGCCTCCTTGGCAGTGTCAACCACATCGGTTGTCACCTCCTTGGCAGCATCAACCGCATCGGTTGTCACTTCCTTGGCGGCATCCGCAGCACTCTTCGCTGTATCCGATGCTTTTTCACATGCCGTCATACTCATGGCAAATCCCAGAACCAGCGCAATTACCAAATACTTCCGTGCCATCTTTTGCTTACTCCTACATGTTGATAAAAATTCCGAACCTCCTCACGCCCGAACCCGCAACTCCGTTGCACGCAGTCGCAGATTCGGGTTGAGGAAAAATCCTCCGTAAATACGAACTCTCCAGCCGACTAATGATATTGAAATCATTGGAATAGTTCAACTGGAGCTTTATCACGCCAATAGTACCACAGGAATGCGGTTCGCTGACATCCGGGCCGTTGCTTCAACGCAACAGCAAGAAGAGCGCCACATTGCCGCGCTGAATATTCAGCAGCAGGCTGTCCTTGTTTTTGACTGCCTTGCGCAGCTGTTTCAGGTTGGCCACCGGTCGGCGATTGGCTGAGGTAATGACATCTCCCTTGCGCAAACCAGCCTGCCAGGCTCTGCTGCCAGGAGAGATGTCCACTACCACGACCCCTTTGACCCGCTCATACAGTGGAGAGTTCTCTCCAATATTGCCAAGTATGGCACCTGCCAGATAGGGATGCAGCTCATCGCCCTTGATTTCCGCATGCCGCTCTTCACCGATTGTGGCCCGGATGATGCGCTCTTTCCCGTCCCTCAGGATCTTCAATTCCACCCGGCTGCCTACCCGTATCAGGCCGATGGTATTGCGCACATCCATGCTGTCATCAACTGCCCGGCCATTGATGGCGATGATGATATCACCGGTTTTCAGTCCGGCTTTTTCTGCTGCCGAACCGGGCACGACCGCACTGATAACAACTCCTCGCTGTTCGGGAATGGAGAATGCCTGGGCCAGTTCGGGGGTCAAGTCCTGTACCTGTACGCCCAACACACCCCGCTCCACGCGGCCATGCTCAATCAGCTGCAGCATCACTTCATGCGCCATGTTAATGGGGATGGCAAAACCGATGCCGATGTTGCCGCCACTTTGAGAGAATATTGCCGTGTTGATGCCAACCAGTTCGCCGCGGAGATTCACCAGTGCACCGCCAGAGTTTCCGGGGTTGATGGAGGCATCAGTCTGGATAAAGTCCTCATACCCTTCAATACCAAGCCCGGCCCGGCCCAGGGCGCTGACGATGCCGGAGGTAACCGTCTGTCCAAGCCCGAATGGATTGCCGATAGCAACCACAAAGTCGCCCACGCGAAGCTGGTCGGAGTTGGCAAAAGGCAGTGCTGTCAGCCCATCCGGCTTTACCCGAATCACAGCTATATCTGTAGCTGGATCACTGCCTACCAGTTTTGCCTTTTTCTTGCGGCCGTCACGCAGGGTGACCTCAATCTCCTCGGCCTTGTCAATCACATGATTATTGGTGAGGATGTAGCCCTTGCCAGCATCAACGACTACCCCCGAGCCCAGGCTCTGGGTAATCCGCTCTCTGGGTTGCTGCGGCAGGTCAAAAAAGCGCCGGAAAAATGGGTCGTTGAGCAACGGATTTTCTCGTATGCGTACCCGGCCACGCGTGGCAATATTGACCACGGCGGGGGTCGCCTTTTCCAGCATCGGAGCCAGTGTTGGCAGGGCTTTTCCGCTACTGTCAACTGCAGGTAAGGCCGCATGGCCATAGCCAGCGACCAGCGCAAACAGTATTACAAAGAAAGAGGAACCGAGTATCTTTTTCATTTTTCAGTATTCCCTGGATATTGGTTATTGACCGCCCCCGGCAATGACCTGACTATGGTCGGTTAGTTCCATGCCGCAACAAAAAAATCCGCCACTTCCCAGAAAGCAGTCAAGAGCCGGGTAACCACTCTTTTATTGCAGGCACCCCGTAGGCAATGCCGTCTGGAAACCTGTTCCAGACGGTATGAAACGCCGCCGGTTACTGGAGAGCACTTTAAGGGCGCCTCTAAAAACAGTGATTTTTTCGCGAGAGCAAGGAAGCTCCGTGCGCAGAACCGCAATGTCTCAGGAATACATGAGGATTCGAGCACGGAGCTGGCGCCGCTATCGTGGAAAAAGTGCACTTTTGGAGGTGTCCTTAACTCTCGATAGTTATCTTGCGCGGCTGCACCCTCTCCTGCTTGGGAATGACTATCTCCAGCACTCCGTTGGTAAACCTGGCATTGATCTTTTCAGCATCGGCGGTTTCCGGCAGAGTGAAACGGCGGTAGAAACTGCCCCGCGCACGCTCAACGCGCTTGTAGTTCTTCAGCTCCTCTTCTGACTCTACCTGTTTTTCACCGCTGATGGTCAGTACACCGTTTTCCATATTGATATCTATATCTTTTGGATCAACGCCCGGCACATCAGCGATAATAACAAAGCGCTCAGGCTCTTCCCTGACATCAACCGCTGGCAGCCAGTCAGCCGCCACAACGCTGTTTCCATCTTCCCGATCGGCATAGCTTGCGAACACCTTGTCCATCTCTCTGCGCATCTGCTCCAGAGTATTCCAGGGCTGATAGTGAATTACATTCATGATAAATCTCCTCCTCTTGTTCATTGAGTAACCTGCTGTGTTATATGAGGACACCCCGAATTGATTTCAACCCGGGCCGGGAGCACAGACATCACCGCCCCCCAATATAACGCTCACTTTTGATTGTATTTTTGTACTTCCGGACTATATTTCCTTATAAATACTGTTTGAACTGTTATCAGGGAACTCTGACACCGCTTAGCACTCTCACCGATAGAGTGCTAAAATTAACATATACCAGCTGAATATAAGGAATGCAGCCATGGCAAACAGTTACAACTCTCTACCCGCTGTCACCACTGGCAGCCTGGAAGCCTACAAAGCCAGAATAAACGCGATTCCCGTACTGAGCGCGGATGAGGAGAAGGCGCTCGCCCTGCGCCTTCGGGAAAAGAATGATCTGGATGCGGCCCGCCAGTTGGTGTTGGCCCATCTGCGGTTTGTAGTACGCATCGCCCGCGGCTACAGCGGCTACGGGCTTCCCGAAGCCGACCTCATCCAGGAGGGAAATATCGGGTTGATGAAGGCGGTGAAACGTTTTGATCCCGCTGTAGGAGTGCGGCTGGTCTCCTTTGCCGTACACTGGATTCGTGCGGAGATGCACGAATATATCCTGCGCAACTGGCGCATCGCCAAGGTAGCTACCACAAAGGCTCAGCGGAAGCTGTTTTTCAATCTGCGCAGCTCCAAGAAACGGCTGGGGTGGTTCAGCAATGAAGAGGTTGATGCCGTTGCCAGGGATTTAGGAGTTTCCCGCAAAACCGTGCTTGAGATGGAGCAGCGCATGAGCAGTCAGGACACCTCCTTCGACATCAGGGAGCATGATGACAACGATGCCGTTCCGCAAGCGCCGGTAACCTACCTCAAGGATCTGCGCCCCGGACCCGCGCAGGAGATCGAGGAGCTGGAAAATGCCGCCTTTAACAGCAGCAAACTCCAGCAGGCACTTTCTGCCCTGGATGAGCGTAGCCGGGATATCATTGTGCAGCGCTGGCTCAGTGAGAAGAAAGCGACACTTCATCAACTGGCGGAAAAATACCATGTATCTGCCGAGCGAATCCGTCAGCTAGAGAAAAGTGCATTGAAGAAACTAAGGAATACGGTAGGCCCGGTTCTGCTTTAGGCTATTATTCCCGCTCCCTCTTCACGGGATCTTCACAGAGAGGATCCCGCAGAAAACCCGTCACAGGTGACATGTGAGGGGATGTTGCGGTATCCTTCGCCGAATACAAGGCGCAGATCTTTTATCGCAACTATCCGGGGTTTACCCACTATGAGATTCGATATTCCAGAACAGGAGCGCGTCAATGCGCGACATCCGCACGAGATTTTTCTGATTAACCTGATTGTCAATCATATACTACTGTTTGTCAGCCTGATGGGAATGGCAACCTCCTATCCCTATTTATTGCTCATTATTCCCGGGATCTCCGTGGTCATTCTTGGCTACCTTATCATCCGCGCCCGGCGCTCTCTCGCTACCGATCCATGGTTCGTAAAAAGCCACTGGCAACTCTGTGCCAAACGCAGCATGTTCTTCATTTTAATGCTGGGCGTCATGGCGGCGGCTATCACTATCATCCTGCTCATCTCGGGCGGCGAACCCGGTCCCCAGCACTATGCATTTGGCGGCGTTGCCATCCTGCCCACCATGTTGACAGTACTCGCTCTTGTTATCATGGAGTCCGATGCCATCAACCAGGCGCGTCAGGGAATATTGTCCAAAGGCATGGTAGAGCGCTTTCCCAAGCCGGATAGCGTTGCCGCTATTTCAGAAGAGTAAACCAGTGGAAGGAAAGACTGTTCTGGGCGTCATTGCTGTCAGTATTGCCGCAATAGCGGCCGGTCTTCTGCTGACTCCGAAAACAGCAATGGAGAAACGCACTCATCTGCCATGGCAGATTGTGGCCAACAGTGATGGAACCAGCGAGGTATTCGGGCTGACGCTCGGCCGCAGCACCCTTGCCGATGCCACCCGGAAGATCCAGGAATCGCCGGAAATCACCATGTTCGTCTCACTCGACGGAGAGAAAGCCGTTGAGGCCTATTTTGAACAGGTCACTCTCGGTAATGTCAGGGCAAAAATGGTAGTTACTGCTGATCTCAGCGAACAGCAGCTGGAGCAGATATATGGGCGTGGTCTGCGAATAAGCAAATCAAGCGGTGGCGGCAGGAAGGTTACCCTGCACCCCGACGATATTACACTGGTCAATCAAACAGCAATCGGCGCCATTACCTACCTGCCACGCGCCAATCTGGATGCCGAAGTGATAACACGGCTGTTCGGCAGCCCCGCCATGCGAATCCGTGAGCGTGAGAACAATGTGGTACACTGGCTTTATCCCGAAAAAGGGCTTGATATCGCTCTCTCGGAAGAGAAAAAAGAGGTGCTTCAGTATATTGCACCGGCCCGATTCGGGCAGCTCTCCACCCCGCTGATGGAATCAGGAACCGTGCTGGAGTAGAGTAATCTTCACCAACCGCACCAGAAGCCAGAGGAAAAACAGCGGAAACAGAATCGTCTGCAGGACAAATATCACAATCATGTTGACCGTGTGTGTAATCGCGTTGGCGGTAACCTCCTTGTAGCGCT
>JALSHD010000188.1 GCA_026982395.1 Chromatiales bacterium | reverse complement strand
CCACCCGTTCGCCGATTCCGGCAAACATGACAGTATGTTCACCAACAATATCGCCAGCACGGATGGTCTCGAAACCGATGGTACGCCTCTCGCGCTCACCGGTGTTGCCACGACGGCCATAAACAGCACATTCAGCAAGATTCCGGCCAAGGGCATCGGCAACCACCTCACCCATGCGCAAGGCAGTACCTGACGGAGCATCCACTTTGTGACGGTGGTGGGCTTCGATAATCTCGATATCCACCTCATCCCCCAAAACCCGCGCCGCCATATCCAGCAGTTTCAGGCACAGGTTGACGCCTACGCTCATATTAGGCGCCAGGACAATTGCTATCTCCTCGGCAGTGGCCTCTATCTCCCCGCGCTGGATATCACTGAATCCGGTTGTGCCGATAACCATCCGCTTCCCCGCCTGGCGGCAGCGGGCCAGGTTGGCCATGGTCACCTCCGGCCGGGTGAAGTCAATAAACACATCGTAATCATAACGAATCGCGCAGGGATCGCCGCTGATAGTGACGCCCAATTTACCTGTTCCAGCCACCTCTCCGGCATCGCTGCCAACCAGTGAACTATCGGGGTGCTCCAGTGCCGCACCCAGTTTTACTGTTGATGATTGCTGACATGCTTCAATAAGGCTGCGCCCCATCCGTCCAGCGGCGCCGCCAATCGCTACTCTTGTCATCCTTAAACCTACCCCGTTAGATCATCAAAAAATTTCTTTACCCCATCCAGCCAGGAATGTGTTTTTGGTCGGTGGGTATGTGCATTTTCTGCCATTGAACGCTCAAACTCCCGCAGCAGCTCTTTCTGCTCACGGTTCAGGTTAACCGGCGTTTCCAGTACCACCTTGCAGATCAGATCACCGGCGGAACCGCCACGTACCGGAGCAACCCCCTTGCCACGCAATCGGAACTGCTTTTCACTCTGGGTCTCGGGAGGAATTTTCAGCTTGACGTTGCCATCCAGGGTCGGAACCTCCAGCTCCCCACCCAGCGCTGCAGTAGTAAAACTGATCGGAACTTCACAATAGAGATCGTTGTCCCGACGCTGAAAAATAGGGTGCGGGCGGATATGGATCTGGACATACAGATCACCCGCAGGACCGCCGTTTTCACCCGCCTCCCCTTCACCGCTCAGGCGAATACGATCCCCTTCATCCACACCGGCGGGAACCTTGACCGACAAGGTCTTATTCTCCTGCACCCGCCCTTCGCCATGACAGGCGCGGCAGGGATCAGTAATAATCTGCCCACGGCCATGACAGCGCGGACAGGTTTGCTGCACGGAGAAAAAACCCTGCTGAATCCGCACCTGCCCCTGACCGCCACAGGTGGGACAGGAGGTGGGCTTGCTGCCTGCCTTTGCCCCACTGCCTTCACAACTGCTACAGATCACTGTGGTGGGGTAACGAATTTTTACCGTGGTGCCGCGAACAGCATCTTCCAGACTCAGCTCCAGCTGGTAGCGCAAATCAGCACCACGGTAGGCACGATTTTCACCACCCCGGCCACCACCAAAGATATCCCCGAACACATCGCCAAAAATATCACTGAATCCACCAGCGCCGGCATGGAATCCGCCACCACCTCCCATGGAGGCATCGACTCCGGCATGACCGAACTGGTCATAGGCAGCACGTTTCTGACTGTCAGAGAGAACATCGTAAGCCTCTTTGGCCTCCTTGAACTTCTCTTCTGCACTTTTATCATCAGGGTTGCGGTCAGGATGATGCTTCATCGCAAGGCGCTTGAACGCCTTTTTGATCTCCGCCTCACTGGCATTTCTTTCCACTCCCAGAATCAGGTAGTAATCGCGTTTTGACATAAGTATTGCTCTGTTAACAAGCAAACGACAGATACGGCACAAATGCCGTATCTGTCGTATCAGACTTTCTGTTATTAAAGTTGTACGACGTTACTTCTTGTCGTCCTTGATCTCCTCAAACTCCGCATCAACAACATCTTCTTCTTTTGCTGATTTCTTGGCAGATTCCGCTTCACCGGCACTCTGTGCTGCACCACCTTCCGGTTGTTGCTGGGCATACAGACGCTCAGCCATTTTACCGGATGCCTCCGTCAGTTTCTGGGTTTTTTCCTGGATATCATCCTTATCGTCACCCTTCATGGCCTCTTCAAGCTCGGCGATAGCAGTTTCGATGTTGCTCTTCTCATCCGCCTCCAGCTTGTCACCCAGTTCATCCATGGATTTGCGCGTGGCATGGATCATGGTGTCGGCATAGTTGCGCGCGTCGACCAGTTCGTGGAACTTGCGATCCTCTTCGGCATGCGCTTCACCGTCCCTGACCATTTTTTCAATCTCTTCCTCGCTCAGACCACTGGAGGCCTTGATGACGATGGACTGCTCCTTGCCGGTTGCCTTGTCTTTGGCCGACACATGCAGAATACCGTTGGCATCAATGTCAAAGGTGACCTCAATTTGCGGCATGCCACGTGGCGCCGGTGGAATATCAGTCAGATCAAAACGGCCCAGTGATTTGTTACCCGACGCCATTTCACGCTCACCCTGTAGGACATGCACGGTCACTGCCGTCTGGTTGTCATCGGCGGTGGAGAACACCTGGGTCGCCTTGGTCGGAATGGTGGTGTTTTTCTCAATCAGCTTGGTCATTACACCGCCCATGGTCTCGATACCGAGGGACAGGGGAGTAACATCCAGCAGCAGCACATCCTTGACCTCACCACCCAGTACGCCACCCTGAATAGCAGCACCCATGGCTACCGCTTCATCCGGGTTGACATCCTTGCGCGGCTCCTTGCCAAAGAAATCCTTGACCGCTTCCTGAACCTTGGGCATGCGGGTCTGACCACCCACCAGAATGACATCATCAATCTCGGATGCTTTCAGACCGGCATCCTTGAGGGCAACCTTGCATGGCTCGATGGTACGGTCAATCAGATCACCAACCAGTGACTCCAGCTTGGCACGGGTCATCTTGATATTCAGGTGTTTCGGCCCCGATGCATCCGCCGTCACATAGGGCAGATTGATATCGGTCTGCTGGCTGGACGAGAGCTCTATCTTGGCCTTCTCGGCACCCTCTTTCAGTCGCTGCATGGCCAGTGGGTCACCACGCAGATCGATACCCTGCTCTTTCTTGAACTCGTCAGCCAGGTAGTCGATCAGGCGTTTGTCAAAATCCTCACCGCCGAGGAAGGTATCACCATTGGTGGAAAGCACCTCAATCTGGTGTTCTCCATCGATCTCGGCCAGTTCAATGATTGAGATGTCGAAGGTACCACCACCCAGATCGTACACGGCAATCTTGGCATCACCGCGTTTTTTGTCCATACCGTAAGCCAGCGCGGCAGCGGTCGGTTCATTGATTATCCGTTTGACATCCAGACCGGCAATCTTGCCGGCATCCTTGGTGGCCTGACGCTGGGAATCATTGAAATAAGCCGGTACGGTAATAACCGCCTCCGTAACCTCTTCGCCAAGGTAGTCCTCGGCAGTTTTTTTCATTTTCATTAATACACGGGCAGAAATTTCGGGGGGGGCCATCTTCTTTCCGTTGACCTCCACCCAGGCATCACCATTGTCGGCCTTGATGATTTTGTAGGGAACCAGTTCAATATCTTTCTGCACCTCATCGTCGGTGAATTTACGGCCGATAAGGCGTTTGATGGCAAACAGCGTATTCTGGGGATTGGTCACCGCCTGCCGTTTGGCTGACTGGCCCACCAGCACTTCACCGTCATCGGTATACGCAACAATAGACGGTGTGGTGCGATCGCCCTCACTGTTTTCAATAACCCGTGGCTTGCCACCTTCCATGACTGCAACGCAGGAGTTGGTGGTGCCTAAGTCAATACCGATGATCTTACCCATGTTTGTTTTCTCCAGTTAAATGTTCAACTTACTTTAAAATGTTGGGGGTGTTGCTGTGAATTTCAACCCGGCTCCGTGGTTTCGGATTCGCTCCCCTACTTCACTTCGTCACAACCACCATGGCCGGACGGAGCAGGCGATCGTTGAGCAGATAGCCCTTCTGCATTACGCTCAGTACCGTATTGGGTTCGGCATCTTCCGAGGGAACGGCTGACATGGCCTGGTGCAGCTCCGGGTCAAAAGGCTGACCCTCGGGATCTATCTCCTCCACGCCGAACTTCTCCAGCACAGTCTGCAACATCTTCAGCGTCAGTTCGGTTCCCTCCTGCAGCTTGGCAACGGACTCATCCGTTCCCTCTGCCGCCGCAGCCAACCCCATCTCCAGGCTGTCCTTGACCGGCAGCAGTTCACGCACAAATTTCTCCAGGGCATATTTGTGGGCGTTCTCCAGTTCCCGCTGGTTACGCTTGCGCAGATTTTCCAGCTCCGCCTGGAGACGCAGCACTTGGTTCCAGTGATCATCCGCCTTGCTGCGGGCATCCTCCAGCAGCAGATGTAGCTCCTCCGGGGAAGGTCCAGGCTCTACCTGCCCGTTGGCTCCGGCGGTCTCTTCCTCCCTGTTCTCCATATCGGTTTCAGCATTGGGTTGCTTTTCTGTTTCAGACATCATATTCTCCGGACAGATGAAATTTTTCGGGCATCAGTATAATGGGGTTTATCTTCAGTATAATGGGGTTTATCTATTGTTATTCAAGGCGGCACCCAATAATTTGGCCGTAACATCCACAATAGGAATCACCCGTTCGTAATTCAGACGCGTCGGACCAATAACACCAAGCACACCGGCTGTCTTCCCCTCTACCGAGTAGGGGGCGGTAACGAAACTGCAGCCATCAAACACCTGGTAACCGGACTCCTCACCTATAAAAATCTGTACCCCTTGGGCAGATGCCGCCTGATCCAGCAGGTTTAACAGCTTGTGTTTACGCTCAAAAGCATCAAACAGGCGTTGCAGCTTCTCCATATCGGCCATTTCCGCATATTTCATCAGATTGGACTGGCCATCCAGCACATAATCATCTGCCTGCTCCTGCTGCTCGCCAAAAGCCCTTTCGGCCATCTCCACCGCCGTTATCATAAAATCGTTAACCGACTTCCTGGCACTGCGCAGCTCTTTCAGCAGGGCAGAGCGGATCGCCTGCGGACTCTGGCCGGCAAATTCGGCGTTGAGATAGTTTGCCGCCTGCTGCAACTCGGAAGGAGACCAGGGCCGATCAATAATAACAATCCGGTTTTGCACCTCCTGCTCGTTGATCACCCAGATAACCAGTATCCGATTGTCAGACAGGGGCAGAAACTCGATATGGCGAAAAGTTGACTGCTCACGGCGCGGCAGCATCACCATACCGGCCAACCGGGTCACCGAGGAGAGCAGTGTTGAGGCGCTGTGCAACAGCCCGGACAGATTGTCATCAGGATCCAGTTCACTCATGAATTTATGAACCTGCCGCTCATCCAGTGGTTCAACACTCAACAGCGTATCGACGAAAAAGCGATAACCCTGGGTGGTGGGAACACGTCCGGCCGAGGTATGAGGTGACATGACCAGTCCCAGCTTCTCCAGATCGGACATGATATTGCGCACTGTCGCCGGACTGAGCCCCAGGCCAGAAGCCTCCACCAGCGCAGCTGAACCTACCGGCTGTCCGTCATGGATATACCGCTCTACCAGTGTCTTGAACAACTGTTGCGCACGCACGCTAATGGCAGTCTCTTTTGCCACCAAAGTCAGGCCTCGTTTAATGAAAAGGTGGAAATGTTAGCACTCAATACGATTGAGTGCTAACAGAAATTACCAATTCGGTCGGCGGCGGTCAACCCGGATTCCCCTAGTTGCATCAGTCTACCGTTTCCAGTCATGGTAGCACCGGTTGGCGCAAGCGGCGCATCATGCTAACGTTAGCCGCTGGGCAGGAGGCTTATATGCAGCAAAACAGCTTTTCAACTATTGGTTTAATCGGCAAATACAGCGACTCCTGTGTGGAGGATACGCTGAACAGGCTGGCAGACTACTTGGGTAACCGAGCAGTAAAGGTTTTGCTGGACGAGGCCACGGCCGAAGTAGTCCCCGGCCTCGGCCTGAAAATAGTCAGCCGGGAAGAGCTCGGCAATCATTGTGATCTGGTCATCGTGGTAGGCGGGGATGGCACACTGCTCAACGCGGTTCGCTCCCTGGCAGATTACGATATCCCCCTGCTGGGTATCAACCTGGGTCATCTCGGTTTTCTGGCCGACATCTCTCCCGACTGCATGGTGAGCTGTCTGGATGAAGTTCTGTCAGGGAACTATCAGGAGGAGAAACGGTGTCTGCTCCACGCCGCCATCATGCATGATGGCGAAGTCATTACCGAGAGCTGTGCCTTTAATGATGTGGTGATCCACAAGTGGGACATTGCGCGAATGATCGAGATGGAGACCTCCATCAACGGTGTCTACGTCAACACCATTCGGGCCGACGGACTGATCGTCTCCACCCCCACCGGCTCCACCGCCTATGCACTGTCCGGCGGCGGCCCCATTCTCTACCCCAGTCTGGAGGCGCTGGTATTGGTTCCCATCTGCCCCCATACCATGAGCAACCGGCCTATCGTCGTGCACAGCAGCAGCATGATCGAGGTTGTCGTGGCGGAACACAGCCAGCCCTACGCCCAGGTGACCTGCGACGGACAGGTCAATCTGGGTCTGACCGCAGGTGATCAGGTTGTGATCAAAACCGCTCCACAACCGGTGCGCCTGATTCATCCGGCCGGCCACGACCACTTCGAGCTTCTGCGCGCCAAGCTGCACTGGGGCAGACGCCTGGCATAGCAATGCAACCATGCTGACCCACCTCCAAATCCGCAATTTTGCCCTGGTCGAACAGATTGAACTGGAGCTGAAGCCGGGAATGACTGTGCTCACCGGAGAGACCGGCGCAGGAAAATCCATTCTGCTGGACGCCCTGGGCCTTGCGCTGGGAAATCGTGCCGATACCGGACTGATTCGTCATGGCGCCAGCCGCGCCGAGATCACCATCGAGTTTGAACTGGCTGATCGCCCCGAAGTATGGGAGTGGCTGGAGGCACATGATCTGGATGACGAAACCGCCTGCCAGATCCGCCGTATCATCTCGGCCGACGACCGTTCGCGCGGCTATATCAATGGCCGCACAGCCCCGCTGCAACTGCTGCGGGAACTGGGAGAGATGCTGGTGGACATCCACGGCCAGCACGAGCATCAGTCACTGCTGCGCCGCGACATGCAGCGCCAGCTGCTGGATGAGTACGCCGGACACGGCAAGCTGTTGACTGGGCTGGCCGCCCTGCACCACAACTGGCGAACACTCCAGGACAAGCTGGAACAGCTGCAGCAGGCAAACCAGGATCGGGACTCCCGGATGGGGCTGCTCAGCTACCAGGTGCAGGAGCTGGAGGCGCTGGGACTGACCGCCGGAGAACTGGCCGAACTGGAGCAGGAGCATCAACGGCTGGCCAACGCCAACCAGCTGCTGGAGGAGTGTCAGCAGGCACTCGACATCCTCTACGAAAACGAGCAGCTATCCGCTTCCTCCCTGCTGGGTCAGGCCAGCCAGCGCGTGGAGTCGCTGCAAAGCGTCGACAACCGGCTGCAGGGGGTGGCTGAACTGCTCTCCAACGCCGTCATCCAGGCCGAAGAGGCGGCCAGTGAACTGCGCCACTATCTGGCCGACATCGAGTTGAACCCGCAGCGTCTGAGTTGGGTGGAGGAGCGCCTGGCCACCATCTACGAACTGGCCCGCAAACACCATGTGGAGGCCGAGCAGCTTGCCGGCCTGCTGCCCGGCTTGCAGCAACAGCTGGAAGAGCTTGAACAGATGGATATCCGCCTGACCGAGCTGCAGAGCGCCATTGATACCGCCATTGGGGAATACAGTGCGCTGGCCGGGAAACTCAGCAGCAGCCGTCGCAAGGCAGCCAAAAAACTCGGCAAGGCGGTTACCGACAACATGCAGCTGCTGGGAATGGAGGGAGGACGTTTCGAGGTTCGCCTGATTCCACAGGAGTCGAACGAACTATCCCCGTTGGGCCGGGAGCGGATTGAGTTCTGGGTCAGCGCCAACCCGGGACAACCGCTGAAGCTGCTGTCAAAGGTAGCCTCCGGTGGCGAACTGGCCCGCATCAGCC
>JALSHD010000187.1 GCA_026982395.1 Chromatiales bacterium | reverse complement strand
CATCGAGACGCGCGCCGAACAGCTGAGCGATGTCATCAAGACAGGCCGCACCCATCTGATGGACGCCATGCCGCTCACCTTCGGCCAGGAGCTGTCCGGCTGGGCCAGCCAGATTCGTCACGGCAGGGAGCGTATCGAGAACAGCCTGATTCGGCTGCACGCCATCCCCATCGGCGGCACAGCAGTTGGAACAGGGGTCAATACTCACCCCGGGTTCGGGCAGCAGGTGGCAGCACAGCTCAGTGAACGGATGGGCATCCCGTTCCGGCAGATGGAAAACTGTTTCGAGGGATTGAGTTGTCAGGATACCGCCGTGGAGATGAGCGGACAGCTCAAAACCGTAGCCACCAGCATGATGAAAATCGCCAACGACCTGCGCTGGATGAACAGCGGCCCGCTGGCCGGACTGGCCGAGATCACTCTCCCCCCTCTCCAGCCCGGCAGCTCTATCATGCCGGGCAAGATCAACCCGGTGATTCCCGAAGCGGTCGCCATGGTCTGCGCCCAGGTCATCGGCAACGACACCACCATCACTATCGGCGGCCAGTCCGGAAACTTCCAGCTCAATGTCATGCTTCCGGTGATTGCCCACAATCTGCTGCAAAACATCGAACTGTTGACCAACGCCGCCACTGCGCTGGCCAACAAGGCGATTAGGGACTTCAGCGTCAATACCGGACAGCTCGAAACCACACTGAAACGCAATCCCATTCTGGTAACCGCCCTCAACCCGATTGTCGGCTACGAGAAGGGGGCACAGATAGCCAAAAAAGCGTACGCTGAAGGAAGGCCCGTGCTGGAAGTGGCACTGGAACTGACCGATCTCCCGGAAGAGAGATTGCGCAAACTACTGGATCCGGCGGCCCTGACCCTCCACCACAGTTGCAGCAAAAAATAGTGGTTTTGACACCGCTATCGCGGAAATAAAATGCTTTTTTGGGAAGCGCCCAGAAACCAGGCGCGCCAACATTAAGAAAGCTCGAAAACCATCAAAAGCAGCCGTGCCGGAGAGAACCGGCCAAAAAAGCCAGACCGAAAGCGTGGCAAAAAAACAAACCTTTTGTGGTATTATTGTCGGTGGAGAGGAAAATAATATAACCACAAATGGAGAGCAGTATCATGTCAAGCAAAACATACAGTTCAATCCTGACCCTTTGTATCGCATTCGGCATTACCGGAATGGTCGGTGCAGATGAACTCATCGATGCAACAACCACACTCCCCAACGCCAAACCCGGCGAATGTTACGCAAAGGTTGTAATCCCGGCAGGATTCAAAACCGAAACTGAAGAGGTTCTCGTCAAAGAAGCTTCAGAACGTATCGAAATTATCCCCGCCAAATATGAATGGGTTCAGGAAAAGGTACTGGTCAAGGAAGCATCCCAGAAACTGGTCTCCGTTCCCGCCACCTACGAAACCGTCACGGAGCAGGTCGAAGTTCGTCCCGAAAGCCTCTCCTGGCGCACCAGCCTGCACGGCAAATCCCCCCTGGCCAACCCGGCCTTGCTGGAAGCGGCCAAAGCAGGAGGTATCGATCTGAACGCAGCCACACCCGGCACATGTTTTCACGAACACCTGAAACCCGCCCGGTACGAAACCAAAACCGAGCAGATCATACAAAGCGAAGCCACCGAGAAAGTTGAAATTATTCCAGCCAAATATGAGTGGGTAACAGAAAAAGTGCTGGTGAAAGAGGCTTCCAGAAAAGAGGTGGCAACCCCTCCCGTATATGAAACCATTACCGAAAAAGTAATGATAGAGCCCGCCAAGACCGTATGGAAAAAAGGTCGCGGACTGGTAGAGCGTATTGACAATTCAACCGGCGAAATCATGTGCCTGGTTGAAGTCCCGGCCAAATATAAAACCATTACCAAACGAGTGGTTAAAACACCGGCTTCCACCAAGGTTATCGAAATACCGGCCCAGTACAAAACCGTCAAGGTTCGCAAACTGGTATCCCCGGCGCAGGAAAAACGCATCGAAATACCAGCCAAATACTCCACCGTAACCAAGCGAGAGAAAGTGGCCGATGAGCAGTTCGTATGGCATGAGATACATAACAATGATATGGACGCCAGCACCCGAACCGGCAACCAGATCTGCCTGAAAAAGATACCGGCCAAATTCAAGACCGTTAAGCGCCGTGTAGTAAAAACACCTGCTTCTACCAAAACTGTGGAAATTCCGGCACAGTACAAAACAGTCAAGGTTCGCAAGCTGGTATCTGCACCACAGGAAAAACGCATTGAGATTCCCGCCAAATACACCACAATTACCAAACGAATCAAGGTGTCTGAACAGAAGCTTGAGTGGCGTTCCGTGCTGTGTCAGACTAACATGACCCCGGCGGTTATCAGCAAGGTTCAGCAAGCTCTGAAGGCTGCCGGTTTCAACCCCGGTCCCGTCGATGGCATGGCAGGCTCGGCAACCCTCCGCGCAGTCGATGCATATCAGCGTGACAAGGGATTGGCCCGTGGCGGCTTGACTATGGATACATTAAAGTCACTAGGCGTCAGCATCTAGGTTTTATCCCTCCCCCCCAAGGGAGAAGCCCTCCGGAGCCTGGCTTCGGGGGGCTTTTTTTTGCCAATATATTCAGAGAACGTTTACCTGCGAGGAGTGCCTTGCCCTGAACACTGGCAGACCAGATGAAAAGGGCGACTCTAAAAATAGTGATTTTTTCGCGAGAGCAAGGAAGCCCCGCGCACAGAACCGCAGTGTATAGGGAATACATGAGGATTCGAGCACGGGGCTGACGCCGCTATCGTGGAAAAATTTATGCATTTTAGAGGTGTCTAAAAATGAAAATGGTATTTACATCGCAGGACTCTTTGCTGCTGAGTCACATGAAAAACCTGCTGGAAAGTGAAGGGATTGCCTGCTTCCTGAAAAACCAGTTCCTGACCAGCGGGGCTGGAGAGATTCCACCGGTAGAGGTGTGGCCGGAGCTGTGGATCGAGGAAGATGCCGATTATGAAGCAGTCCTGACAATCCTCAAAAACCAGCCAACGCCCGGCAATAGCTGGCAATGCCCCCAATGCGGCAAATGGAGTGAAGGCCAGTTTTTCCAATGCTGGAATTGTGGCGCCAACCGGCCAGAATAGTAAAAGAGCAAACCGACAGACTGTATCATCCTTTCAGGAACAAATTAGATATCTCAACTACATTTAGGTCAGAAAATACCAGAAATTGAAAAATGAATACATTAACCCCAAGCGAGGCGTGGCATGGCAAGGCGGACTGCCAAACCTGCGCACTGCGCGACTCGGTTCTGTTCTCCGGCCTTGGTGAAAAAGACTTCGAGTGCATCCACAGCCCCATCGATATTTTCCTGCTGCCAGCAGGTGCCCTTCTCTACCGCAGCGGAGACGAAGGACGGTACCTGTACACAATCCGGCGCGGCCTGGTAAAACTGGTGCAATATCTGCCAGACGGCAGTCAACGCATTGTTCGCCTCCTCAAGGGAACGGATGTAGCAGGACTGGAAGCGCTACTGGATCAGCGCTATCAGCACGATGCTGTTCTGCTTCAGACCACCGAAGTATGTCGGCTGCCGGTTGATGTCATCCGCTGCATGGACCGGGAAAACCCCACCCTGCACCGGGAGTTGATGTCCCGCTGGCAACGGGCCTTAACCGAAGCGGATGCCTGGCTTACCGAGCTGTCAACGGGTTCTGCCCGACAGCGGGTAGCACGGCTGCTGCTACGGCTGGTTCACGATCGGGAAAACAGTCAGTGCGAACTGTTCAGCCGGGAAGATATGGGAGCCATGCTAGGCCTTACCACAGAAACAGCCAGCCGCACCATCGCCGACTTCAAACGCCGCGGCCTGCTGGCAAAAACCGCTCCTAACCAATATCGTTGCAACATTCCCGAGCTGGAAACACTCGCAGAAGGGTAGGCCGCACTCCGATTCCAATATCAAATTGACAATTTTCAATGCCTGGATCACGGACAATCCAGTATCCTGAATGCGCCTGTATTGCAGACAAGATAACTGGAAGTACAGGGCAACAGGCCGATAAATCAGCTTATCGTATTACAGCGAGATAGCAGAAATTCAGGCTTCTTTTCTCCGGTCAATGGCATGGATTTGGTAACCAAAATGAGCTGACCACTGAGTCAAACAAACACTAGGAGATGCTGAAATGCAGCAAAACCAAAACAAGGCATCCACCCAGTCAGCCGTCAACAAAATTTACGAAGAAACCGATTATCTGGAGATCAATACCGGCGGCAAAACCATTCATGCCAAGCGAATTCCGGGGAAATGGCGCACCATTAAATGGTGGACCAGCACCGTCTGGCTGCTTTTCTTTCTCGGCCCATACCTGCGCTGGGGTGATCGGCAAGCGGTTCTGTTCGACATTCCCAACCGGCAGTTTCACATTTTCGGCGCAACAATTCTGCCGCAGGATTTCTGGATGCTGTCGCTGGTGCTGCTGTTTTTCGCAATTCTGCTGGCAATCGCGACAACACTGGCCGGGCGGGTATATTGCGGATTTTTCTGTTTCCAGACTGTATGGACCGATCTCTTCACCTGGCTGGAAGAGAAACTTGAAGGCCCACCACAGAAGCGGCGCCAACTGGATCAGGCTCCCTGGAGTGCTCACAAGATACGTGTCAAAGCGATCAAACACCTGCTCTGGGTTGGCATCGGTCTGTTGACCGGCATCTCTTTCACCGCTTGGTTTACTGACGCATACTGGCTGTGGGGAGATCTGCTTACCCTCAACGCCCACCCCGCCGCCTGGATCACTATCATGTTGTTTACCATCGGAACCTGGTTTCTGGCCGGTATTCTGCGCGAGCAGGCCTGTTTCTGGCTCTGCCCCTACGCCCGCATCCAGTCAGCAATGGTAGACAAGCACACCCTTATCCCCGCCTACGATGTCAAACGGGGTGAACCTCGCGGCCGGCTGAAGAAAGGGGAGGACGCATCCCGGTTTGGCGACTGCATCGACTGCAAACAGTGCGTCGCCGTCTGCCCGACCGGGGTGGACATCCGCCACGGCCTGCAGGAGGGGTGTATCATGTGCGCCCTCTGTATCGATGCCTGCGATCAGGTGATGGACAAGGTCCACCGGCCGCGCGGTCTGATCCGCTACGCATCCCTGGATGAGCTGGAGGGGGGAGAGGTGCTGCCTCTGTACAAGCGTACGCGGGTATGGGTCTACGGCACCATAATGCTGCTGGCGGCGCTGGGAATAGCCTGGGGACTGAGTACCCTGGACGCCATCCAGCTTACGGTGATCCACGAGCGGCAACCGCTCTTCGTCCTCCAGAGTGACGGCTCCATCCAGAACAAATACACCCTGAAGATCCTCAACAAAACCATGCAGGAGATCCCGGTACAAGTGGAGGTCACCGGCCCTCCCGGAGTCAAACTGCATGGCTCCGACAGACCGGTCACCGCACGGCCCAGCACTATCACCCCGCTCACCATTTTTGCCAGGGTGCCGCGCAGAAACCTGCAGGGGGAATCGATGCCCATTCACTTCCGGGTGTCGAGCCCATCCAATCCGGAGCTGTCCGCAGAGCAGGAGAGCGTGTTCCTGGGACCGGGCGGATAGCCTCAGCCGCCGGCGCCGCTCTTCTGCAACATACTGCGCATATGCGCCAGGTGGGCCTTGCCCCGTCGCTGGCTCTCTTCGGGAGTGGTTTCGGTTCGCCGGGAGCCCCCCTGCCACTCCAGGTCATCTTCGGGAAGCTCGTCCAGAAAACGGCTGGGCTCGCACTCGACCATCTCACCGCCCTTTTTGCGCTTCGCCGCGCAGGTGAAGGTGAGTGTACGCTGGGCGCGGGTGATGCCCACGTAGGCCAGGCGGCGCTCCTCCTCCAGATTGCCCTCCTCCAGGCTGGCGTGGTGAGGCAGTAGCTGCTCCTCCATGCCAACCAGAAACACATGGGGAAACTCCAGCCCCTTGGCGGCATGCAGGGTCATCAGGGTCACCGCATCCAGCTCGCTCTCCTCCTCGTTGCGCTCCAGAATGTCCATCAGCGTCATGTGTGACACCAGATCCGCCAGGCTCTTTTCCCCGCTGCTGTTGTCCGCGATATGCTTCATCCAGCCCAGCAGCTCCTCCACATTCTCCCAGCGCCGCTCGGCGGATTTGCGATCCCTGGCGCTCTCCTCGAGCCACTGCCGGTAGTCGAGGTCGGCCAGCAGTTCGCGGACCACGGCAAGCGGATCGCCCCGGGCCGCACGGTCGGCCATTTCCACCAGCCAGTTGGCGAAACGCTCCAGCCGCTCCACCGCCCGGCCGGAGAGGTGCTGGGCCAGGCCCAGCTCGAAGCAGGCGGCAAACAGGCTGATGCCGCGTTCACCGCTGTAGGTGGCCAGCTTCTCCAGCGTGGCGGGACCGATCTCGCGGCGCGGGGTGTTGATGATGCGCAGAAAGGCGTTGTCATCATCCTGGTTCACCAGCAGGCGCAGGTAGGCCATCAGATCCTTGATCTCGGTATAGGCGAAAAAGGAGGTGCCGCCGCTCAAGCGGTAGGGGATGTTGTGCTCCCGCAGCGCCTTCTCGAACGGGCGGGACTGGTGGTTGCCGCGGTAGAGAATGGCGTAGTCACGAAAGGCGGCACGGCTGATGAAGCGGTGATGCAGGATCTCCGCCGCCACCCGCTCCGCCTCGTGCTGCTCGTCACGCGCCTGGATCACTCGCAGCGGATCGCCATGCCCCAGCTCACTCCACAGCCGCTTCTCGAACAGGTGGGGATTGTTGCTGATCAGCCGGTTGGCCGCCCTGAGAATGCGCGCCATGGAGCGGTAGTTCTGCTCCAGCTTGATCACCTTGAGATTGGGAAAATCATCCGCCAGCCGGGCCAGATTCTCCGGATTGGCGCCGCGCCAGGCGTAGATGGACTGATCATCATCCCCCACCACGGTCAGCGCCCCGCGTATCCCGGTGAGCAGTTTCACCAGCCGGTACTGGGTGGCGTTGGTGTCCTGATACTCATCCACCAGCAGATAGCGGATGGTGTTGCGCCAGCGCTCCAGCACCTCGGGATGCTGCTCGAACAGCAGCACCGGCAGCATGATCAGATCATCGAAGTCGAGCGCATTGTAGGCCTTGAGGTGACGGCTGTACTCTCCATAGAGCCGCGCCGCGATGATGGCGGCGGGGTCATCCGGCGCAACCTGCTGCAGCGCCTGTTCGGGCGTGAGGAAATCGTTCTTCCAGCGCGAGATGCACCAGCGCGCCTGCTCCGCCGCCCCCTTGTCATCACCAAAATCCCGCCGCATCAGCTCCCTGATCAGCGCCAGGCTGTCCACGCTGTCATAGATGGAGAAGCCGGACTTGTAGCCCAGCGTCGCCAGCTCCCGCTTGATGATATTCAGCCCCAGGGTGTGAAAGGTAGAGATCCGCAGACCACGGCTCTGCCGGCCATCCAGCAGCCTGCCCACCCGCTCCTTCATCTCCCGCGCCGCCTTGTTGGTGAAGGTGACGGCGGCGATGTTGCGCGCGGAGATCCCGCACTCCCGGATCAGCCAGTCAATCTTGCGGGTGATCACCCGCGTCTTGCCGCTGCCCGCCCCGGCCAGAACCAGCAGGGGGCCATCGATATAGCGCACCGCCTCACGCTGGTGCGGATTCAGGCGGTCACTCTCTGGGGGGATAGCATTCGTCATGGGCGCGCTATTGTACTATTAACCCGGCAACAATATATATCGTATTCAGCCGTGGCGCGCCGGTTCGCAGCAAGGCGGCCTGTCGTTGAATATCATCGGGTTAGGGGCTTCAGGCAGGCACCGGACCTGCGTTCCAACACTTAACAAGGTAATAACCCTTGCCTGCGCACTGCGCCTTGTTCCGGCGCCTGCCTGAAGCCCTGAATGCGGCATATATTGTTGCCGATGAGATGGTCTCCTCCCTCCTGCGGCGTCATACTGCGCCAGGATGGGATTTCCATCAACAAGAAGCGGAAAGGAGGAGACCATGAGCAAGATTACAACGATTGGGCTGGATTTGGGTTAATAACCTATCTCAACAAAAGTCACTCACTCTCCAGGTTTTATCTGCTGGATAGGCGGTTCGTTTAGCGGTTATACTTCGACAGATGAACACAAACCAGATCCCCCCTCTTGCCCTGATGATCGGGCTCCTCTGTCTGCTCTCCGGCTGCGGTCAGAAGGGACCACTCTACCTGCCGGACGAACCGCAGAAACAGCTGCAGCAGAAGTAACGCCATGGACCATTTCAACTACCGGGACAA
>JALSHD010000186.1 GCA_026982395.1 Chromatiales bacterium | reverse complement strand
ACATCACAGAAAATTTCGACCAGGTTATCCATGCCAGTTTACCTTTATGATCAGAGGATTATTTGTCAAAAGATCTGATCGGCAAACTGGCGTTAAGTTCACGTCTTATCCCGAGTTCAGGTTATATACATTGCGGTTCCCGGCTATCGCCCCATGCAGCCGTGCACGCAGAGTCTCCCTGTTGTTCTCGCTAAAAAATCAGTTCTTATTCCCACTTTTTTTGGAAACGGTACAACGCAATTTCTGCAAACAGGTTGGGCAGCAGGTGCATCAGCGGGCTGGTGCGATGGGCGAAATTCACCACTGTGCGCTGCAGGATTTCGATATCTTTTTCGCGGCACAGCTGTTCGAAATCATTGAGGGTGCAGAGGTGGATGTTGGGAGTGGAGTACCACCGTTCAGGCAGCACCCTGGATTGCGGCATCCGGCCGCCGAAGGTTATCTGCAGACGGTTGAGCCAATGGCCGAAGTTGGGGAAGGTGACGATGCCTTCACGTCCCACGCGCAGCATTTCGTCGAGTATTTTATCCGGGTGCTGCATGGCCTGCAGTGTCTGACTCATCACCACATAGTCGAAGGAGTCCGCGTCGAAATCGGACAGGCCGCTGTCGATATTCATCTGCAGGACGTTGACCCGGGACTGGATGCAACGGGTAATGTTTTCGTCATCAATCTCCAGTCCGTAGCTCTCTACCTGTTTGGTTTCGCGCAGGTGGCGGAGCAGGGTGCCGTCACCGCAACCCAGATCCAGCACCCGGCAGCGGGGCTTGATCCACTGGCTGATGATCTCCAGATCGGGACGCAGTGCCACCATCATCCAATCTCCTCTGCCACCCGGTTCATATAGGCCCGGAACAGTTTGATATATTGCGGAATCGGCATCAGAAAGGCGTCATGCCCCTGGTGCGCCTCGACTTCGGCGTAGGCAACGGGGTTGTCTCCGTCGGTGAGCGCTTTGACGATCTCCCGCGAGCGGGCTGGGGCGAAACGCCAGTCGCTGGTGAAGGAGACCACCAGAAAGTGCGCCTGAACCGGCTTCAGGGCGGCGGCCAGATCACCGCCGGTTTTGCTGGCGGGGTCGAAATAGTCCAGCGCCTTGGTCATCAACAGGTAGGTGTTGGCGTCGAAGCGGTCCACAAAGGAGCGCCCCTGATAGCGCAGATAGCTCTCTACCTGAAACTCCACATCGAAGCCGAAGTTTATCTTTCCTTCACGCAGTTCCCGGCCGAACTTGTTGCGCATCGATTCATCCGACAGGTAGGTGATGTGTCCCAGCATCCGCGCCAGCATCAGTCCGCGCCGTGGCACGGTGTCGTGTTCGTAATAGCGTCCTTCATGGAAGTCGGGGTCGGACATGATGGCTTGGCGGGCTACCTCGTTGAAGGCGATGTTCTGTGCTGACAGCTTGGGTGCGGCAGCGATGATGACACTGTGGCTCAACCGTTCCGGGAAGTCGATGGCCCACTGCAGTGCCTGCATTCCGCCCAGACTGCCACCGATTACCGCGGCCCAGCGCTCGATGCCGAGCAGATCGGCGAGCCGCGCCTGGCTGCGTACCCAGTCACCCACCGTGATGATGGGGAAATCCGGCCCGTAACGTTTGCCGGTCTTGGGGTTGATGGTAGTTGGTCCGCTGGAGCCCTTGCAGCCACCCAGGTTGTTGGGGCAGACGACAAAAAAGCGGTTGGTGTCGATGGGTTTGCCGGGGCCGATGCAGGAGTCCCACCAGCCGGGTTTGCGATCTTCCATAGAGTGGTAGCCGGCGGCGTGGTGGTCGCTGGAGAGGGCGTGACAGATCAGCACGGCGTTGCTGTGATCCACGTTCAGCTTGCCGTAGGTCTCATAGATCAGGTCGTACTCGGGCAGCTCCCGTCCGCAATCGAGTGTCAGCGGAGTATCGAAGTGACTGGTCTGCGGTGTTACCAGGCCAACGGAGTCTTCGGGGATGGTGTCCGGCATCAGTTCTGGTTTCCGTTGATCATTTCCGGCAGCCGGGCAGGGGCTTGAATGCGCAGCTGCTTGCGGCGTCCTTTCTCGCCACTGACCAGAGTGACTCGGGCGCGGGGTACACCGAATATTTTTGCCAGAAACCGGACAAGGTGGGCGTTAGCCTGGCCCTCTATTGGCGGGGCGGTGATGCGCACCTTGAGGTCGCTACCCAGTGGGCCGACGATCTCATCCCTGCTCGCTTTGGGCTGTACCCGCACATTCAGCTCCAGCATATCACCACGCCAATGATAAAAACCTGCCTGGTTCATTGGAATGCCAGCATCCTGCCGAGATCCTTGACTGGTGATACCAGCAGGATCAGGGTCAGTTGCAACAGAATGAGTACCGCCAGTGGTGACAGATCCAGACCGGAGATGGGCGGGATGAGCCGCCGCGCCGGGGCCAGCAGCGGTTCGGCAATCCGGTTGACCAGACCGATGATCGGGTTGTAGCTGCCGGGTTGAATCCAGCTCAGTATGATCTGGATAATGATGGCAAAGATAAAGACGTAGACCGCCAGCGAGAGCAGCTCGCCTACGGACATAAGCAGAACGCCGAGCGGGTTGAATGCCTGCCCCACGATGACTCCAACTAGGAACAGCTCCAACATCTGCAGTAGCAGCATCAGCACAATGGCGGCCAGATCCATTCCCCCGAACCCGGGAATAAGGCGCCGCAGTGGCTTGAGCAGGGGGTTGGTTATCTTGACCAGAAACTGTGACACCGGGTTGTAGAAATCGGCGCGTACCCACTGCAACAGGAAACGCAGCATGATTGCCAGAATATAGAGTCCAAACAGGGTTTGAATCAGAAACACCCCTGCATGTTCGGCGTAATTCCCTCCCATCACTTTTCTCCCAGTTGTTTGGCCAGCTCTTCCGAACGGGTGCGTGCCGCAGTCAGCGCCTGGTGGAACAGCTCCCACAGGCCACCATCCTCCAGTACCTTGATAGCCTGTTCGGTTGTTCCACCTGGCGAGGTCACGCGCCGTCGCAAGGTGGCTGCATCTTCGTTGCTCTCCAGTGCCATCTTGGCGGTGCCAAATGCGGTCTGTAGGGTCAGCAGGCGAGCGGTCTTGTCATCCAGCCCCAATGTGACAGCAGTCTGCTCCATGATCTCCATTATCAGCAGAAAATAGGCGGGCCCGCTACCGGACAGGGCGGTAACGGCGTCCATCTGCTCCTCTCTGTCCAGCCACAGGGCGAGACCGACGGCCCGCAATACGGATTCGGCCTGCTCGCGCTGTTGCTCGTGGACCCGTGAATTGGCGTACAGGGCCGTAGCGCTGCACTCCACCAGTGCCGGGGTATTGGGCATGGCGCGCACGATGGCGCAGTTTCCTCCCAGCCAGCGGTTGATGTCCGACTCCCGTATTCCTGCGGCAATGGAGATTATCAGCGGATGGTTTTGCTGTACGGCTGATACTATATCCTCCGCCACCTGCTTCATGGCCTGTGGTTTTACGGCCAGCAACAATACATCGGCAGTAGCGGCAATTTGTTGATTGCTGTCCAGCGTATGGATGCCGAAGTCTGCGGCGAGCCGGGCGCGTTTCTCCTCATCGGGTTCGGTAACGCTGATTTTGTCGCGCTCAAAACCGTTGGCAATCAGCCCCCCAATCAGGCTGCGAGCCATGTTGCCGCCACCGATGAAGCCTATATTAAAGTTTTGCATATTGGTTTCCGCTAACTAAGGGAAAGGTATTCGAATAGGGTACAAGGTCGCAGGGTAAAGATTCAATCACGCGGGCCAAAAATATCGGTGCCGATACGCACAATGGTAGCACCTTCGGCAATCGCTGCCTCCATATCGGTCGACATTCCCATGGAGAGGGTGTCCAGTCCAATGCCTTCGTTGTTGAGGGATTGTAACGCCTGATGCAACTGACGGAAGGAGTGGCGCTGTTGCTCAAAATGGGAGCTGCGCTGTGGAATGGCCATTAAACCCCGCAGATGCAGGTTGGGCAGTCCGGCAATCTGCCTGGCGGCCTCGGGTAGCTCGGATAGAGAGAGTCCGGATTTGCTCGCCTCATCACTGATGTTGACCTGCAGACAGATATTGAGCGGCGGTAGATGTGCGGGACGCTGGTCGCTGAGCCGCCGGGCGATCTTCAGGCGATCGACGCTGTGTACCCAATGAAAATGGGTGGCGATGAGCCGGGTTTTGTTGGACTGAATCGGCCCGATGAAATGCCAGCACAGATTGAGGTCAGCGAGAGCGGTGATCTTTTCCACCGCTTCCTGCAGATAGTTTTCGCCGAAATGGCGTTGTCCGCAGGTTGCTGCGGCAAGGATATCCTCGGCCGGGCGGGTTTTGCTCACCGCCAGCAGTTGCACTGAGCCGGGCGGGCGTTGATAACGCCGTTCGGCCTGCTGAATTCGTTTGTGTAGCTGGGCCAGGTTATCGGCAATCCGGGATTTCATAGTGCGAATTATACGTAAAAACGATATATGAGAGGGGAAACATGGATATAACTGAACTGCTCGCTTTTACCGTCCAGCACGGTGCATCTGACCTGCATCTCTCTGCAGGTCTTCCTCCCATGATTCGTGTGGATGGTGATATTCGTCGTATCAATCTTCCTGAGCTCAGCCAGGAGCAGGCGCAGAAGTTGATTTATGACATTATGGGAGACAAACAGCGTAAGGATTTTGAGGAGTTTCTGGAAACAGACTTTTCCTTTGAGCTTCCGGGTGTGGCGCGCTTTCGCGTCAATGCCTTTCACCAGGGACGTGGTCCCAGTGCGGCGTTTCGCCAGATTCCGACCGAGATTTTGTCGCTGGAGGATCTGAAAGCACCGGCGGTACTCAAGGATATCGTTGATGTACCCAATGGCCTAGTGCTGGTGACGGGGCCAACAGGTTCCGGTAAATCCACCACGCTGGCCGCAATGATTGACTATGTCAACGAAACCAAGCACCATCATATTCTTACCATTGAAGATCCGATAGAGTTTGTTCACAAAAGTAAAAAATGCCTGATCCAGCAGCGGGAGGTGCATCGTGATACGCTGGGATTCACCGAGGCGCTGCGCTCCGCCTTGCGCGAAGATCCGGACACCATTCTGGTGGGTGAAATGCGTGATCTGGAGACCATCCGCCTTGCCATTACCGCAGCCGAGACGGGGCATCTGGTATTTGGCACACTGCATACCAACTCGGCAGCGAAAACCATAGACCGCATCATCGATGTGTTCCCTGCGGGTGAAAAATCAATGATTAGAACCATGCTGTCTGAATCATTGCGGGCGGTGATATCCCAGACCCTGATGAAAAAAACCGGCGGTGGCCGTGTGGCTGCGCATGAGATCCTAATCACCAATCCAGCCATCCGTAACCTGATTCGGGAGGACAAGATTCCACAGATCTACTCCGCCATCCAGACCGGCAAGGCGGTGGGAATGCAGACACTGGATCAGTGTTTGCAGGATCTGCTTGGCAAACGGCTTATCAATCCTGCCGATGCGCGCAGCAAGGCGAAGAACAAGGAGGCATTCAAGGTATGAGCCAGACGGATGTGCCGTTGCATGACCTGGATACGCTGCTGCGCTTGATGGTGGAGCACAGGGCATCCGATCTGTTTATTACCGTGGCGCTGCCCCCCAGCATGAAAATTGATGGAGTGATTCGGATGCTGTCCAGGGAGACCATGAATCCGGAACAGGTGCGAGAGCTGGTCATGAGCGCCCTGACCCCAAAGCAACAAGAGCAATTCGTGGAGACGCATGAGTGTAATATTGCTATCGGTTGTACCGGTCTTGGCCGGTTCCGGCTCAGTGCATTCCAGCAGCGTGGTCAGTTGGGTATGGTCTTGCGCCGTATCGAGAGCAAGATCCCGTCGGTAAATGAACTGCACCTGCCGCCGGTACTGGAGAAACTCAGCATGCTCAAGCGGGGCCTGATCCTGGTTGTTGGAGGAACGGGCGCTGGCAAGTCCAGCACCATGGCGGCAATGATTGACTACCGCAACCGCAACGACAATGGACATATTCTTACCATTGAGGATCCTATCGAGTATCTGCACTCTCATCAGAAATGTATCGTTACCCAGCGTGAGGTGGGTATTGATACCGAGAGTTACGAAGTGGCCTTGCGTAATGCGCTGCGCCAGGCTCCCAATGTGATAACCATTGGCGAGATCCGCTGCGCCGATACCATGGATTACGCGATAGCATTTGCCGAGAGTGGCCATCTGTGCCTGGCTACCCTGCATGCCAACACGGCAAACCAGGCACTTGAACGCATCATCCACTTCTTTTCGGAAGAGCGGTCACGGCAGCTGCTGATGGATCTTTCCCTGAATCTCAAAGCAGTTATTGCCCAACAACTTATTCCCACCAAGGACGGGAAAAGCCGCCGAGTGGTGACCGAGGTGATGGTGCTGACACCAATGATTGCGGATCTGATTCTCAAGGGCAAGATTCATGAGCTGAAAGAGCTTATGGCCAAACCCAACCAGGAAGGTATGCGAACCTTTGACCAGTCACTGTACGAACTCTATGAAGAGGGCGCGATAACCAAGGAAGCGGCTCTGGCCCATGCCGACTCACCCAGCCAGTTGAGCCTGATGATGAAGCTGGACAAGAGCTATGATATTGCCGCCGGCAGCGGTTCGCTGGCCGAGGTGACGGTGGAGGAGGTGGACAGATGAGTCCTGCCGCTCCATCAATGCCCGTTTATACGGTTTTATCCCTTTCAATCAGCGCATAGGCTGAGTGGTTATGGATGGATTCGAAATTTTCCGACTCCACCGTGTAGGCGTCAATGCGTTTGTCAGTATTCAGCCGGGCGGCAACATCACGAACCATATCCTCGACAAATTTCGGATTGTTGTAGGCCCGTTCGGTAACGAATTTTTCATCCGGGCGCTTGAGGAGCCCGTACAGTTCGCATGAGGCCTCTTTTTCAACCAGGTCGATGATCTCTTCTATCCAGATAAAACTGTTGAGCCGGGCGGTGATGGTTACATGGGAGCGCTGGTTGTGGGCGCCAAAATCGGAAATTTGTTTGGAACAGGGGCAGAGACTGGTGACAGGCACCAGGATTTTGACGGTGATGACCGGGGTGCCTTTTCTGAATTCACCAATAAAGGTGACATCGTAATCCAGCAAGCTTTGTACGCCCGAGACCGGTGCGGTTTTGTTGATGAAGTAAGGGAAGCTCATCTCGATGTGTCCCGCCTCGGCTTCCAGTCGTTCTGTCATCTCGACCAGGATATCCTTGAATGACTTGACCGAAATCTCCCGTTCATGCTGGTTGAGGATCTCCACAAATCGGGACATGTGGGTGCCCTTGAAGTTGTGCGGCAGATTGACGTACATGTTGAAACTGGCGATGGTGTGCTGCTCGCCACCACTGCGATCTCGGATCCGTACCGGATGGCGGATGTCCTTGATTCCCACCTTGTTGATCGGGATACGGCGGGTGTCCGCCAGATTTTGCACGTCTTCCATAAAAATCAGCTCTCCGAATAGCGGACAGAGGCGCGCTCTGTCTCCCACAAGGTGACTGCACTGATTCTGACCCGTTCACTGTTGAGTTGCCGGGACAGCTCTGCATACAGGTGGGCGGCAATGTTTTCCGCCGTGGGATTCAGTTGATCAAATGGGGGAATCTCATTGAGATTGCGGTGATCCAGCCGCTCGATGACCTGCCGGGTATTCTGTTTGATAACCTTGAAATCAATACCCATACCGATCTCGTCCAGACTTGAGGCAGTAACCTCTACCTCTACCTTCCAGTTATGGCCGTGCAGCCGACAGCAAGGGCCGTCATAGCCGCGCAACAGATGGGCCGCGGCAAAGTCGGTGATGATTTTCATGGTGTATTTCGTGGGCATGGCAGATCTCGGCTGATGGAGCAATGGACTCAGTCTAAATAGTCGCGTACGGTCTTGGCAATACTTTTTGCATCCAGACCGCACTGCGCCAGCAGCTCTTCATGTTTGCCATGTTCCACGAACCGGTCGGGAAGCCCCAGGTTGATAACCGGAATTTCGGCGCCATGCTGGTGCAGGCACTCGTTGATCGCGCTGCCGGCCCCGCCGGCAACGGCATTCTCTTCGATAGTAACGAGAATATCGTGATGCCGTACCATATCCATCAGCAGCGGCACATCCAGTGGTTTGATGAAACGCATATTCACCACGGTGGCATCCAGCTCTTCAGCTGCCTGAAGTGCCGGTGTCACCATGCTGCCGAATGCAATCAGGGCAACCCGGCGGCCCTCACGGCAGACTTGGCCCTTGCCGATGACCAGCTCTTTCATCGCTCTTTCCACAATGACATCAGGTCCACTGCCGCGAGGATAACGGACAGCAACCGGGCCATTATGCCGAAAACCGGTATAGAGCATGCGGCGCAGTTCGTTCCCATCAGCCGGAGCCATGATGATCAGGTTGGGAATGCAGCGCAGATAACTCAGGTCAAAGCTGCCGGCATGGGTTGGCCCATCGGCGCCCACCAATCCGGCACGGTCGATGGCGAACAGGACGGGCAGGTTCTGCAGTGCCACATCATGAATAAGCTGGTCGTATGCTCGTTGCAGAAAGGTGGAGTAGATCGCCACTACCGGCTTGAGGCCGTCACAGGCCATTCCGGCCGCCAGGGTGACGGCGTGCTGTTCAGCGATTCCCACATCGAAATAGCGTTGCGGGAAGAGCCGGGAGAACTCCACCAGCCCGGAACCTTCGCACATTGCCGGAGTAATTCCGATGAGGCGCTCATCCTGTTCGGCCATGTCGCAGATCCACTCTCCAAACAGCTCGGTATAACTTGCCGGTGTTGTAGAACCGGCACAGAGCTCCCCTGATTCCGGGTTGAATGAGGTCACCCCGTGATAGCATGTCGGATTTTTTTCTGCCGGTGGAAACCCCTTCCCTTTTTTGGTAACGATGTGCAGAAACTGGGGTTCATCCCGTTCCCGCAGGTTTTTCATGGTTGTAATCAGGGTGGGCAGATCATGGCCATCAATGGGGCCGATGTAGTTGAAACCCAGCTCTTCAAACAGTGTGCCGGGGATCACCATCCCTTTCATATGTTCTTCCGCCTTGCGTGCCAGCTCCCACATGGGTGGTACGATGCTGAGTACGTTTTTGCTGCCGTCGCGCACTGTGGAGTAGAGTTTGCCGGAGAGTATTTTTGCCAGATAGTTGTGCATTCCCCCAACATTGGGTGAGATGGACATCTCGTTGTCGTTGAGAATTACCAGCAGGTTGGATTTCAGGTGACCAGCGTGGTTGAGCGCCTCGAATGCCATTCCACCAGTCATGGCGCCATCCCCGATAATAGCGGCAACCTGGCGGTTGCTACCCCCTTGCCGGGCGGCGATGGCCATCCCCAATGCGGCGCTGATTGAGGTGCTTGAGTGGCCGGTGCCGAAACTGTCGTAGGGACTTTCAGTGCGTTTGGGAAAGCCGGACAACCCACCCTGTTGACGCAGAGTGGACATCATTTCACGACGCCCGGTAAGAATCTTGTGGGGATAACTCTGGTGTCCCACGTCCCAGATCAGGCGGTCTTCCGGAGTGTTGTAGACATAGTGAAGCGCAATGGTCAGCTCGACGGTGCCGAGCCCGGCGGAAAGGTGGCCGCCGGTTGTTGCAATGCTGCTGATGAGAAACTGCCGCAGTTCTTCGGCCAGTTGGGGCAGGTCCGAAGTGGGGATCTGTCGAAGCTGCTCCGGGGTTTCAATGGCTTCCAGCAGGGGATAGGATTTATTGCCGCTCATTACGTGCGATTTGTACCCATTTAAATTGTATAGGACATAAAAAACTCTGCCCTGAACGCGCTAAACCCAATATCTGCAACTGGCTGCCCCATCCTGCCAGATTGCGGATTCGGAGTGAAACGATTAATGATCAGCTTTTATGCGTTTTGTTGCAAGTGGTTTTTGTTCGTTCCACTAACTGCTTCGCTTGATTATGTAGCGTGACAATTGACGGAGCAGGTCGGCCCGCTGGTCGAATCCTGACAGGCTGTCCATTGATTGCTCATGTAGTTCCCGCGCCCGGCGTTTGGCCCCCTCCATGCCCAGCAGGGCAGGGTAGGTTGGTTTGTTGCGTGCCAAATCAGCCCCCTGTGCTTTCCCCAGGGTAGTGGTGTCTCCTTCGATATCCAGGATGTCATCCTGGATTTGATAGGAGAGGCCGATGCATTTTGCATAGCGATCCAGCTGTTTTATCTGTTCGGGTGTGGCATGGGGAGAGCTTAATGCGCCCAGCTTGACGCTCGCCCTGATAAGCGTTCCCGTTTTATGGATATGCATGTCTTCCAGTTCGGCAACGGTTAACTGTTCTCCCTCCGAGGCGATATCAATGGCCTGGCCTCCAGCCATGCCGCGTGAGCCACTGGCAAAAGAGAGTGTTTCCAGCATCTCCAGCCGGCGTTCGGCGGTGACCTTGATGCGGTTGCTGTGGGACAAGACATAGAAGGCCAGCGACTGCAGGGCGTCGCCTGCCAGAATCGCGGTGGCATCATCATAGACCTTGTGGCAGGTGGGTTTGCCGCGCCGCAGATCGTCATCATCCATTGCCGGAAGGTCGTCGTGTACAAGCGAGAATACGTGAATAAGCTCTACCGCACAGGCGGGGTCGTCCAGTGTGTCAACAGGCACATCCAGCGCATTGCCGCTTGCGTATACCAGTAGTGGGCGTATCTGTTTGCCACCGTTCAATACGGCGTAGCGCATTGCTTCATGGAGGCAGCCCGGGTGGGTGTTTGTACTGGGAAGCCAGTGTTCGAATGCAGCCTCAATCCGGGTGCGATAATTTTGCAGTGCAGGGGTATCAATCATGAAGGATCGTTCCGGCAAGTTTCATTTTGAAGGGGTATGGTCTTCAAAGGGAACCAGTTCAGCATCGTCATCCTTTCCGGATAACAGCAGCACCCGCTGCTCAGCTTCCTGCAGTGCCTGTTGGCATTTTCGGGTCAGTTCGATACCTCGTTCAAAATCCCGCAACGACTCCTCCAGCGTGAGTTCTCCTTTTTCTATCTGCTCTACCAGTTTTTCAAGTTCCTGCAGAGCGGCTTCGAAGTCTACGGTGGTATCTGTGGTTTTGGTGCTTTTTTTGGTCACGGACTGATTCTTGCTGTTTAAATACACAGGGATCATATCAAACAAAAAGAGTGTCGGGTTAAAATGATTCCAACAAGAAGGTGGTATTCAAAAGGTGGTATAGGCAAGCGGTTTGGTTTGCTGACCATCGCTTGCCAGAATTCCCGGGATATAATGGGCATTTCAGGCTGTTGGAATGTTTTTGGCTATTGGTATCGGGTGTTCCTTGCCGGTGTTGCTGTCAGGGGCGGGGTGTTTGAGTTGATAACCGGGGTATGACTATTTCTGGAAAAAGTGCCTGTGCTGGAAATTGCGAAGCGCCATTCCGGCTGCCGCTGAACAGGAAAGATTCTCTCTTCCATGATGAAGATGCGCTGTTTCAGGAGCTGGAGCGGATTTTTGATATCTGCTATGGCTGCCGGCGCTGCCTTAATCTGTGCAATGCCTTTCCCACCCTTGTCGAGCTTGTGGATGAGTCTGCTACCATGGAGCTGGATAGCGTGGCAAAGCAGGATTACTGGAAGATTGTGGATAACTGCTATCTCTGTGATCTGTGTTACGCCACCAAGTGTCCCTATATCCCCCCCCACGAGCAGAGCGTGGATTTCCCCCGGTTGATGTTATGGGCCAAGGCGTTCAATTTCAGCGAACGGGGAGCAAGTTTCCGCGACAGGCTGCTCGCCTCTCCGGGCAGGATCGGCAGGTTGGCCACTATTCCGCTGGTTGCTCAAATAATTAATGCTGCTGGTAACAGTCGTTCGCTGCGCAGCATGCTGCATCTGCACCCGGATGCGCCGCTGCCAGCCTGTCATCGAGACACTTTGCGTAAACGCCGCAACAATCTGGTTTCATCAGCGTCTGCAGCCAAATCTGTGGATACCGGTGTAGTGCTGTTTTCCACTTGTTTCGGTAACTGCAATGAACCGGATCCGGGTGATGATCTGTGCGCTATACTCGAACATAATGCCATTCCTGTTGCTCTGCCTGAAAAAGAGCATTGCTGCGGGATGCCCAGGCTGGAGCTGGGCGATCTGGATGCAGTGGAGAAAGCCGGAAAAGAGAATATTCCACTGTTGGCCGAGTGGGTGGACAAGGGTTGGAGTATTGTTGCGCCACTGCCCGCTTGCGTATTGATGTTCAAACAGTGGCTGCCATTACTGTTCCCCGATGATCCTTTGGTACAGAAGGTAAGGGGTGCGGTATTTGATCCCTTTGAATATCTTGTGCAGCGCCATGAGGAGGGACGGCTGAAAACCGATTTCAAACACTCTCTTGGCGTGGTATCGTACCATCTACCTTGCCATCTGAGAGTCCGGAATACCGGTATGAATACCCGTGATATCCTGAGTCTGATACCGGGTACTCACGTGGAGGTTATCGCCAGTTGTTCCGGTCGTGGTGGCAGTTATGCCATAAAGAGGGAGCATTATGAGGTATCCATGGAACTTGCCCGTCCCGTGGTGGATCGGGTGAGACAGGTTATTCCTGATCATTACGGCAGCGATTGCCCCATGGCGGGACGCCAGATTGAGAATGGCCTGGCAAACGGCAGTCGGGCGGAGCACCCGCTGACCCTGTTGCGCAGGGCCTATGGTATATGAAGGTTACCGCATACGGGAGCAAGCTGTGATAGAGGGAAGCGTTTTGGGACAACGGGTAAAATCAACCTGCAGCAGAACCGTACTGTGCAGTGCCGGTTGAGCTGTGTCAGCCATTTCAGGGCCGGGTTTCTGCTATGGCTGCTGCTGATCGGGACACTGGTTGAAGCGCGCGAGAACCGTATCAAATTTGGTGTGGAGCAGTTTGATTGGCGGGAATATGATGGGTCGGGCAAGCGTTTGCTGACTGAAACCGGTTCCCGTATCCTGGTCGGGTTTGAGCACTCTTCCCGTTTGGCTGGCAAGGACTCTTTGTTCAATCTTGCCATACGAGGCTATTTTGGCAATGTCGATTATCGGGGTCATTTGCAACACCCTGGCGGTCTGTTGACAGCCTATTCGGCCAAAACTCACTACTGGGGTATTGCGGTTGAGCCTGGATATGAGGCTCAATTCCCGTCCCTGCAATGGAGTTTTATTCCCACCTTGTCACTGGGAGCAGGAGGAGAGTGGTGGTTGCGAGATCTGCGTGGAACTTATGGTTATAAAGAGTACTATGGGGTTGGCTATCTGCGTTTCGAAGTTGGGTTGAAAAGCAAACGGCCGGCGGGATGGTTCAGCCGGTTGGGGATTAAGGCGCCTTTTTTGATCCGGGAAAAAATAACGGAGTTTTATCTGGATGGGAAATGTGATGACGTGAAGCTGACTCCCGGTAAAAACAATACCCTCTCGTTCACCATCGGCTATCATTTGGTGAACAGAGCGGTGGTTTCGTTGGGTTATGATGGCTACCGTTTTTCCCCTTCGTCACGGAAACGGGTGAGTTGTGACAGCCAGTTTTCCGGGGTGGAGATTTTTCAGCCGCGCAGTGAAATGTCGCTGTTTATGCTGCGCTATTCGGTACCTCTGTAGGTTCCGGACTCCGGTGTTAGACCCCGGGGGGCGACACCGGAGTCCATATACGGGTTAATAGCGGAATCCGAGCTGCACTCCCGCAGATACCTGTTCCAGATTTGGGCTGGCGGACAGGGCGAGATCCAGATGTACCCCCAGTGGAGAGAGACCCAGCCCCGTGCTGATACTGTCGGCATAGCTGCCGTTACTCAGGTTTTTCCTGTATCCCAGTCGTAACTGTGCGGTGCTGTAAATATCCAGTTCAGCGCCTAATCCGAGATAACGGGTTTTTTGATCGAAGCCCACTGGCTCGTTTTCAGTTACGTCCAGATCCAGAGCCACAGTGCTTCTGGCCACGCTGTTCCATACGGTAGAGCGGGCAACGCCAAAACGTACCTGCGGATTCATTTTGATATCTCCCATCCCGCTTGTATTGGCTGTTTCAAAGCTTTGCGGGATGAGGTTTTTGATTACTACACCGGTGGTAATACCGTTGTCATAGCTTTTGGCGACACCTACATCAATATTAAAAGTGCTGGAGTCCATCTTATTGGTATCAAGACTGAATTCGGCACTTTTTACGTTGGCCACATAATCGATTGTGGATACCTGCATATATTTCGGGGTTACACCAATTGCCAGCTTACCAAAGCTGAACTCCATGTTCCGGGCAAAGGAGATCCCGACTTCGGCGATTGCGATGGCGCGGGTTTGCAGCTCGGACTCGGGTTCCACGTTGGTAATTGTGGCGGTTTCAGTCACAGAGTCATACTGTACAAACTGACTGCCAGTGGCGAAATTTTGCAAGTCCTGAAGGGCGGCAATCCTTTCTGCATCAGTGTTGGCACTGGTAACTGCATCCTGAAGCCCGATTAATTCCGTCAGTTCGCTGTTCAGCAAGTTCACGGTTTGTGCGTCTCTGTAATCCAGTTGGGCGCCGCCGGTTGCAATCCCTGATAGGTGAAATGCAACTCCATACTCCTTGGCTGGAAAGCTGATCACGCTGCCGCCAAACAGGCTTCCTTCCAGCGCCTTGTTGCTGAATGTTTTTACAGTGTCGTTGACGTCGCTCATGCTGTTCACAACGGCCTGGGCATTGTTTGATGTGGGTAGAAGATTGAACTGCCTGACCGCCTCATCCAGAAGATCGAGCTGGTTCCCGCTCTGGAAATCGTCCAGTTCCTTTATCAGCTCATCCGGGTCGGCCACATTGAAGCCGAGAACAGGGAGCTCCAGGTGGAACCGGTTGCTGTCACCAGCCAGCAAGGCCGGGTTGTAGAAGCTGGCATTTGCACCAGTTCCGGAAGCGACGCCGGTACCACCCATTGCCATGGAGCGCGGATCGAAGCTGCCAAAAGGGGCTGCCAGCGTAATGTTGCCGGTTAAAGCCAGGGTTACGGCTATCGTGAGCAGCGAGCGGTTTTTCATACAGATTTCCCCCGAGTCGGAATGGTGGTGAATCAAATAAAGTGGAGGCGGTACTCCTGTTTCCTGACATCCCTATCGGGAACAGCGCTGCGAAACTTTAGGGCACATCTGGATATGTGCTTTTCCGTGATAGTGGCGTCAGCCCCCGTGCTCGAATTCTTATACGGTGCGGTTCTGTGCGTGGAGTTTCCTTGCTCTCGCGAAAAAATTACTATTTTTGAGGTACCCTTTTAGCGAAACTCTGACCGGTTCCGGAGGGGAAAGGGAAATGAATATGGTACTCCCAAGGGGACTCGAACCCCTGTTTTCGCCGTGAGAGGGCGACGTCCTGGACCGCTAGACGATGGGAGCAGTGTTCAGCTCTATATTATTTGTGTTATTATACCCGGATGTTCTCCTGGCTCAAGCGCTTTTGGGAAGTACGGACACGAGACCCTCAGCCAGCATCATCCCCGGTCATCATTCCCCGCTCCGAACATCCCGTCTCCCGTAGCAGTATCAGCGATAATGCTGTGAAGGTCATGTACCGCCTGAAAGATGCCGGCTATGAGGCCTATCTGGTGGGTGGAGGGGTACGCGATCTGCTGCTGGGCCGGGAGCCAAAGGATTTTGATGTTGCCACCAACGCCACCCCCGAAAAGGTCAAGGAGCTGTTTCGCAACTGTCGCCTTATCGGACGCCGTTTTCGTCTGGCGCATGTCTATTTTCGGGGCGAAATCATCGAGGTGGCGACATTTCGCGGCCACCATGGTGATGGTGGAAGTGGTGAGGGGGAGACCCGTAACGGAATGGTGGTGCGGGACAATGTCTACGGTACGCTCGAAGAGGATGCTGTAAGGCGGGATTTCACTGTCAATGCGCTTTATTACAATATCAAGGATTATTCCATCGTTGATTACACTGGTGGCCTGGATGATCTGCAAAATGGTCTGTTGCGTCTGATTGGTGATACCGGGCAGCGCTACAGGGAAGATCCCGTGAGGATGTTACGTGCAGTGAGGTTTGCCGCCAAACTGGGGTTTCGTGTGGAAGATGAGACGGAATCAGCATTGAAAGAGCTTGGTGAGCTGCTTGCTGATGTGCCTCCCGCCCGTCTGTTTGACGAAATGCTTAAAATGTTTTTGAGTGGCCATGCAGTTGCAACTTTCGAAATGATGCGTCACTACAATCAGTTCGGCATTCTTTTTCCCCAGACCGAGAGCAGTCTGGAGAGAGAGGAGCAGGGGTTCCCGATAACTTTTCTGCTGCATGCAATGGAAAACACTGATCGGCGGATAGCAGAGAACAAGCCGGTCACCCCGGCCTTTCTGTTTGCCGCCATCCTGTGGGAGCCGGTGCGCCAGCTGGCTGAAGAATTGCGGAAAGAGGGGATGTCGAAGCTTCAGTCTCTGCAAGTGGCTGGAGACAGGGTGCTGGAAAAACAGCGCAAGAACATATCGGTACCACGCCGTTTTACCCTGCAGATGCGGGAGATCTGGTCGATGCAGGAGCGCCTTGCACAGCGCTTTGGAAAACGTGCCTACCGGACGTTGAATCACCCCCGTTTTCGGGCCGGTTATGATTTCATGCTGCTGCGCGCTGATAGTGGTGAAGTGGAGCGTGAACTGAGCGACTGGTGGAGCCGATTCCAGGAGGTTGATGACCAGCAGCGCGAGAAGATGCTGGCGGAATTGAGTCCACAGCAGAGAAAGTCACCGCGTCGTCGCCGCCGCCCGCGCAAGCGCCCGGCGGCGGGTACCCGTTCCGCTTCCTGAGCAGATGCCAGTCAGAGCCTACATCGGACTGGGGAGCAATCAGCAAAATCCACTGCTCCAGATACACAATGCGCTGATTGCACTGAAGCAGATTCCACAAACAGAACTTGCCGGGTACTCCCGATTGTATCGGAGCAAGCCCATTGGGCCTGTTGATCAGCCGGACTTTGTCAATGCAGTGGCTGCTATCGATACCTGCCTTGATGCTCACGCATTGCTGTCTGAGCTGCAATCCATAGAACAGCAGCAGGGCAGAGTCAGAAACGGGGTGCGCTGGGGGCCGCGTACCTTGGATCTGGATCTGCTGCTGTTTGGGGATGAGCAGTTCAATACAGGGCGGCTTACCGTTCCTCACCCGGGGTTGCTACAGCGTGATTTCGTGCTGTACCCGCTCTACGAAATTGCTCCCGACCTTCAGTTCAACAGTGGGGAACTGCTGGCGGAGCTGGTGAAAGAACATCCCGATGATGAACTGGAGCCACT
Source organism: Chromatiales bacterium (assembly GCA_026982395.1). Classification (GTDB taxonomy): domain Bacteria; phylum Pseudomonadota; class Gammaproteobacteria; order Thiohalospirales; family Thiohalospiraceae; genus DRMK01. The sequence continues at coordinate 22,373 of JALSHD010000186.1, read as the reverse complement.
GGACAGTCCCGAAATCTGTTACTGACAGCTCCGTTCCTGGATATGATGGAGAGCATTTCCGTTTATCCATTGAAGTCGTGAGGCATTCACCTTTGATTATGAGCTGCACTCTGTGTACTCTGTGCCTTCGCGGTAAATAATAATTTCGTGAATTTAACACTGGATCGATGAACAATCCACACCGTTTTATTGTAGTAGAGGGGCCTATCGGCGTTGGCAAGACCAGTCTCGCCCGGCGTATCGGTGAAAGCTTTGGTTGTGAGTTATTGCTCGAAGGTGCTGAAGAGAACCCCTTCCTGGAGCGCTTTTACCGGGATCCGCAGAGTGCCGCCCTGCCGACTCAGCTCTATTTCCTGATGCAGCGCTCCCGGCAGATGCAGGAGCTGCGTCAGGCAGAACTGTTCAGCCCTGTCCGGGTAGCAGACTATCTGCTGGAGAAAGATCGGCTGTTTGCCGAGGCAACACTGGATCAGGATGAACTGCGACTGTATGAGCAGATCTATGAGCAGACCACGCTGGAGGCGCCGGTTCCGGATCTGGTCATCTATCTGCAGGCGCCTGCAGATGTATTGATGAGGCGAATCAACAAGCGCGGCCGGGATTATGAACGTCATATTGACATAAACTACCTGCGCCGCCTGTCAGAAGCCTATACCCGACTGTTTCACAACTATACTGCTGCGCCGGTGCTGATCGTAAATGCCACCGAGATCGACCTGGTTGAAAGTGAGCGGGACTATGTCCAGTTGCTGGAGCAGATCAAGGAGACCCGAAGCGGCAGACACTATTTCAATCCACTTCCTCTGGAGCTGCAGGGGGGCGTATGAGCCGGATTACCGTCACCACCTTGCAGGCGATGAAAAACAGAGGTGAGAAAATAACCTGCCTGACCGCTTACGACAGCAGTTTTGCCTCGCTGCTGGATGATGCAGGGGTAGAGATTCTGCTGGTGGGTGATTCGCTGGGGATGGTGATCCAGGGGCGGGACACTACCCTGCCGGTGACGCTGGATGAGATGATCTACCACACCCAATGTGTGGCCCGCGGCAGCCATCGGGCGTTGCTGATGGTGGATATGCCATTCATGGCAGATGCCGATCCGCGCCAGGCTCTGCAGAGCGCCGGGCGGCTGATGAAAGAGGGGGGGGCGCAGATGGTCAAGCTGGAAGGGGGCGCCATGCAGCTGGAGACGGTGCGCCGCCTGACAGAGCACGGCATTCCGGTGTGCGCCCATCTTGGATTGCTTCCCCAGTCGGTGCACAAGCTGGGCGGCTACAAGGTGCAGGGGCGTGATGTGCAAGCGGCCGCCCGGATCCGTAATGACGCCCTGGCGCTGCAGGAGGCCGGAGCTGACATGCTGTTGCTGGAGTGTGTTCCTGCGGTGCTTGGTGCAGAGATCAGCCAAAACGTGTCCATCCCTGTTATCGGAATCGGTGCAGGGCCGGATTGTGATGCACAGGTGCTGGTTCTATACGACATGTTGGGGATCACTCCCGGCAAGCGGCCCAGGTTTTCGCATGATTTTGTCAGTGATTCCGAGGCGGGCTCCTGCGGTATAGCCGGTGCTGTGCGTCGGTATGTTGAAGCAGTCAAATCCGGTTCTTTCCCTGCAGAACAGCACTGTTTCTGATTTTCCCGGCTCCGGGGTTTCCCCGGAGATTCAGCCTGAACTAAAGCTTTCCCCTTGTTCGTCGATACTCATGGTGTATTGCCGTAGTTTTGCTGCGGTAAACAGACGGTCAAACCATGAGGTTGGTTAATGAGAACACTAAGTATCAAGGCAAAAACAGCGATAATTCTGGTATCCGGATCATTTCTGGTGATGCTGTGCAGCGTTGTCGTATTCGTTACTTTGGCGGGAGCCAAGAGCGACTCTGAGATTGTTGATGCAGCAGGGCGGCAGCGAATGCTGACCCAGGCGATGGCCAAATCCGTTATGGGTTACTCTCTGGCCAAAAAAGAGTTGCAGAGCCTGGAAACCAAGGTGGCTCAATTCGACAGCTACATTAGCAAGATGCGCAGTATCTACACCACGGCAGTGGTCGGGTCTGCCAAACAGGGCGGGGTTGGGATCTCCATGAACCCCGGTCACGAGTCTTACCCGGCTGTCCCCTATCCGGCGACCTTTGCGCGTATGGTGGGAGAATCATTTGCTGCCAAGGGTGGGATGTCGATAACCATCTTGTCCGAAGATCCGGTTAACCCGAAAATGGGGCTGCAGGATGCCGTTGATCGCGAAGCTTATGCTGCACTGAGAGCCAATCCAACAAAAGTTTTTTCGAAATCCATTGAGCTTGAAAACAAAATGCACCTGCGCTTTTATACTGCGGACAATGCCACGATACCGGTCTGTGCATCCTGTCATACCAGTATGAAGGGCAAGCCTTTTAAAACAGGGGATATGCTGGGTGTGCGGCGTTACGATATTGTTTATGCGGACAGTATTGCATTGGGACGGGAGCGGCTGAAACCAAGTCTGGAGGAATATGACACTGCCAGGGATATATTTGTCCAGACATTAACGGCGTTCAAATCAGGGGGGAAATACCCTGTCAATCTTGATATGACAGAATTCCGAGCTTATGGGGGCGCTACAGATAAAACCGTTCTGCAAGACATATCAGAGGTGGAAACAGTATGGCGGAAATTTGAGCAGGCGGTACAGACATTGCTGGGTGAAAAAGCGGGAACCGATGCTTACTGGCAGGCCTATGAGGAGGTAATGAGCGGTTCCAACCAGTTGCGCAAGGTGAGTGACAATCTGACCAAGTCATTCACGAACTATGCACATGGTAACCAGGTATTTATTCTCTGGTCTGTTACCGCAATGATAGCATTGACGTTGCTGAGTTTTGGAATAATTTTTGTGATGTTCAACCGCGCTATCATTGAGCCGGTTACTCGGCTGGTTGGTGTAGCCAACAAAATAGCAGAAGGGGATCTTACCCAAAAACTGAGCATTTCGGGTAAAGACGAGATGGGAACACTGGCCAATGCGCTGAATACGGTAAGTGGCAATCTCAACACCATGGTGTCGAAGATTAATGCTACCGCCCAGCATCTGACTGACTCAACGGCCCGGATTGTGGATGTCAGCCGGCAAATGAAAGAGGGAGCGGGAAAACAGGCAGTACAGACCCAAACAGTTGCCCGCTCCATGGAGCAGATGGAAGAGACTTCCCGCGAGATGTCGCAACATGCTGAAGAGGCGACCAGTGCAGCTGCCCAGGCTTCAGATGTGGCGGTGAAGGGCGGGGAGATTGTCCGGCACAGCATTGACGGAATGGTACAGGTCTCTTCAACAGTGCAGGAGTCGGCGGAAAAAGTGGAGCAACTGGCACGCCACTCTGAACAGATCGACCAGATTGTATCGGTTATCGAGGATATTGCTAACCAGACCAATCTGCTGGCGCTAAATGCCGCTATCGAGGCGGCGCGCGCAGGTGAGCAAGGGCGCGGGTTTGCTGTTGTTGCCGATGAGGTGCGCGGACTGGCAAATCGAACTACCGACGCGACCAAGGAGATTGCTGATATGGTCAAGGTTATCCAGTCGGGAACCGAGGCGGCCGTGGTTTCAATGGAAGCGGGGCGCAAGGAGGCCGAGCAGGGAGTCGAGATGGCCAATCAGGCTGGTGCCTCGCTGGAACAGATTGTAGAGGTGGTTGATGGCCTGTCAGATCGCATCCAGCAGATTACTGGCGCGACAGTAGCTCAATCTGCTGTTACCCATGATGTGACGGCCAATGTTGCAACGGTTTCCGAAATCAGCGAGCAGACGGAGAAAGATGCTCAACAGTGTTCCGCATCAAGTAGTGAGCTGGCCAAGCTGGCCGTGGAACTGCGGGAGATGGTCGGACAGTTTAAAATCTGATTTTTTATACAAAAAGCAAAACAATGGCCCGTGGTCAGGGTGGAGAGCTGTTGCTCCGCTACGATCACGGGCCATTGTTTTTGTCTCTGGCGGCAATTCGTTGCCGCCGCGAAGCAGAGAAATATCCTTGCTCCCCCTGTTTTCTTGTTAACCATATGATATGGCATCATTTTTTATAACCCTCCATGTTTGGCATGTGGATTGCAATACCTCAATACAAGAGATAATCGGAAGGGGAAATTGCAGTGGACAGAATGTTATACGTCGGGATGAGTGGTGCCAGGCAACGCATGTTGGCCCTGCGCTCCATTAACAATAACCTTGCCAATGCAACCACCACAGGATTTCGCGAAGATCTGAATCAGTTTCGCAGTATGCCGGTATTTGGACCCGGGCATCCCAGCCGTGTTTATGCAATGGATGAACGGCCGGGGATCAATTTTGCCCAGGGGCCGTTGCAGCATACCGGCCGTGATCTGGATCTGGCTATTGATGGTGAAGGGTGGTTTGCAGTTCAGGCGGCGGATGGTAGTGAGGCCTATACAAGGGCCGGGGATTTGAGTATTGGACCGGGCGGTCTGTTGATGACGGGAGCCGGACATCTCCTGATGGGGGACAACGGCCCTGTTGCCCTGCCACCGGCCGAGACTATCACTGTGGGGCGGGATGGCACGATCTCTATTCGCCCGGTAGGACAGACGGCGCAGACGCTGGTGGAAGTTGGACGTATCAAGCTGGTTAATCCTGCCCGTGAAGATCTTGAAAAGGGTGATGACGGTCTGATGCGCATCAAGGAGGGTGGATTTGCTACGCCGGACCTGAATGTGCGTCTGCAGCAGGGGGCGCTGGAGGGCAGCAACGTCAATGCGGTACAGGCGATGGTAGAGATGATCAATCTGCAGCGCCAGTACGAGATGCAGGTAAAGATGATGAAAACCGCAAATGATAATGCAGAGGCTGCGGAGTCACTGTTGCGGATCAGCTAACGGGGAATTGAACGATGAATCCAGCACTATGGGTAGCAAAAAGCGGACTTGATGCGCAGCAGACGCGCCTCAATGTGGTTTCCAACAATCTGGCCAACGTCAGCACCAACGGCTTCAAAAGGTCCCGGGCGGTATTTGAGGATCTGCTGTATCAAAACGTGCGCCAGGTTGGTGCGCAGACAAGTCAGGATACCACCCTGCCTTCTGGATTGTCGCTGGGAACCGGAGTGCGCACGGTGGCCACAGAAAAACTGCATACCCAGGGTAATATTATCCAGACCGACAACTCACTGGATGTGGCGGTGCAGGGGCGGGGATTTTTTCAGATTCAGCGCCCGGATGGTCAGATTGCCTACACTCGTGATGGCTCCTTCCATCTGGATGCCCAGGGGCAGCTGGTAACCTCCAACGGCTATCTGGTGCAGCCGGGAATTGCCATTCCGGAAAATGCACGGAGTATTACCATTGGCGTTGATGGGGTGGTGACGGTTACCGTGCCGGGTAGTGCCCAGCCGAACCAGGTGGGTGCGCTGCAGCTTGCCGATTTTATCAACCCGGCCGGGCTTGAGCCAGTGGGTGAAAACCTGTTTCTGGAGACAGCTTCAAGTGGTGCCCCCCAGGCGGGGACCCCGGGGCAGCAGGGACTGGGTACGGTACTGCAGGGTAACGTGGAGAGTTCCAATGTTAATGCGGTGGAGGAGCTGGTGAATCTGATTGAGACCCAGCGCGCCTATGAGATGAACTCCAAGGCGATCTCCACAACCGATCAGATGTTGCAGTATGTAACTCAAAACCTATAAGTATTGATATGAAACAGTTAACTTTCCTGATTCTGGTTCTACTGGCATTTCTGACCGGCTGCAGCACGACGCCGGATATGGCGAAACGTGATCCGGCTTATGCTCCGGCGCGGCCTGTTCCTGTCCCGGTGCAGAAAAACAGCGGCAGCATCTTTCAGTCGGGAGCCGGCCTGTCTCTGTTTCGGGACAGCCGTGCAAGGCGGGTAGGGGACATTCTCACCGTCAAGCTTTCGGAAAAGACACGCGCCAGCAAGAGCGCAAAAACCAATACCTCCCGAACTAACGAGGTCAAGATTGACAACCCTACTTTGTTCGGAGCCCAGGTGCAGTTCAATGCGCCGCGTGTACTGCCGTTGTCCAGTTACAAGGATAACAATCTGGCGGCGGCTTATGGTTCAGAACAACAGTTCGGCGGTGCCGGTGACAGCAGTCAGAGTAACAGCCTGAGTGGCAATGTGGCTGTCAGTGTGATTGAGGTGCTGTCCAACGGCTATCTGGTGGTGCGCGGTGAGAAAACGCTGTCACTGAATCAGGGCAGCGAATATATCCGTGTAGCAGGAATAGTGCGTCCACAGGATATTGGTCCTGACAATACCGTCCTGTCGAGCAAGCTGGCAGATGCCCGCATCAGCTATGGTGGAAATGGTGTTGTTGCTGAATCCAACCGGCAGGGATGGTTGAGCCGTACGCTGAGTGCCATCTGGCCATTTTGACCGAAAATATGAGGGGGAAGCCGAACCGCAATTGCCTTTAGGCGACAGGGAGGAGCGCCCGGAAGAGGATCGCCGGTTGGTGCAGGAGGCAGTCTTGACAGGCTGGAAACAGGTTACCTAATCATTGCCTGCACCCTAGATCAAAAACAGCGTCGCCAGTCCAAGGAAGGATAGAAAGCCGACCACATCGGTAACCGTGGTCAGCACCACCCCGCCAGCAAGAGCCGGATCGGCTCCAAGTTTGCGCAGCAGCAGAGGGATTATTACTCCGGCGACGGCGGCAATAAGCAGGTTTATGGTCATTGCTGCGGCGATTACCGCGCCCAGATCGGGGCTGCCAAACCATAGCCAGGCAACTGTAGCAACTACCAGCGCCCATACCATGCTGTTGAGCAGACCAACGGTGGCCTCCTTGAGTAACAGTTTGCGGGCATTATGGTCGCTGACCTGATCCAGTGCCAGGCCGCGAATCACCAGCGTCATGGTCTGGCTCCCGGCAATGCCCCCCATACTGGCCACAATCGGCATCAGAACCGCCAGCGCCACCAGTTTTTCGATAGTGGCGCCGAACTGCCCGATCACCCAGGAGGCGAGAAATGCGGTGAGCAGATTGATTCCCAGCCACAGGGCCCGGCGCCGTGCACTGGGGATTACCGGTGCAAACAGGTCCTCCTCTTCATGCAGACCCGCCATGCTCATCAGGGAGTGCTCGCCTTCGTCGCGGATGATATCCACCACATCATCAATGGTGATACGTCCCAGCAGCATCCCTTTGTCGTCCACTACCGGGGCACTGACCAGATCGTGAAGTTCGAACAGTTTGGCTACCTCATGAGCGGGCATGTCGGCTGGTATCGCCTCCACGTCCCGCTGCATAATCTCGGCGACGGTTGCGGTTGGAGCGCTGGTCAGCAGGGTGGTCAGGGGAACCACGCCCATGAATTTTCCCTCGCGGTCTGCCACCATCAGTGTATCAGTGTGCTCCGGTAGCTCTTTGTGACGGCGCAGGTAGCGTAACAGGACGTCCACGGTAATGTCGGCGCGTACCGTGATGGTATCCATGTTCATCAGACCGCCGGCAGAGTCCTCCGGATAGGAGAGGGCGGATTCCAGCCGCAGCCGGTTCTGTTCATCCATTGACAGCAGAACCTTGTTGAATACCTCATCCGGCATGTCGGGCAGCAGGTCGGCCAGATCATCGGTCTCCAGACCAGTGGTAGCCGCTACCAACTCATGAGGCTCCATCTTGCGAATCAGACTGGCCCGCAGGTTGTCGTTGACGTGAATAAGGACGTCACCCTCCAGCTTGGTCCGCACCAGATCCCATGCCAGATCACGTTCGTCAGCCGGCAGGGATTCCAGCAGGTGAGCAACCTCTGCCGAATTCATGTTATTGAGCAACTGGAGCGCCTTGCCATAGGCGTGAGTATGCAAAGCCTCACTGAAGGCCTGTTGTTCGCTGACAAGTTGTTCGGCGCTGTTTTCTGGCATAACTGTATCCGGAAGATGATATTGCCGTGATGATGACGAGAGGTTAATAAACTGTGCCAGAGTTTAACAGAACAGAGGAGTACCGTTGGTCGCCGGGTTAATAAAAATTGTCGCTGTTTGATAAATCGGGTTACTACCATCCTGCTGCCCCGGTTTTTCCCGGAATTGCTGACCGGTTAACCGGGCGGGAAGATAGCCGACCAGTTTTCCGCCGGGTGTCAAGCGCAGGAGGTATTCAGGTATGTTTGGATTCAAGAGAAAGGAGCATGAATTGCTAATAAATATTTGCTATCCAAAAAAACGCTGCTATCATATTATTAACGATTCATATTATCCATAAATCGCCATGAAGATATCAAAACAGGAAAAAGAACAGACACGTCGCAAGATTGTGGATGCTGCTGTCAGCCTGATTATCAAAAAGGGTTACAGCAAGGTAACAATGCGCTCTATTGCGCGGAAAGCGGGTATCGGTGATGCAACGATTTACAAGTATTTTCCCGGCAAGGAGAAGCTGCTTGTGGCGTACTACGAGATTTGTGCCGAGGATACCGTGCTTGCTCTACAGGAGATCGACGCGTTTGAAGAGTATGATCTGCAGGAGAAGATGCAGGTTTTGCTGGATACCTATCTTGGCAGGATGATTGCGGACCGGGAGTTTGTCCGGGAGAGTTTTACACTCCTGTTCCAGTCGCCGATGTTTTTGTTTGGTGATGTAAACCCTGTCCGCAAAGAGCTGTATAGCACTATTTCTCGATTCCTGGATGAGGCCCGGGAACGGGAGGAGATCCCCGGTTTTCCATTTCAAGGTGTACTGCCGGATATTTTCTGTGAATATGTTATCGGTGTGCTCTATTTCTGGATTAATGATGAGTCGGCAGAGTTTCATGAAACCACACAGATGATAGATCTCTCTCTGGGTTTGGGGATGAGTCTGTTGAAAAGCGGCATCATTAACCGTACTACGGACTTTCTGGGTTTCATGCTGAAAAGCCAGATGTTTCGCATACTGGACCCGAACGGTGGATTTTTCCGCAGTGCGTCAGATTTCAAAGGCTGTGTCCGGTAGTCATGAATCCCCAAAAAATACCCGGTACCAGACTGAAGCGGGCTGCTATCGCCGGTGTGGCTACGGCGCATGTTGGTGTAAAACATATTACCTATCTGGGCAGAAAAAAATTTTCAGCGACAGATGAAAACTCCCGCCAGAATGTACATGAGAAGGAGATAGGCCGGATACTGATTAATGCGTTTACACAGCTGCGAGGCACAGCGCTGAAAGTTGCGCAAATGATGAGCATGGAACTGGACATGCTCCCCGAGGGGATCCGTTTGGAGTTGGCAAAGGCCTGCAGTCAGGTAACCCCCCTCAACCGCGCACATATTCGTAAAGTATTCTTGGCGGAGTTTGGGCGGGCACCGGAAGCCATGTTCTCGACATTTGAAAATACCGCCTTTGCTGCCGCAAGTCTTGGCCAGGTTCACAAGGCATCAGGAGAGGCCGGGGAGGTATTGGCGGTAAAAATTCAGTATCCCGGAATAGCCCGCAGCATCCGGAGCGATGTTCAACTGGTACGCGGGATTATGAAATCCCTGTCAATAAGCACCTCTTTTCTGCCGCGCCATGAAATTGTAGATGCTGTTTTGAGCGATATACAGAAACAGCTTGAAAACGAGGTTGATTACCAGCAGGAAGCCGGCAATACGAACTGGTTTGGTGAGCATCTGACATTACCTGGCATTCACGTTCCTGCCGTTTACCGACAGTACAGCGGTGCAAGAGTGCTGACTACAGAGTATGTCCATGGCCAGCATGTTGAGCAGTGGTTGCAGGGGCAGCCCTGCCAGGCACAGCGGGATCAGTATGGACAGTTGCTGTTCGACCTGTTTTGTTTTCAGCTTCACGAGTTGAAGGTACTGCATGCCGATCCGCATCCCGGGAATTTCATTTTTTGTGATGACAACACCATCTCCCTGATAGATTTTGGCTGTGTACACAAGCTGACAGCCGATTTTCCGGCTACGGTTACCCGTCTGTTTACACGCGATCCTGTTCAACTTCATCAGACCTACATTGATCTGGGCGTTACCAGCCCGGAGCTAGCATATGAGCAGTTCGAAAAAGAACTTCTGCCGATTATCAGCGAGCTGATTGAATGGATGACAACACCGTTTCTGGACGAGGAGTATGACTTTTCAAAAATGAAGCCTGTACCCGAAAAGAAGTTTTCACAGATAAAAAGCGCAGCGGGATTCATTGACGATATGCGTCAGGATCAGGTTTTTTTCGACAGAACTTTTTTCGGTCTGCTGAGCATGCTCAGGAAACTGGGTGCAAGAATTTCCACAAAAGGTTTGTTGTCCGCCCATCGGGAGTAGGTGTTGAAAACCAAGAAACAGATTGATAGGCGGAACTGGATTCTGGCTGCTGGGGGAATGTCGAGTTTTACAGCCGCCTTTCTCCATATTGCCATTATTGCTGGTGGTGCTGAATGGTACAGGTTTTTTGGTGCGGGTGAAAAGTTTGCGGTGATGGCTGAACAGGGCTCATGGTATCCCGGCGTTATCACTTTTGGCATTGCTGCGGTTCTGTTTGTGTGGGGGTTCTACGCCTTTTCCGGTGCGGGGATTGCGCGTCGGCTGCCCTTTCTGAAAACAGTGTTGGTAATTGTATCGACAATCTATCTGGTCAGAGGTCTGATCATTTTGCCTCTCTGTTTTATTCGGCCTGATGTGCTCGATGCCTTTTGGCTCTGGAGCTCGATTATCAGCGCTGCTATTGGTTTTTTATACGCAGCGGGAATATGGCAGGCGAGAGAACACCTGGTCGTTGCGGGATAGCCGTCAGGTTTGATTTCCTGCTATTGACATATCGATCGGTATGGGTGTATGGTCCAGACATACCAACCGGTATGCATGAGGTTTTGTATGGTTAAAGACACACTCCAGGCGGAAACGGAGAATACACTGCCAGAAAGAAGCAAATGGATATTTCACCGCTGTTGCGGCGCAATGCCCGGCTCCGAACAGACACGCCAGTTACTACTGGAGGCGGCGTTCAACGAAATTTATGAATATGGTTTCCAGGCGGCCAGCCTGTCGCGCATTCTGAAGAATACCGGAGTTACCAAGGGGGCGCTTTACTACTATTTCAGTAGCAAGACCGAGTTGGGATATGCGGTAGTGGAGGAGATTATCGCCACTTCAATCGAGGAGTTCTGGGTCAAGCCGTTACGGGATTCCGGCAGTCCCATCGACACATTCATCGAACTGATGCAAAAGTCGGCGGAGGAGACCGGAGCGGAGATGCTGCGGCTGGGATGCCCACTGAATAATCTGGCTCAGGAGATGTCTCCCATCGATGAGGGGTTTCGCGACCGGTTGGAGCGAGTCTATGCCTCGTGGCGCAATTCCATCGCTGCCGCTCTGGAGGTGGAGCAGCAGCGGGGGCAGGTGCGTGCTGATATCGATCCGGAACAGACGGCGATTTTCGTGCTTGCCGCACTGGAGGGTTGTGTCGGCAGCGCCAAGGCGGCGCAGAGTATGGAGACGCTCTACGCTTGCGGTAGCGGGCTGATTGAATATCTGAAAGGGTTGCGCGTCGAACAAGGAAGCAGATCATGATTGAACGTTATACAGATTGGGTCGTTCGCTGGCGCTGGCCGGTTATCCTGCTCTCCCTGTTGGCCATTTCGGCGATGACTGCCGGAGTGTCGCGGCTGGAGTTTTCCAATGATTACCGGGTGTTTTTCTCCGAGGAGAATCCTCAACTGATCGCCTTTGAGGCGTTGCAGAGAATCTATACCAAAAACGACAATATACTGTTAGCCATCGAGCCGGCAGATGGCGATGTTTTTACCGAAAGCAATCTCAGGCTGATTGCCGAGGTTACCGAAAAAGCCTGGCAGTTGCCGTTCTCTACCCGGGTGGATTCCATCACCAATTTTCAGCATACCCGGGCGGAGGGAGATGACCTTGTCGTGGAGGATCTGGTGGATCCGGAGACACTGAGCGCCGCTGATCTTGCCCGCATCCGCGAAGTCGCGCTCAATGAAAAGCTGCTGTTGAATCGGCTGATTACCCCTGGCGGGGAGATCACCGGCGTCAATGTAACCATAGAACTGCCCGGAATCGATCAGGCTACCGAGGTACCAAAGGTGGCTGCGGCGGCGCGGGTGCTGGCAGAGGCGGTCCGTGCGGATTATCCTGGAACAAAGGTTTATCTTACCGGGGTCATCATGATGGACAATGCCTTCGCGGAGGCATCGATGACAGACATGCAGACGCTGATGCCGCTGGCATTTGCGGGCGTGATCCTCATGCTGCTACTTCTGTTCCGCAGTTTTAGCGCCACTGTTATCACTTCGGCGGTGATTTTTCTGACCATTCTCGCCTCCCTGGGACTGGCTGGCTGGGCCGCATTTCCGATGACGCCGCCGCTGGCATCGGTGCCGCTGGTGGTACTGATTCTGGCGGTGGCGGACTGTGTGCACATTCTGATCCCGGCGCTGCGCGAAATGCGCGAGGGGGAGGAAAAACTGGCCGCGCTGCGCGAAAGCATGCGGATCAATTTTCAGCCGGTTTTCCTTACCAGCCTGACCACAGCGATTGGTTTCATGACACTCAACTTCTCCGAAGTTCCTCCCTTCGGACATCTCGGTACCGCCGCAGCGTTGGGAGTGGTCATCGCGTTTCTGCTCTCCATCCTGCTGCTGCCGGCACTGTTCGCGGTGTTGCCAGTGCGGGTTCGCCCGCGCGCCGGGCGGAAGGACTCCCCCGGCATGGCCTGGCTGGCGGAACAAGTGATCCGGTTTCGCACTCTGTTCTTGTGGGGCAGTGTTGCTGTTGCAGCAGCGTTGGTGATATTTATTCCGAAAAATGAACTGAACGATAATTTTGTTGAATATTTCGATGAATCAGTCGCCTTTCGGGCCGACTCGGATCATGTCAATGAAAACCTGACCGGTGTGGGAGTGATTGATTACTCCCTCGACAGCGGGGAGGAGGGCGGCGTAGCCAATCCCCAATTCCTGGTTCAGGTAAAGGCGCTGGCCGAGTGGTTCCGCCAGCAGCCGGAGGTGCACAATGTCAATGTCATCACCGATATTTTTGAGCGGCTGAACAAAAATCTGCACGGGGGCGATCCTGCTTGGTATCGCCTGCCGGAGCAGCGCGATCTGGCTGCTCAATATTTGTTACTCTACGAGATGTCGCTGCCGTACGGGCTGGATCTCAACAATCAGCTCAATGTTGACAAATCCAGCACAAGGATGTCAGTCACAGTGAAGAACCTGAGTTCGAACGAGTACATTGAGCTGGATCAGCGGGCCGCCGCCTGGATGAATGACAACGGAATCGAACCGGGTGCCACCGGTGCCGGCCCGACACTGATGTTCTCCCACATCGGTAAACGCAGTATCGACAGTATGCTGACCGGATCCGTCGTGGCACTGGTGTCGATTTCGCTGGTACTGATCATCGCATTGCGATCGGTTAAATTCGGCCTGATCAGTCTGGTTCCCAACCTGCTTCCGGTGGCGATAGCGTTCGGGATCTGGGGTCTGTTCGTCGGCCAGATCGGTATGGCCAGCTCGGTGGTCGCCGCCCTGGTGCTGGGTATTATCGTCGATGATACGGTGCACTTTCTCAGCAAATATCTTCGTGCACGGCGCGAGTTGAAGCTGTCACCCGAAGATGCCATTCGCTATGCCTTTACCCGCGTCGGCGTGGCGCTGCTGGTTACCTCGGCAACACTGATCGCTGGTTTTCTGGTGTTGGCACAGTCGGTATTCCAGGTCAACTGGGCCATGGGCTACCTTACCACTATTGCCATTGCCGTGGCGCTGGTTATCGACTTCCTGCTGCTGCCGCCTCTGTTGCTGATCTTTGACAAGGACAAGCAGGCAGTTCCGGCGCAGGATGTGGTGAAGAGTGTTGCGTGATTATCCTGGAGGGCCAATAAAATGAGCAAACATTCAGGGTCGTGTCATTGTGGTGAAGTTACATACAGCCTCTGCTCGGAGATAGTGAATGTTGTCAATTGTCACTGTAACTTCTGCCGTTCCCTGAACGGTTCTGCCTTTTCAACCTATGCAGCACTTCCTTACCGTTCTCTCAAGATAACGCGAGGTAGGGAGAGATTGGGCTGTTATCAAAAAAAAGAGGGAAAAAAATATTTCTGCTCTCTTTGTGGAACACCGATATTCAATGTCAACTCCAGGTATCCCGGGGCGTGTATGATCTACTTCGGTACGTTGGACGAGGCGCAGGATATTCGACCGATGATCAACGTATGGTGCGAAAGCAAACTGGAGTGGGTGGACAGGGTTTCCTCCATTCGTTCCGTTGACCGAGGTGTAGAGAGAAAATAGATGTGCATGAATTTGGAAATTATTCAGTCTGTCATATTAAACCGGCAACAATATATGTCGCATTCAGGGCTTCAGGCAGGCGCCGGACCAAGGCGCAGTGCGCAGGCAAGGGTCCGCTCCCTTGTCCAGCGCTGGAACGCAGGTCCGGGGCCTGCCTGAAACCCCTAATCCTATGATATTCAACGACAGGCCACGGCTGAATACGATATATATTGTTGCCGGGTTAATAACCAGGAGTTACCCGATGAAGTTATGGATTATTGCTGTTTCGTTAACCCTGCTGTCCGGTTACGTTTATGCCGAAACTCCGGAAGAGAAGGGGTTGGCAATTGCCGTTGAGGCCGATAAAAGGGACAGCGGCTTTGGCGATTTCACCGCCCACATGACCATGACGCTCTCCAATCGTCAGGGGGAAAAAAGTGTGCGCAAGCTACGGGTGAAAACCCTGGAGGTGGAGGGGGATGGTGACAAGAGTCTGTCCATTTTTGATGAGCCGCGTGATATCAAGGGCACCGCCATGCTTACCTTCTCCCATGCGCTGAAACCGGACGAGCAGTGGCTCTATCTGCCGGCGCTGAAACGGGTCAAGCGCATCTCTTCAAAAAACAAGTCCGGTCCCTTTATGGGCAGTGAATTTGCCTATGAGGATCTCTCTTCCCAGGAGGTGGAAAAATACAGCTACAAGCACCTCCGGGATGAGAAAACAGATGGCCAGGACTCCTTTGTCGTCGAGCGCGTTCCGGCCTACAAGCACTCAGGTTACTCACGCATGATCACCTGGATTGACAAAGAGCATTACAGGCCGCTGAAAATCGATTTCTTTGACCGTAAAAACGAGCTGTTGAAAACGCTGGTGTTTGAAAACTACCGGCAGTATCTGGACAAATACTGGCGGGCGGATCGCATGCTGATGCAGAATCATCAGACCGGAAAATCTACCCTGCTGGAGTGGCGGGATTACCGTTTCCGCACCGGTCTCAGCGATCGCGATTTCAATAAAAACACCCTGAAACGAGCCAGATGATACGACTGCTTGTCCTGTTGCTGCTGCCGCTGCAGGCTGTCTGCGCCTGGGAGGTAAGCGGTTATATCGAACCGGAGCTGCGCCTGTTCGCCGAAGAGGGTTTGCAGGCGGGGCAGGAGCGTACGAATGTCTCTCTCGCCATACAGCCCGAGTTCGTTCATCAGCGGGGGAGTTATCAGTTTGTATTTACCCCCTTTGCCCGCATCGATCAACAGGATGATGAGCGTACCCATGTTGATGTGCGTGAGCTTTACTGGCTGTATGCCGGGGATGACTGGGAGGTGCAGGCGGGCATCGGCCGGGTATTCTGGGGGGTAACCGAGTCGCAACATCTGGTGGATATCATCAACCAGACCGACCTGGTGGAGAACATCGATACCGAAGACAAGCTGGGGCAGCCGATGATCCGCCTGAGCCTGGTACGTGACTGGGGAATTGTGGATGCCTTCATACTGCCCGGCTTCCGTGAGCGCACCTGGCCGGGGGAGAAGGGGCGGCTGCGCTATCCACTGGTGGTGGATGCCGGCGCAGCAGAGTACGAGTCCGGCCAGAAGCAGTGGCATGTGGACTGGGCGTTGCGCTGGACCCAAAGCTGGGGTGACTGGGAGATCGGCGTGGCGCACTTTTCCGGCACCAGCCGCGAACCGCAGCTCTCCCCCGGCGTGGATAAGGGAGGGAGGCTAGTGCTGATTCCCTACTACCCATTGATCGATCAGACCAGCCTCGATCTGCAGGCGGTCAAGGGGGACTGGTTGTGGAAGCTGGAGGCGATCTCCCGTGATGGTCAGGGGCCAAAACGTTACAGCGCCGCCACCGCCGGATTTGAATATACCCTGGTCGGCGTAAACGAGAGCGCTGTCGACGTAGGCCTGGTGGTCGAGTATCTGTGGGACGAGCGGGGCAGTGATGCATTGACGCCGTTCCAGGATGATGTGATGGCCGGGGTACGCATTACCCTCAATGACGAGCAGTCCACCGAGGCATTGATGGGTCTGATTAGCGATCTGGAGTATGCCAGCAACAGCTTCAGTATCGAAGCCAGTCGCCGTCTTTATGACAGATTCAAAGTCAATATTGAAGCCCGCTTTTTTGACAGCAATGAGCCGCGTGATCTGGCCTGGGGTTTTCGCAAGGATGACTACTTGCAGATGAGCCTGGCCTGGTATTTTTGAGTGGTGGCAAGAGATATAGGTTTTGCTACACAGCCAGGTGACTGAATTCAGCCTGTCCAGGATATATACAACAATTTGTGTTTTCTGATCGCCAGCGGAATACTCTGTACTGAATTTTTCCTGCTGTACATTCACTGTGTAGCTGCTTTAATTGAAATAGAACTACGGAATACCAGCGAGGAGAACACCATGGATTTACGGCAATTCTCCAGACACAGAGTACCGCTGGCATATTGAGCCGCTGAACCACATCAATGGTAGCTGCGTCATGCCGATCCACAACGCCGATATTGCCGATATCTTCGATGAGATCGCCGATCTGCTGGAGATAGAGGACGCCAATCCGTTTCGTGTCCGGGCCTATCGGAACGCGGCCCGTACCCTGCGCGGGACCGGTAGAGAGGTGAGGATACTGCTTGCGCAGGGAGAAGACCTTACCCGTCTTCCCGGTATCGGACATGATCTGGCCGCCAAGATTGAGGAGATTGTCGAGACCGGCCATACTGCCATGCTCGACAAGCTGCACAAACGGTTGCCACCAGAACTGAGCGAGCTGCTCAGGATTCCGGGGCTTGGTCCCAAACGGGTCAAGGTGCTCTATCATGAACTGGATATCCACACTCTGGAGCAGCTGCACCGTGCCGCCCGCGATGGCCGTCTGCGCGAATTGCCGGGGTTTGGTCTCAAGACGGAGCAGCGTATCCTGCATGCCATCGAGAGCCGGGTCGGCAGCAGTGAGCGTTTCAAGCTGGCGCTGGCGGCGCAGTATGCCGAACCGCTGGTAGAGTATCTGCGTGCCGTTCCGGGAGTGAACCGGGTAGTCATCGCCGGCAGCTATCGCCGCGCCCGGGAGACGGTCGGCGATATTGATATCCTGGTCACGGCGGAACCCGGCAGCCCGGTCATGAAACAGTTTATCCGCTACGATGAGATAAAGGAGATCATATCCCAGGGTCCGACCCGGGCGACGGTGATTCTGCGCTGTGGTCTGCAGGTGGATATGCGCTTGGTGGGAGAGGAGAACTATGGTGCGGCATTGCACTACTTTACCGGCAGTAAGGCGCACAACATCGCCATCCGCACCCTGGCCCGGCAGCGGGGGTTGAAGATCAACGAGTATGGTGTTTTCAAGGGCAAAAAACGGGTGGCGGGCGCTACCGAAACGTCGGTATTCCAATCGGTCGGATTGCCCTGCATCCCCCCCGAGCTGCGGGAAAACCGCGGCGAGATAGAAGCGGCCAGGGAAGGATTGTTGCCGGAGCTGGTGGAGCTGGCCGACCTGAAAGGGGATCTGCATGCCCACACGGTTGCCACCGATGGCCACAACAGCATCGAACAGATGGCGCAGGCGGCGCGGTCACGCAGTTTCGAATATCTGGCTATCACCGAACATTCACGGCGTCTTACCGTTGCCCGTGGTTTGACGCCGGAGCGGCTGCTCAAGCAGATGGACGAGATCGACCGGCTCAATGAGGAGCTTGAGGGGATCACCCTGCTCAAGGGGATCGAGGTGGATATCCTGGAGGATGGCCGTCTGGACCTGCCAGATGATATTCTCGGCCAACTCGATCTGGTGGTGGCAGCGGTGCACAGCAAATTCAATCTCAGCCGGCGCAGGCAGACCGAACGCATTCTGCGAGCCATGGATCACCCCCATTTCACCCTGCTTGCCCATCCCGGCGGACGTCTGATCCAGCAGCGAGAGCCATACGATGTGGACATGCTGCGCATCATCCGCCACGCCCGCCGCCGAGGCTGTTTTCTGGAACTCAACGCCCACCCCGAGCGGCTCGATCTGCTGGACAGCTACTGCCGCCTTGCCAGGGATGAAGGGGTGCTGATCAGCATCAACTCCGACGCCCACAGCACCATGGATTTCGACAATCTGAAATATGGGGTAGGGCAGGGGCGTCGTGGCTGGCTGGAGAAAAAGGATGTACTCAACACGCGGCCGCTGGGCAAGCTCAGGGTGCTGCTAAAGCGAACGATGCAGTAACTGTAAAACTTCCCGTTGCTCCGGTGGTTTGATACCCTTGCTCATCATATTATTCTGCAGGGTGCCACCGACTATTCAAATGAAAGCCATGAGAGCCCGGACCCGGGTAAAGATATGCGGAATCACCCGCCCGGAAGATGGCATCGCCGCTGCGCAGGGCGGTGCGGACGCCATTGGGCTGGTATTCTATCCGGCCAGCCCCCGCGCCGTGACCATCCCCCAGGCGCAGGCCATCGTTGAGCAACTGCCACCTTTCGTAACCGTCATCGGCCTGTTTGTAAATGCGAAAAGGAGCACCATCCAGGAGGTGCTGGCGCAGGTACCTCTCGATCTGCTGCAGTTCCACGGTGATGAGCCGCCCGAGGCCTGTCGTGGTTATGGGCGTCCCTATATCAAGGCGTTGACCATGGGGGAAGGGACGGATGTACCGCAACAGGCCGAAATCTACTCCGATGCAGCAGCCCTGTTGCTGGATGCCTGGCACAAGGATCTCCGGGGTGGTAGTGGTGAGTGCTTCGACTGGGAACGCTTCCCCCGTGAGGCCGGCAAGCCTCTGATCCTGGCGGGCGGGTTGACCCCCGACAATGTGGTACAGGCTATCGAAAGCACCCGGCCTTATGCGGTGGATGTGAGCAGTGGTGTGGAACGGGAAAAAGGGATAAAGGACCCGGTCCGGATTGCGGAATTCATGCGCAACGTGATGGCCGTTTGTTGTGCCCGGATCGGGCAGTGACGTTACTGTTTGAGTTTGTTGTCAGATGCCCGAGAGAATCAGATCGACAGCGGCAATGATGTCACTTCTGCAGTTTGAAATATTAGTTACTTCGGCGTCCAGCAACCTTCTGTCAATTCCGGCAAGTTGTTGTGTGA
This sequence comes from Chromatiales bacterium, assembly GCA_026982395.1. GTDB lineage: Bacteria > Pseudomonadota > Gammaproteobacteria > Thiohalospirales > Thiohalospiraceae > DRMK01. Next base: position 3,079 of record JALSHD010000186.1, on the reverse strand, counting down.
GAGCAGCGTACTCGATACCATCAATCTCAACAATCGGACACAGTTTTGTAATGCCCTGATCCTTGACTGTGGAGTATTTTCCCAGCGGAACAACGACAGTGGTATGAATTTGTTCCAGTAAATCAGATTGGATATCGAGCAGGTAAGGGAAAATTTTTCGGGTTTTGGGGTTTCTGTTTCTGTAAACGCTGAACTGGCTCATCAGAAACCCCTGATCTCCTCGCTGAATACCCCCTCTTTTTCGACGAAATCATTGTATGCCTGAATCGCCCTCGTATTCTCCTCAAGCCACTGCTCTCTTTGCCTGCTCTTTAACTCTTCAGTAAGTGCATTTTCAAGAGTGGCCGAGAGATTGATGTTCAATTTACGCGCTTTTGAGAGCAGGTCGCTGTTGATGGAAAGATTGGTTGCTCTTTTGGGAGCCCGGGTATCGAAATGTTTCATGAAAACAACCACCTTCAATTGTGATGCGTATATTTTATGCGCATGAATAATATTGGTCAATAATGGGTGTTTCTGTCCCTGTCATTTGCCACCCCAAGGGCTTGAAAAACGGGAGGAGACCATATACGGGTTAATAGTTGTTAACACCCCCGGTGGTAAATAGTTACAATTGTCCCGTTAATCAAGCAAAACCCAGGATTTAGATGACTGACATAAACTATGCCGACTTCCCGGATGCGGGGGGTCATTTCGGTCCTTATGGAGGCCGTTTTATTGCCGAAACCCTGATGGGGCCGGTGGATGAGTTGCGCCAGGCCTATGAGCGCTATGGGCAGGATCCCGATTTCGTTGCCGAATTCGACCGCGATCTGCGTCAGTATGTCGGGCGTCCCTCTCCCCTCTATCACGCGGAACGCTGGTCGCGGGAGCTGGGTGGTGCGCAGATCTATCTGAAGCGGGAAGATCTCAACCATACCGGCGCGCACAAGGTGAACAACACCATCGGCCAGGCGCTGCTGGCGAAACGGATGGGCAAGCGCCGGGTGATTGCCGAGACCGGTGCGGGTCAGCACGGCGTGGCGACCGCTACCGTGGCGGCGCGGTTCGGGCTGGAGTGCGTGATCTATATGGGCGAGGAGGATATCCGCCGTCAGGCCATCAATGTCTACCGGATGCGTCTGTTGGGTGCCGAGGTGGTGCCGGTGACCTCCGGTTCGCGAACCCTCAAGGATGCCATGAATGAGGCGATGCGCGACTGGGTGACCACCGTGGATGATACCTTTTATATCATCGGTACCGTGGCCGGGCCGCACCCCTATCCCGCCATGGTGCGGGATTTCCAGGCCATCATCGGCCGCGAGGCGCGCGAGCAGTGTCTGCAACAGACCGGACGGCTGCCGGATGCACTGGTGGCCTGTGTCGGCGGTGGCTCCAACGCCATCGGCCTGTTTCATCCGTTCCTGGAAGATGAAGGGGTGGCCATGTATGGCGTGGAGGCGGCGGGAGAAGGGCTGGAGAGCGGCTGCCACGCCGCACCGTTGTGCGCCGGCAGACCGGGCGTGCTGCATGGCAACCGTACCTATCTGATGGAAGACAACGATGGTCAGATTATCGAGACCCACTCCATCTCTGCCGGGCTGGATTATCCGGGGGTAGGTCCTGAGCACGCCTGGCTCAAGGATATCGGCCGGGTTCAGTATACGGCGATTACCGATGACCAGGCGCTGGCTGCGTTCCATACCCTGACCCGCGTGGAGGGGATCATGCCTGCGCTCGAATCCAGTCATGCCCTGGCCTGGGCGGCGACCCTTGCGCCCACCATGGAGAGTGACGCTATCCTGGTGGTCAATCTCTCCGGCCGGGGGGACAAGGATATCCACACCGTCGCAGCACTGGAGGGGATTGAGGTATGAGCCGCATCGGAGCCCGTTTCGACACATTGAAGGCAGCGGGGCGCACGGCCCTCATCCCCTTTGTTACCGCAGGCGATCCGAAGCCCGCCGTGACCGTTCCACTGATGCACGCCATGGTGGCGGCAGGTGCGGATCTGATTGAACTGGGGGTGCCGTTTTCGGACCCCATGGCGGACGGCCCGGCGATCCAGCTTGCCGATGAACGGGCGCTGGCCCACGGTGTGACCCTGCATCAGGTGCTGGATATGGTGCGCCAGTTCCGCGAACAGGATGATGCCACCCCCGTGGTACTGATGGGATATCTGAACCCCATCGAGGTGATGGGCTACGCCGCCTTTACCGACGCTGCCGCGGCGGCCGGCGTGGACGGGGTGATAACCGTCGATCTGCCGCCGGAGGAGGCTGGGGAGATCCTGCCGCTGTTCCGGGAAGCGGCCATTGATCCGGTTTTCCTGCTTGCTCCCACATCGAGCCGCCAGCGCATCGAAACCGTGTGCGCCAGCGCGGGCGGGTTTGTCTACTACGTCTCCATCAAGGGGGTGACCGGCACCCGCAGGCCGGACAGCACCGAGGTTCAGCAGCGGTTGGCACAGATCCGCGCCGTTACCGATCTGCCGGTGGGGGTTGGCTTCGGGATCCGTGATGCCGAGAGCGCCGCCCGGTTCGCTGAATTTGCTGATGCCGTGATCGTCGGCAGCGCACTGGTGAACAGAATAGCGGAATTTGCCGATCGTCCGGATGAGATTCCGCAGAGTGTCGCTGCGTTGCTGCGGGAAATGCGCCAGGCGATGGACGGTGACAGATAATGTATAATTCACAATTCCGCTGTTAATGACCTGCAGGTAAGTACCATGAGCTGGTTCAAAAATCTTCTTCCCGCCACGATTCGTACCGAGGGTGGCAGCAAAAAGGCCATTCCGGAGGGAATCTGGTCCAAATGTTCCCAGTGTGATGTGGTGCTGTACCGGCCCGAGATGGAGCGTAATGTCGATGTCTGCCCGAAGTGTGGTCACCATATGCGCATCGGTGCCCGGCGCCGTCTGGACAGCTTCCTCGACAAGGAGGGGCGGGAGGAGATCGGCGCCGATCTGGAGCCGGTGGATATTCTCAAGTTCAAGGACAGCAAGAAATACCGGGACCGCCTCAATCAAGCCCAGAAAAATACCGGGGAGAAGGATGCGCTGGTGGTCGTGCGCGGCCAACTGAAAGAGATCCCGCTGGTG
>JALSHD010000185.1 GCA_026982395.1 Chromatiales bacterium | reverse complement strand
GCGGGCAGAGAGGGTGACTCGCTCCGAAGTTTGCGCTTCCAGTAGCCGAAAGTGGCCAGTGGGATATCCCTCTGGGCACAAAAGGCTTTCTGGCTCAGGCCACTCGCTGCCTGCTCATCAATCAGTTGCTGCCACTCGGTCCTGCTGCGTCGCTTGCCCATGTCCTGCTCCTGTTGGTGAATGCAGGAGCAGGTTATGACGCGAAGACAGCCTCGGGAAGAACGGTGTGGTTTGAGCGGTTACGCAAGAGCAAAAAGCCTCACACGCAAAATCTCGGTGTATAGGAAACAGATGGAAATTCGGGCGTAAAGCTGGCGCCGCTATCGCGGGAAAGTGTATTTTCAGAGCTGCTCTGCAGCAATTCAGAAATCTGGAGAACAAACATCATGCTATATGCAATTATCGCTGAGGACTTTGACAACAGCCTGCCCCGGCGGCTGGAGGCCCGCCCTGCCCATCTGGAACGGCTTCGGTGCCTGCAGGATCAAGGCCGCCTGGTAATGGCCGGCCCTTTCCCTGCCATCGATAGTGAAGACCCCGGAACCGCTGGTTTCAGCGGAAGCCTGATCGTTGCTGAATTTGCTTCGCAGGAAGAAGCCCGGGCCTGGGCCGAGGATGATCCTTATGTAACAGCGAAAGTGTATCGCAACGTCAGTGTAAAACCGTTTCGTAAAGCGTTTCCCTGACAGGATGGATTCGCCCCGGGGAGAAAAAAGCAATCAAATGCTCCCCGAATCCGCCAGATTCCAGTTTTCCTAAAAGTTTCAGTCATCCAGAATAAAAGTGATTTTCATATTCACCCTGTATTCGGATATTTCGCCATTTTCGACCGTGACCGTCTGCTCCTGAACCCAGGCTGATTTAATATTGCGGAGAGTTTTACCCGCCCGCTTTATGCCTTGTTGAACAGCATCTTCAAAACTGACAGACGATGATGATGTGATTTCGGTAACTCGTGCAATTGCCATGTATAATCTCCCTGTGAATGGACAAACTGTTCCTACTTCCCGATCCGGTTTTCCGGCTCACCATGCTGCATTTACATTCTCACGCGTTCCTTTTCGCCCCTCGCGTTAACGCCGGGCGCCGGATTTACCGTCATATTTCCTTGTGAGTCGCAGTAGCTCTCACGTATTTTCAGGGCCATGGGCATCCACTCTTCAAACTGGCGAACACGGGTTTCATGGCTGGGGTGGGTGGACATGAACTCTTCGGGCGCACCCTTGCTCAATTTACCCATCCGTTGCCACACACGAGGAGCTTCGGTTGGGTCAAAACAGGCTCGCGCCAAGAACACCAGCCCCATGTAATCTGCTTCTGTTTCATGCTTGCGGGAAAACGGCAGCAATACCCCATACTGCGAGCCCACACCCAGTGCTCCCATCACGGCCCGCTGGGTATTGATATCCATTCCGCCGATGGCTGCACTTGCCGCCATGCTGCCAAACTGAATCAGTTTCTGGTAGGCCATCCGCTCTGCGCCGTGGCGGGCAATGGCGTGGGCGATCTCGTGCCCCATAACCACGGCCAAACCATCGGTATTTTCTACAACGGGCAGGATACCCGTATAAACCGCCACCTTGCCTCCGGGAAGCGCAAAGGCATTTGCCTGCTCGGAATTAATGACATTGAATTCCCACTGAAATCCCGGATCAACATCCGCAGCAGCTTTGGCGATACGTTGACCAAGGCTGCGCACCACATCCACCACCTTCCCTTCAGAAACAACCTGTGACTGACTGAGGATCTGGTTATAGGACTGGAGTCCCAGCGCCATCTCCTGCTCCTGGCTGATGTCCACCAGTTGCGTTCTACCGGTAAGCGGAACTTCCTGTTGATTACTGAAGTAATAGTAAACCAGGAAAACGCCGAACAGCGCTATCGGCCACCAACGAAGACCACCCCGCCCACGACCTGGATACATTGCTATACCCTCCCCGGAGCTTGCCGGTAACCAATCAAAAGAAGCGCCGGGCTATGTTCAGAACATCATCAATCGCGCTGCCATCCTTGTCAAAATCCAGGAATGATGCAATCGCTCCCAGAGAGGAACCGGAACTGGAGCCTCCGCCCGAAAGCATCCCCGCTGATGAGGCGCGTGAACTCAGTGCTCCCATCACAACCGGAGCCAGCAATGGCAGCAGTTTTTTGATAATACCGGCATCAACGCCGGTTTCCCTTGCCGCGGCTCCCGCAACATTCCTGCTCACATCCTTGCTACCAAAAATATGCCCCAGAATGGCATTTCCCTCAAGCTGCGCCGCCGACTGGCGGAGCTGCTCCGGCCGTTCCAGATAGCGCTGATGATCTCCCTTGGCAAGTGCATTAGCCAAAACTGGAAAAGCCGGATTCTGTTGAAGCATTGCGCTGAATCCCCCGTGACAACGCCGGGACCACCTCACCAATCACGCTCTGCAGCGAACGCTCATCAACCCCCACCGCGCCCGCCAGTTGCCGCATCAAACCACCGCCCTGCGCCTGCATGATAGTTTCCAGTATATTCATCTCTCGTCTCTCCCTTTTGCTATAGGAACCGGCTCAACTACTCTGCAAGCAGTCAACTTCTTCTGAACTGCCCGAATTGTTCCTGACAACGGGTCAGTGGTCAGTTCGGGGCAGAAAATGCGTGCCTGCGTGGATAAGGTCCATATCAACGAAGAAGCCACACGCTCCAAGAACAAGCCGGGGTGGAAGCCATCGAGCGATTGCACAACATACCCGACTACTCGCGAAGTAGTTACAAGAGGGTGTTTTCCCGTGAAATGTGCAGGATGACGCGGTCGCTCTTCAAGCTGATTTGGGATTGCTCTTTTTCTCCTCTTTCAACGAAACCACCTGATTTTTCGTTTCGTCACTGTGAATCAGATTACCATTGACTTCAGCGCCCATGGCCATCTCAATCAGCTTGTAATAGACACTCCCGGTAACACGGGCCTTCGGACCCAGCTCTATTTTTTGCAGTGCATGCACATCCCCGGTTATGGTTCCGTTGAGTACTACATTGGCCACATGAACTTCACCTTCGATGACACCAACCTCGCTCAAACTAAGCACGGAATCAGCCTCTGGCCTGGTCATCACGTTGCCCTGCACATGCCCGTCAACATGCAGGCCGCCATTGAAAATTATATTTCCTTCCACCTTGGTATGTTCACCAATGAGTGTATCCACCTCGGTACTTGAAGCCACATCCGGATCGCTCTTGCCTTTCCCCCACATCGCAGTCACCTCTCACCCAATGTTTTACGTTGATTTACGTCCTTGTGGCCAGTCAAATATTTTCTTCAGCCGGGTGTTATTACCCTTTCCTCCCGGCTTGAGGATCAGTATCACCCGGGAAGGAACAAACCCTACTGGAAGCTCAATCTCTCCTTCGATATTCTGGAAATATTTGAAATTATAGCGCAGTTGCCGCAAGCGTGGAACGGAAATTCCGCTTAGCGTCAGCTGTTTGGTTATGCCTGACTCGCTTGATACCCCTTCGACCAGAATCTCGACTGTCCCCCGGGCGGTACCACGGTTTTTCAGCACGCGGGTCAACACCAGCTTGTAGTGCCAGGAACGTTCGCCACTGCCTTTTGTTACCGTAAAACGCTGAATCTGAAGCCCACGGTTGGCGTCATTAGGAGAAACAATTCCGCGATAAAATTCCAGCTCTTCCTTCAGCTCCAGCAACTCATCCTGCAAACCCATTAAATCCTTTCTGACCTGGCCGTATGCCTGACTTTCGATGCGCATGGTCTGTTCCAGATCCAGCTTTTCCATGCGCAGTTTTTTCAGCTCTTCCTCCAGAGCCACGTTACTTTGCTCGAGCTTGTGGCGGATATCCATAAAGGCAATCCGATCATACCCGGCACGATAACGACCATATTCAAAAATACCCCAGGCACCCCCCAATAATGCAAGCATCAGAGCAGCCAGACCAACCCGCCGCCACGGGCTACCCTCCTCCTCTTCCTCTTTTTTTATGACAATGCGACTCATGGCAACAGGGCAATGGCTCCCAGGCCCGTGGTTTCCTCCAGGCCAAACATCAGGTTCATGTTCTGTACTGCCTGACCCGCTGCCCCTTTCACCAGGTTGTCAATTACCGACAGGATCACCACCGTATCACCATTCTGCGGCCGGTGAAGGGCAATACGGCAAACGTTGGCACCTTTTACGCTGCGCGTCTCCGGGTGACTGCCAAAAGGCATCACATCCACAAATGGTTCAGCGGCAAAACGCTGTTCAAATGCGCTTTGCAAATCGGCTTCTGTATCATTGAGTGGCGCATATAATGTGGCATGAATTCCCCGGATCATCGGCGCAAGATGAGGAACAAAGACAAGGCCGATCGTCGAACCACTCGCCAGCCGCAGCCCCTGCCTGATCTCGGGTGTGTGCCGGTGCCCCGGCACCGCATAAGCCTTCATGCTTTCGCTGCACTCCGCCAGCAGGGTACCGGTAGAGGCCTTGCGCCCTGCACCACTGACACCGGATTTCACATCTGCAATCAACCTGTCCGCATCAACCAGCCCCTGCTCCAGCAATGGCAGAAAACCCAGCTGCACCGCCGTGGGATAACACCCGGGACAGGCCACAAGACGCGCTTCCCGCAACGCCTCCCGGTTTACCTCGGGAAGACCATAAACCGCCTCGGCCAGCAGTTCGGGACAGGCATGCGGCATGCCGTACCACCGCTGCCACTCGGCGGGATCCTTGAGACGGAAATCAGCCGCAAGATCGATAACCCGCACACCGGCATCCAGCAATTCCGGCACCATCCCCATAGCCGTTCCGTTAGGGGTGGCAAAAAAGACCACATCACAGGCCTGCAGCGACTCACCGTCTGGCGCACTGAATTGCAGTGATACCCGGTCACGCAGATTGGGGAACATTTCCGCCACCGCCTTTCCGGCTTCGGAGCGGGATGTAATAACCGTCAGTTCCACATCGGGGTGAACTGCCAGCAAGCGCAACAACTCCACCCCGGTATAGCCGGTTCCGCCAACTATTCCTGCTTTGATCATCCCTTCTCCACTCTCATTGAAAAAATAAAAACAACCTCCAAAAAGTATAACGAATTATCCTCGAAAACACCCGGTTACATGGCATAATTGGTTGTACTGTCGAATCCTGCTGCGTTTACTTAAACAGGTACTGGAATATCAGATGTTAGAAAAGCTCCGCCTGCGTCTGGCAAATCCCGATGCCATCGTGCCCCTGGCCATCCTCGGGCTGCTGGTCGGACTGCTGGCGGGAGCCATTATTATCGCCTTCCGCCTCCTCATCCAGTATCTGCAGTCATTCTACCTGCCACCCGGCCCGGAAGACTACGCCTCTGTGGATGTACTCTTCCGACTCATGCTACCAACGCTGGGCGGGCTGCTGATTGGTTTGATATTCCATTTCACCCCACCTGCTGACCGTTACATTGGCGTCGTGCATGTTATCGAGCGACTGACCTATTTTCACGGTTATCTGCCGTTGCGGAATGCCGTTCTGCAGTTTTTTGGCGCAACGCTGAGCATCGCAAGCGGCCATTCGGTTGGACGCGAGGGGCCCAGTGTTCATCTGGGCGCAGCCAGCGGCAGCCTGGCGGGAAAGTGGCTGCATCTGCCCAACAACAGTATCCGGACCCTGGTAGCCTGCGGTATTGCTGCTGCCATTGGCGCCTCTTTCAACACCCCGTTGGCGGGAGTGATCTTTGCCATGGAGGTGGTAATGATGGAGTACACCATTGGCAGTTTTACTCCCGTGATCCTCGCCTCTTTCAGCGCCACTATGCTGAGCCGCGAAGTATACGGTACGGCACCTGCATTCATGGTTCCGGCACTGGAGATGGGTTCGGTGCATGAGCTGCCGGTTCTGTTCGCCACAGCCATCGCCGTTGGCCTGGTGGCCGCCAGCTTTACCGCACTGCTGCACTACTTCTCCCGGCTGATGACAGACACGCCAATCTGGTTTCGTATGGCACTGGGCGGTTTGATCACCGGGCTATGCGCAGTAAGCATCCCGCAAATCATGGGAGTCAGCTACGGCGTGGTCAATGATACCCTGCTCGGGCAGGTGCCACTCTGGCTGATGCTCAGCATTCTGGTGTTAAAACTGCTCGCCACTGCCGCCGGACTCGGGATGGGATTGCCCGGTGGCCTAATCGGCCCGTCAATGGTGCTGGGCGCCATGGTAGGCGGCTCGGTCGGCCTGACGGTGTCTACTCTGTTTCCCGGTGAAATGTCCTCCCACGGGTTTTACGCCATGCTGGGCATGGGTGCAATGATGGGCGCCACCCTGCAGGCACCGCTGGCGGCTCTGATGGCGCTGCTGGAGCTGACTGCAAATCCAAATATTCTGCTGCCGGCAATGCTGACCGTAATCGTCTCCGGACTGATCAGCAAAGAGCTGGTAGGGGGAAAATCCGTCTACCTGATTCTACTTGAAGCACGCGGCCTGACCTTCCGTCATAATCCGCTTGCCCAGTCCCTGCACCACATCGGCGTTGCCAGCGTAATGAACCGGAATTTTACGGCCAGCGAACGTTTCACCACCCGAGAGGCGCTGCACAGGTTGATGAAACAATCCCCCCAGTGGGTAGTGATAAAAGAGGAAAATAAACCACAGGCCTTGCTGCCGGGCGCCGACCTGGCTCTCTATCTGGAAGAGGAGTCCAGCAACGAAGAGGAAGAGCAGATAGATCTGATGGAGATCCCCGCCGCTCGGCAAAAACTGACACCGGTTCCACGCCACGTTACTCTGTGGGAAGCACTGGATATGCTAGACAAGGCAAAGAGTAACGCATCCTACATCACCCGCGAGGATAGCAGCGGGGTCGGAATTTATGGCATCCTGACACGCAAGGATATTGAAGCAACCTATCGTTATTCAGACTGAGTATTAATTATGTTGTGGGTCAAGGCCTTTCACGTTATCTTCATGGTTACTTGGTTCGCCGGGCTTTTTTATCTGCCGCGCCTGTTCGTCTATCACGCCATGAGTGATGACGAGATCAGCAATGAACGTTTTAAAACCATGGAGCGCAAGCTCTATCGCTTTACGACGCCATCAATGCTGCTGACCGTAGCCTTCGGGATCTGGCTGCTGATAGATTATGCCTGGGCTGCTTATTCCCATATGGGCTGGTTGCACGCCAAACTGGTTCTGGTAGCCCTGCTCATCGTCTTCCACTTCTACTGCGGAAAGCTGGTAAAGGATTTTCAACAGGATCGTAACCGGCGCAGCCATGTGTTCTATCGCTGGGTAAACGAGGCACCGGTTCCTGTTCTGCTTATTGTGGTTATCCTGGTTATTGTCAAACCATTCTAGAAACCAAAAAACTACTGTTTCCCAGCATCAGATCGACTTTCCCGCTTGAAAAACAGGCTGTCGATAATCAGCATGATGGCACCCACGGTGATGGCTGAATCGGCAACATTGAATGCCGGATAGGCCCAGCGCTGGTAGTACAGCTGCACAAAATCCACTACATGGCCAAGCAGAACCCTGTCCCACACATTCCCCAGCGCCCCTCCCAGGATCAGGGCCAGTACAATCGCAAGCCACTTTTCCGATGACTCCAGCCGCCGCAATACTGTTTCCCGCTCCCAGGGAAACTGCTGCAGGTTCTGCACCCATTCGTAATAGGAGGCCAGTACGGCCCCTGCATTGGCCAGCAGTTCCGGCACGATGACTACATCCCGCTGCTGCAGCTGTTCATCCGCCTCATGGGTAACCGGCATGTTGGCCGCCTCGACTATAACACTGGCCCGAACGGCCGCGGCGTCGTTGTACCCTCCAGCGCCGCGGGGATCAGGATCTCGCAGGGCAGTTCCAGCAGTTCGGCATTGGTGATTGGGGTGGTGCCATCCAGACCTGCCGGAGCGCCGGTCTCCCGCACATGCGCCAGGGCGCGGGTCTCACCCAGATTGACATCCGGATGGAAACGCGGCCCGCCCTTGAACGGGCCGCGCGCATGGTTGTGCTGCACGCGGTAACCCTGGAAGGTGTGCAGCACATTGTCACCGTTGTGACGCAGGGTTACCGGCACGGTGATGCGCGTCTCGCGAAAGGAGGAGAGCAGCAGCTCCCGTTGCGGCCCCTTCAGCTTGAGGCGATCAAAGGCCCGGTTCAGAAAATGGCGCTGGATCTCCTGGCAGACGCATCTCTCCCCCATCAACGCAGCTCCTCTCTGTAGAGATCGTCCCGCCGCAGCGGTGTGGGCAGGGGTTGACGGGCAGGAGCGGCAAGCACCTGATAGACATTGGTGCTGCCCTCGTCGAAGTAGTAGGCGCAGCCC
>JALSHD010000184.1 GCA_026982395.1 Chromatiales bacterium | reverse complement strand
TGGATCAGCTCGCCCTTGGCTTACCGGCAGCTCCATTGGCAGGGCGCGGATTGGCACGATTCTGCGCCGCACCCAGCATCAGCATGTTGAGGCTTTTGACCGCGGCCATCTCCAGATTGTCCACCAGCGCAGCGGTCTTGGTCTGCAGCTGGGTGTGCATCAGCAGCAGGGGAATGGCGGCAATCAGGCCGAAGGCGGTGGTGTTCATCGCCACCGAGATACTGGCCGACAGCAGGTTGGCCTTCTCCGCCGGATCGGCGTTGGCCACGGCGGTAAATGCCTGGATAAGTCCGATAATGGTGCCGAGCAGTCCCAGCAGGGTGGCGATGTTGGCGAAGGTTGCCAGGTAGTGGGTGCGTTTCTCCAGCGCGGGGATCACCTCCATCAACCCCTCCTCCATCGCGGTTTCGATATCATCGCGGCGGGTGGAGGTGAAGACCCGGTTGAAACCGTAGTTGAGCACCTTGCTCAGCGCGCTGTCGCTCTTTTCCGTTGCGGCTACCACGCCTTTGTAGTCCTTGGCCTGCACCAGGGGGACAACCTGTTGCCAGGTCTTGCGTACCCCGGTCTGCACCCGGGTCAGGTAGAGGTAGCGCTCGATGCCGATGGCGATGCCCACGGCGAGGATGAACAGAATCGGATACATGAACAGACCGCCGGTCTGAAAAAATCCAATAATGGTACTTAGTGTTTCCATAAAACGAACCTCAGTTTCACTTGGCAGACGCGGCAGCGTCTGTGCTGAAATAGACCGAACCGTAGCGCTTTTCCCGCTCGAGAAGACCGGGGTCGACCGGCTCGAGCACATAGTCCGCCAGGCTGTGCAGTATCAACCCCTGATCCAGGTTGTTCAGTTTCGGGCGCTGCCACGGCACGATATAGAGCACCTTGGGCAGACCTGGATCACCCGTAACGGTGGTGCCTTTCATCTCCAGTTGCTGCTCGGCAGTGGCAACACCAGCCAGCAGCACCCCTGACATCAGCCAGAAAACAGGTTTATTCATAATCGGCCATTACCTCGATTTGTTTAGCTCTTTGTTCAGCTGCGATATCCATCGTTTGACCTTTTTTTCCTTGTTTCCGGTCAGGTCGAGATAGCGCTGATAATGCCTGATGGCAAGGTCATTGTTTTGCAGATAGAGATCGTGCAGAACGCCAAGATTGTAGTGTATCCGGGCAGACTCGGGGTTCTGCTGCAGAGCCATTTCGTAGATGCGCCGCGCATCCTCGAACCGGCCCTGTTTACGGTAGACGATACCCAGCTGGTTGCGCACCTGGTTCATTTTTCCATTCTGTTTCAACGCCTGCTGGCAGGCCTTTTCCGCCTCGGCAAGCCGGGCGGTTTCGCTGTAGATAATGCACAGGTTGAGCCAGGGTCCGGCAAACTGCGGGTGCTCCCGGGTCAGCATTTTCATCTGCGGCTCGGCACTCTCCAGCTGCCCCTGTTTCATCGCTTCCAGCGCATAATGATATTTCACCTGGTAATCCGATGACCGGGGTTGGGATGTGCCGCGTTCGACCGGCGGCGATGTGGCGCAACCGGCCAGCAGCGCAATGCCGAACAGAACGGTTTTATTGAAGTGCTTCAATATAGGCATCCTGTTTCTCCGGGCGTGAGTAGCGGGCGGGGAATATTTCGGCCAGACGTTCCAGGCTCTTCCGGATCCACTCGTCGTATAGTCCATCGGTGATCCGTATGCGGTTGCTGCGGTAGAACTCGAGCGCCTTCTCCTCAAACGGGAACGCCTGCTCTTCCAGCAGAATGTCGTACTGCTCCAGCTCCTCGTCGTTGAGGCCGCGGGGCCGTTCCGATTTCATCAGCGCCCTGGCAAAATCGTAATAGATTTCACCAATCTGATAACCCGCCCGGGTGATGGTGGCGGCATCTCCGTAACCGGCAACCAGAGCGTAGGCATCAATCGCCTGCTTGAGCAGTTTTTTCTTTTTGCGCAGACTTTTCTTGAGCGGAATGGTCAGCTGAACGGCCTGATAGTCGCGGTATTTTGCATCGGCAATCTCGACCGCGGCAGTCATCGCCAGGTAGCGGGAGCGCTCGTTGGATACCGGTGCTTTCCTGTCGACGTCGATGATCTGTTTGCGCCAGTAGTCGCGCCGTTTGTCATCACCCGTTTTGCTGTACAGCGCCACCAGTTTCTGGCGCGCCTCCATCGCCACATCGAACGGTGCCGGGTACTCCTTGACGTACTGTTTGTAGAGTTTTGCGGCCTGATCAAGATAGTTGTTGCTGTCATACAGTTCGGCTGCCTTCCATAGTGCTGCGCTTCTTTTTTCCGCATCCGATTCCACCACGGCGAGACGTTCGAACTCCTGCGCAGCCTTGATCGGCTCGTTGCTGCTGGTATAGGCGAGCGCCAGTTTGCGCGTAACCTCATGCTGCAGTTTGTGGCCGGGCTGCTCTTCGCGGAAACGCTCCAGCACTTCGATTGCCGCTGGCCAGTTTTTCATGGAGATCAGACCCGCGGCGGCGTCATATTCCGCAGTTGCAACAATGGATGAGGCGGGAACCTCTTCCCGCACCCGCAGAAAATGCTTCACTGCAGCGGAAAGATTTCCCGTTTTTTGCGCCGCTTCACCCTGCCGGTAGATGGAGAGCGCCATCCGTTTGTTGATCTCCCGGCGCTCATTTTTGGCAACCCTGCCGGTTTGCAACAGGGTGCCGTAGGTCTGTTCCGCGGAGAGATATTTTCCGGTTTCAAACTGGCTGTGACCGATGATCAGCAATGCCTTCTGTTTCTGTTGCCTGCTGCCTTGCGTGACAACCCGCCGGGCGAGGGTAATGGCCTCCGGGTATTCACCCCGCCGGTAGCTTCCCTCGGCCAGATGCAGCAACACATCCGAGGCACGCCCGTCGCCAGGGAACAGTTTTGCGAAGTTCAGGGCGGTCTCATAGCTCTGCTTGCGCCACTGCTCCCGCTCCTGACGAGGTCCGCTCTCTGCCTGCTGGAATGTCAGCAAAACAGCGGCATATCCTGCATCGGCACGCATTGCGAACTGCGGATATTTTTTCACCACGGCGTTGTACTCTGCTACTGCATTGCGGTACTGTCCCGCCTCTTCCAGGATCTCGGCGTAGAGGTAGTTGAGTTCTGCGGCATCCTTTTCATCCGGGTAGTTTTTCAGATACTTCCTGTACCAGTTGGCAGCCTGCACATAGTCACTCTTGTTGCCGCTCTCACGCGCCTTGATGTGATAGTGCTCCGCCAGCAGGCGGGTATTCTGTTTCAGCGCCGCGCGGACATCGCTGAACTGTTCAGGCTTGTGGTTGTTCCAGAACGGGGCATGCAGGCCATAGTCGTTTATCAACCGTTCCTGTGCCGCCACATAGTTCTTTTCAAAACCCTGCTGCTTCCAGGTATCGACAATTTTCAGCAGATAACGCGGTGAGTATTGCGAATTCGGATAGTGCTGTACGTAGGTGGACCAGGTCTGCACCGCATCGCTGAATCGCTCCTGGGCCAGATAGTAATCCGCCAGCGATTGATAGACTGTTTCGATGTAGCGGTGGTACTGGTTGCGGGCGAAAAATTCGCTGACGCTGGCCGGACCTTTCATGTTGACGAAGCACATATTGATGGCGCGCTGCGCATCGGCATACAGCTCCTGATTGGCCCTGCTGTTGAGATCCCCGGCGCTGTCGTAGTGCTCCAGGACCGCGAAAAAATCATCCAGCGCCTGCTGGTAGCGGCCCAGCTTGAACAGTGACCAGCCCCGCTTGTAGAGGGCGTGATAGTAGTAGGCGTTGTCTTTTTTGTTGTTCAGTATGCCGTCGTAGGTGCTGGCCGCCTGCTGGTAGTTTTGCTGGATGAACAGCCCTTCCGCCACCCGGAAGCGGGCCTCTGCAACATAGCTGGAGTTGGGGTAGCGGCGGATCAGTTTTTGCAGCGCATCCAGCGCCTTTGTCGTCTCGCCCTGCTGCTCGTAGGCTCGCGCCAGTTTGTACAGCACATCTTCATTGCCCGCATCCTGCGGATTTTTCTCCAGTTCGGCAAGGTAGGCCGCGACGCCGGAAACCTTCGCCGCCGGCACAATCTCTTCGGCCTCTTCACCCAGCTCCAGTTCCAGATCGGCTATCCGTCCAACAATGTGTTTGCGCACCTCGGCACTCACTTCCGGAGCCTCCTTGAGATAGGCGTGGTAGGCGACAAGCGCCTCCCGGGGGTCCACTCCGCCGCGCTGCTGCCGCCCGTACAGTTCGGCAAATCCGTAGCGAGCCTGGTTGAGGTAGTGGTTGATGCGGCGGCGCCGTTCGGTCAGCTGCTCTCCGGCCTGGCTGCGCAACATTTTCACAGTGCGAACATGGAGGTCGTCCAGCGCCACCTGCTGCCGGGACAGATCGGCCATCAGCGATGCCGAACCTGCCAGCTGATTTTTCCATTCGTCCAGCTGCACGCGCAGGCGGTTGATATCTTCAAAATCACCCAGCATCCGATGGGGAAGAGGCGCCAGCAGCATCTCGGGAAGATAGGCCGTCAACGGATTTTGCGCGGCACTGTCTCTTCTCATGGTCAGAAAGCTGTTGTCCAGTTCCCCGCTGTCCAGCTGCTGGAGCAGACTATCCAGCCGGTTGCGTTCATTTTCGAAAAAGCTGACCGCACTGCGATATTGACTGATGGCGCGGGCCACGTCACCCTCGCGCTCCAGAACATACGGCAGCGCCAGCTTCGCCTCCTGGACTACCAGGTGACGGGGATCTTTTTTGCCAAGTCCCTCCAGAATCTCCCTGGCCCGTTCCAGTTCGTTGGTATCGATAGCAATCCAGGCCTGACCCAGCAGTGATTTGTTTGCATACAGCCCCTTGTCGGGCACAGCCCGCAGCATCTCCAGCGCGTCCCGGTAGCCCTTTTTCTTTGGCGTGGTAAAACCGTGCATGGAGACCTTGCCGTAAGCGGTGTTGGAGCCGGAGTACTCTTCATAAAGCAGAATATAGCCAAACACCGTGTTCAACCGGTCGGCGAACTGGGGATCGGCTTCAACGTCGATACCGATCCGTTTTTTGATGCTGCTGAGGCCGGAGATCCCGCCCGGCCAGGAGCCGATCCTGATGCTGCCCATGCCGATATTGATGCGGGCGAAAGGGTAGAGTTTTGAGGTTGGATGGATACTCCACAGTGAAGAGGAGGAACCGGCAAAGTTATCCAGCTGGTAGAGCGCGACGCCCATCATCAGCAGACGTTCGTACTCCAGCTGTTTGGGTAACTGGCGAATCCCGACCCTTTCGAATGCTGCCACGGCTTCTGCATAGTGCTGGCGCTCGAAATAGGCTTTGCCCAAAGAGAGCCAGTTGATGGCACGTTGTTGCGGAGTCTGGGCGGCTGCAGATGAGCTGTACAGCTCCTTTGCCTCGTCAAACAGCCCCCAGGAGGCATAAAGTTGCGCCGCCAACCTGGTCCATTTTTCCTGCCCGGCCGGAATTTCACCATTCGCCAGACCGGCACGGTAACGGCTGATGGCACTGAAGCCATCTCCTTTATACTGATAGTAAAGCAGCTCACGATTGAGTAGATCAGCACGCTGTTCGGACATGGCCCCGGACTGCAAGGGAAGTCCTCCGCTCACCAGCACAATCGTCAGGTACAGCAGCCAGCGTCGGCTCATTAATCCACTACCCGCATATCAATCGCTGGCGCCTGGCGGAAGGTTGAGTTACCCAGATGCAACTCCACCATGCCGTGCCGCCCCGGTGGCTGGGTAAGACGCCACTGCTCGTGATACTCCGCCCGCTTGCCATTTTTTCCGGTACCGATAAAGGTGGCTTCAAGCCGGTGTTTTCCCTGCATCAGCGTCCCCTGGTAAACAGGGGACGCCCCGCCCTGCTTCAGCGCCTGCTGCTGGGTGGCGTAAAAGACGGATTCGGAAACTGTTTTTCCATCCAGCTTCAGCCTCACCTTTTCCAGTCGAAAGGAGATATCTTCATCAACACTGACATACACCGACAGGGTTTCCAGTCGGGACTGGCTCCCGCTGCTTTCCATCTGGCGAATCTTTTCTTCCAGCCCGAGCATGTCACGCTTTACCTGTTGCAACGCCGCATCCAGCTCCTGCGGTGCTTCAGTAGCCGCGCATACCACCCCACCTGCTGCCCACAAGCACAATAAAACAGTGAACAGCACAGCGTTTCTCAAATCACAAACCATAACGAGTTATTTTAACACCTTGATGGGATATCAGACATATTCCAATGTGGCCATATTAATATAGCCTACGAAATAGTAACTACTCAGCTTACTCCTGAAACGATCCGGGCAGTTACGAAACCTGTTGACTACCGGCTGAGTAGCTACCTGAAATAAGGATGAAGGACACCTCTAAAAATAGTAATTTTTTCGCGAGAGCAAGGAAGCTCCGCGCACACGACTGCTTGGATGCAAAAGGTACGAGTCCACGGATGGACGAGGTAGAACGAAGCAGGAAGCCAGAGTCGAGAGCAATGCATGGCGCAATTTCCGTGAATCGCAGTGTTTAAAAAATACATGAGGATTCCAGAAGACTGACGCAGCTATCACGGAAAAATGCATTTTTGGAGGCTCCGAACCTTCGGGGATAAATAAAACGGATTGTTCTTGATCAGCATTCTGCACCCTGATCTTTCGCCAATTTCAGAGTTGTCCTGGCAGCCTCCGCCCGCTTGTCAGGATCCCAGGACGGCTCGGTTTCCGGCCATCCCTGAATATGCCGCATCACCAGACCGGCCAGTGCTTCAGTATGATCTGCCCTCAGATTGAGTGCGGGAATGTATTCGTAACTACCGCCGCCGGCTTCGATAAAATAGCGGCGATTTTCGTGCCCGATCTCCTCCAGCGTTTCCAGACAGTCCGCAGGGAATCCCGGACAAATAACGTCAACAGATTTCAGACCTTCACCTCCCCACGCTTTCAGGGTTTCGTCGGTATAGGGGGTAACCCATTTGGCAAGTCCGAACCGGGACTGAAACGCCACCTGCCAGGCACTCTCATCCAGCTCCAGTCGCTGCACCACCAGACGCGCCGTGGTATGGCATTGACAGGGATAGGGATCGCCCTTGAGCCAGCCCCGGCGTGGAATCCCGTGGAATGAAAAAAGCAATTTGTCCGGCCGTGTCCCACGCCGCGCCCAGTGCTCGGAAATACTGTTCGCCAGCGCTTCGATATAAGCTTCATCATTGTGATAGCCGGTTATGAAGCGCATCTCGGGAATCCAGCGCAAGCGGGTCAGGCAAGCAGCTACGGCATCAAAAGTGGAGGCGGTAGTGGTAGCGGAGTACTGTGGATAAAGGGGCAACACCACGATACGCCGGCAGCCGGCTGAGCGAAGTTCGTCCAGCCCGTCGCGAATGGAAGGCTGTCCGTAGCGCATGGCGGCTACCACCTTGATCGGCCCCGGCAGCCGTTCAGACAATAACCGCTGTAGTATATCCCGCTGCTCCAGAGTGGTTTCGAGCAGGGGCGAACCCGTTTCGGTCCAGACCGTTTTATAGGCCTGTGCAGAACGCTGTGGCCGGGTTCGCAATATTCGGCCATGCAGGATCAACCACCACAACGGACGCGGCAGTTCCACAATGCGCGGATCCCACAAAAATTCGGCCAGATAACGTTTTAAAGCAGAGGGTGTCGGCGCATCCGGGGTCCCCAGATTGGACAACAGCACTCCCACCTGCTCATCAACACCATGAGTGTAATCAGGTTCGGCTCGATATCTGCTCATTGTGGTTGAATCGGATACGG
Source organism: Chromatiales bacterium (assembly GCA_026982395.1). Taxonomy (GTDB): domain Bacteria; phylum Pseudomonadota; class Gammaproteobacteria; order Thiohalospirales; family Thiohalospiraceae; genus DRMK01. Next base: position 736 of record JALSHD010000184.1, on the reverse strand, counting down.
GAGTTGATGGTGTTTGTTGTGGCTGGTGATAACAAAAAAGGGCGCGGTTATAATAAACGCGCCCTTTGCTACCGTATTTGTAACACGCTATCTACCGGCGCCAGCGTTTACCCGTTCGCGTAACTCTTTGCCGGCTTTGAAGTGAGGAACATATTTACCGGAAAGCGAAACCGCCTCCCCCGTTTTGGGGTTGCGACCAACTCTGGGCGGACGGTAGTGCAACGAAAAACTGCCAAAGCCACGCACTTCAATCCGCTCACCATTTGCAAGTGATTGCGCCATGCAATCAAGGATGGTTTTGACCGCCAGCTCAACATCCTTTTCTGGCAACTGGGCATGCATCCGCTCCGCCAGCCGTTCGATAAGTTCTGATTTCGTCATAACATCGCCCCGTTGATAATACAAATACTCAAAAGCCTGGCGGGTTCAGCTGATTGAACCCGCCAGGCGAGGGGCGTTCTCAAATTACCGTTAGTGGCGTGATTCCGACTCTTTTTCGCGCTGGCGGCGTTGTTGCGCTTCGTTGCAATAAAGTAACTTACGCCTCACCGCGCTACCAGCACGAAAAATTCCTCAACATCACACTCACTCAGGTAGTTGAAAACACCCGCCAGGATCCCGCTATTTTTCCATCTGTTCCTTGAGGAGATCACCCAGGCTGGTGGTGGCCTCTCCGGCTGAGCGGCTGTAATCCCGAATTGCTTCGGCTTCCTCTGCAGCTTCCTTGGCCTTGATA
>JALSHD010000183.1 GCA_026982395.1 Chromatiales bacterium | reverse complement strand
GTTTTGGTGATGTAATCAAAAACTATTTCGGTATGAAACCGCTCTGCGTGTTTGCGCATCCGCTCCATCAACTCCGGCCCCTGAACCCCTTCGGCATCGCCGGGCCAGTTATCAACTTCGGTGGTAGTGGTAAGCTGCCCGCCCTGCTCCATTCCGGTTATCAATACAGGTTCGAGATTGGCTCTTGCGGCGTAGATCGCTGCGGTATAACCGGCAGGGCCGGAACCGAGAACAAGAAGGCGACAATGCTTGGTTTCACTCATCGTGGATAAACTCCATAGGCTTGAAATAGTAAAGCGCAAAAAACTGTCAAACGAGTATAATACAGAATTTCATATAACGCTGGACAGGTTGAGAGTGGCACAGGCAAGTATCAAGAAAAAAGGAGCATCGCTGTCAAAGCATGTATCACGGGGATTAAGGGAGGGCGCCCTGTTCGCGTTCGGTGCCGTCGCCCTTTATCTGCTGGTCTCCCTGATCACCTATCACCCGGCTGATCCCGGTTGGTCTCGCAGCAGCGCCATGACCGGCATTCGCAATGCCGGTGGTGTCGCCGGAGCTTGGTTTGCGGATGTATCCCTCTATCTGCTTGGCTATCTGGCCTACCTGATACCCATACTGATCGCCTATACGGGCTGGCTGCTGTTTTCTCATCGTAATGACAGCGAAGAGTTCAACCCCCAGGATGCCGGATTCCGCCTGCTGGGATTTGTGCTGACCCTGATTGGAGGCGCCGGCCTGGCTACGCTTCATTTTTCAGACCCCTCCCTCAGCCTGCCGACCAATGCCGGGGGGATACTGGGTAGCACCGTTGGAACCGGGCTGGTAAGCCTGTTCAGCTTTCTCGGCGCCACGCTATTTCTGCTTGCCCTGTTTCTCACCGGTATCCCGCTGTTTACCGGGGTCTCCTGGTTGTGGTTGATGGATGAGACCGGCGCTCGGGTGCTGGGAATGGTCGAGTGGTCAAAGGACCAGCTGTATCGCCTCCGCGATGCCAACGAGGGACGACGTGCACGCCAGCAACGTGCGCAACTGGTCAATACAGAGAGAAAGAAACTGGCCAAGCGCAAGCCGCCGAGAATCGAAAAACCGGCAGCAAAAGTCATCACCAGTGAACGCAAGGAGAAGGAACGACAGGTTCCGCTGTTCTCCACCAACTCAGATGAAAAACTGCCGCCGCTGGCGCTGCTCGATCCCGCTGTAAAAAGCGGCAAACAGCTGTCCAGGCAGGCACTGGAGGCCATTTCCAGACAGGTAGAGCTGAAGCTGCGCGACTTTGGAGTAGAGGTGGAGGTGGTTGCCGTCCACCCCGGACCGGTTATTACCCGTTTTGAGCTGGAGCCCGCACCCGGGGTGAAATCCAGCAAGATCAGCAATCTTTCCAGAGATCTGGCCCGCTCTCTCTCGGTAATGAGTGTACGTGTGGTTGAGGTAATCCCGGGCAAGACCACTATCGGGCTGGAGATTCCCAACGAGCAGCGTGAAATCGTCTATCTCTCCGAGGTACTGCAGTCGGAGCAGTACGAAAAGGCAAACTCGGCATTGACCGTCGCTCTGGGCAAGGATATCAGCGGCAAACCTACTGTAGCCGATCTGGCAAAAATGCCTCATCTGCTGGTGGCCGGCACGACCGGCTCGGGTAAATCCGTCGCCGTCAACGCCATGGTCCTGGGGTTACTCTACCGCGCAACAGCCCGGGAAGTGCGTCTGATCATGATTGATCCCAAGATGCTGGAGCTGTCGGTGTATGAAGGCATCCCTCACCTGCTGGCACCGGTTGTAACCGACATGAAAGAGGCAACCAACGCACTGCGCTGGTGTGTGGCGGAGATGGAGCGGCGCTACCGCCTGATGGCTGCGCTGGGGGTGCGCAATATTGGTGGGTACAACCGCAAGGTGAAAGAGGCCATCGCAGCCGGAAAACCCATTCCCGATCCCCTGTTCAACGCGGAGCTGGAACAGGAGCCCGAGCTGCTGGATGAACTGCCCTACATCGTGGTCATCATCGACGAACTGGCTGACATGATGATGGTGGTGGGCAAGAAGGTTGAGGAGCTTATCGCCCGGCTGGCGCAGAAGGCGCGCGCTGCCGGTATACATCTGATTCTGGCCACCCAGCGGCCCTCTGTGGATGTTATAACCGGGCTGATAAAGGCCAACATCCCTACCCGAATCGCCTTCCAGGTCTCCTCCCGCATCGACTCACGCACGATTCTTGATCAGATGGGAGCGGAGCATCTGCTGGGGCATGGTGACATGCTCTATCTGCCACCGGGACGCGGAATACCGGAGCGCGTTCATGGCGCTTTTGTCTCCGATGAAGAGGTTCACAAGGTGGTGGAGTCGTTGAAACAGCAGGGTGAACCCCAGTACAACGAGGAGATATTGAGTGGTTCGACGGAAGGCGGTGATCTGTTTCCGGGAGAGGCTGGCAGCGGAGGTGGTAGTGGTGAAGAGGCCGATCCGCTCTATGACCAAGCGGTTGCGATTGTCACGGAAACCCGCCGTGCATCCATCTCCGGCGTACAGCGGCGCCTCAAAATCGGCTATAACCGCGCTGCCAGATTGATTGAAGAGATGGAGAACAGCGGTATCGTAAGCCCCATGCAGTCAAACGGCAGCAGGGAAGTGATTGCCCCCCCTCCTCCAGCGGACTGATTTTATCGCCGGACAACGTTATTCCGCAGATACACTGGCAGCACCTGTTCTGCAGGTAACGGTTCGAATCCCGCTGAAAAATCTTGCGCTGCCAGAGTCGCAATATCAAGTGCGTGAGGGTAACTGTCCAGGTGGCTGATTTGCAGACGTTCCGCCAGACGTTGCCGCAGAATCTCTCCGTGACTGCACCAACCGGAACCGGCGCCGTGCCAGCCACTACCTTCGGGCAGCAAAATAGCCGACGGGGCCGCCAGCTGCTCCTCCCCGGTCGGCCGCATAACGCCGCCCGGCCCGGATACACAGCTGCTCCAGTAGAGCTCTCCCATGCGGGCATCGATGGCGGACAGTACCCGGACAGCCCCCCGTGCACGCAGTGTCCCCTGAGCCAGGGCCGTCAGGGTTGAAACAGGCAGCACCGGCAGATCGGCGGCAAACGCGATCCCCTGGATTACGCTGACGGCGATTCTTACTCCGGTAAACGAACCGGGACCGCGGCCGAACGCCAGCAGATCCAGTTGCGGTACCGTCAGTTCGGCTTCCGCCAGCAGTTGCCGGGCCATCGGCAGAATCAGGCTGGCATGCTGGCGTGGAGCAATATCAAACCGTTCTGTAACCTCTCCATCTATCCATAGTGCCGCCGAACAGGCCTCGGTAGCGGTATCAATTGCAAGCAACTTCATGTTTCAGAACTCTTCTGCTGCAGCGCGAAAAAGCGTTGTACCACATCAATCTTGCGGGTGCGGGTCATGGCAGGCAGGCTGTTGAGAAACAGACGTCCGTAGGGTTTACTCAACAGGCGCGGATCGCACAGCACCAGCGCACCCCGATCCCTGTCATCGCGAATCAGCCGCCCGGCTCCCTGCTTGAGAGTCAACACCGCCTCGGGCAACTGAAACTCCATGAAGGGGTTGCCACCTCGTGCCCGCAGAGCATCAATACGCGCCTCGGTGATCGGATCTCCCGGTGAGGCGAAAGGAAGTTTGTCGATGATGACACAGGAGAGCGCTTCACCACGCACATCGACACCCTCCCAGAAACTGCTGGTTCCCAGCAAAACGGCGTTCCCCAGTTCACGAAACCGCTCCAGCAGACGGCTGCGAGGCATTTCACCCTGTACCAGCAGCGGGTAGTCCAGCTGCCCCTCAAGCCGTTGAGCCGCCCACTGCAGCGCACGATGGCTGGTGAACAGAAGAAAGGCCCGGCCCTGGCTCAGGCGTATGACCTCCAGCGCCCGCTCCAGCACCGCCTCCGTATAGTTGGAGGCGGCAGGACTGGGCATCTGCTCCGGGACATAGAGTACCGCCTGGCGAGGATAGTCGAACGGGCTGTCCCAGCGGCAGGTTTCTGCATCGGACAGTCCCATTCGGCTGGAGAAGTAGTCAAACTCACTGCCAATCGCCAGGGTGGCGGAGGTGAAGATCCAGGCAATTTTATGCTGTTGCACCTTGCCACGGAAAATCTCGGCGATATTCAACGGGGTGAGATGGAGACTGAAACTGCGTTTGTAGGTTTCAAACCAGTGGATATGGTCATCAGGCGAATCACCGGTCAGGCAACCAAATCTGTCCAGCAGCTCAGCGCAGCGCTTGAGGCAGTTTTCCAGTCCCTTGCCCCGTTGCGCCTGCGGTTCCAGTAGCTGCTGCAGACCCTGCAGTACTTCACGCAGCTTCTCCACGGCATCCTGCATGGCGGCTTGTTCGGCAACACTGCGCCAGGGAGCACGCCGCTGCTCCGGACCGAAGGCAAGCCGCATATCCTGCACTGTTTTTTGCAGCTTGTCGGCCTGGTTTTGCAGGGTTTTGTCCTCCCCTGCCTCCTGCAGATCCTCGCTGATGGTGTCTCGTGCCAGCTCCAGCAGTTGATTGCCGGTGATACTCTGGCCAAAGAAGCTGGTTGCCACATCAGGGAGCTGGTGCGCCTCATCGAGAATCAGGGCGTTGGCTGAGGGCAGGATCTCGCCAAACCCGCCCTCCCGCAGCGCCATGTCGGCAAACAGCAGATGATGATTGACCACCAGCACATCCGCCTCCTGTGCCTTGCGCCGTGCTCGCATGACGTAACAATCACTGAAATCAGGACACTCCTGTCCCAGACAGTTGTCCGCATTGGAGGTCACCAGGCTCCAGACAGGCGCATCTTCAGGAATGTCACTCATTTCACTGGTATCACCGCTACGGGTGCGTCCACTCCAGCTGCGGATGCGCAACAGTTGATCCACCTGTTTGCGGGAGGTAAATCGCCCCTGATCCTCAGCCAGGTCAAGACGATGAGTGCAGAGATAGTTTCCCCGGCCCTTGAGCATGGCGATGGTGACCGGAATGCCCAGCGCATCACGCACCACGGGGAGGTCTTTGTGATACAGCTGATCCTGCAGGTTCTTGGTGCCGGTAGAGATAATGACTTTCTCGCCACTGAGCAGGGCGGGAACCAGGTAGGCAAAAGTTTTTCCGGTACCGGTGCCGGCCTCGGCTATCAACAGACTCTTGTTCAGAATGGCCTGTTCGACCGCCTCCGCCATCTCCTGCTGGGGCTGGCGCGGTACAAAACCGGGAATATGCTGCGCCAACGGCCCGTCGGCACCGAGAATCTCTCTACTGGAAAGCATCACGCCCCCTGGCTGGCAGGATCGCCTCAGAACCCGTTCAAGATCTCGCCAAAAGGCACATTGCACCTACCTGCGAGATCTTGAACGGGTTCTCAGTTTTCCCACAACTCATCGGTTACCTCTCCCTCTTCCCGCGTCCATACCAGCCGGGAGATATGCCTGAAGCGCGCAATGGACATGGCACCGCGACGGTTGCGCTGATTGTTTTCCCGGCCCTCCAGAGAGTCGAGAATTGCGGCACGTTCCGCTTCGTAGATCTCACTGGGTTCATAGTTTTCATCCATCAATACCAGCATGACGAGATCCCACTCCTTATCCAGCTTGAGCTGTCCAATACGCTGACCCGACTTGCTTTCGTCAAACAGCGCCCGGGCCTTGATCTGGATGCGCTGACCCTCACGCTTTCCCCGGCCAATTGCGTCATAACCGGCTTCGGGAGCCTCTGGCACCTCCAGCTCCAGCAGGCGCGCGGCATCAAACAGGGCGATTTCGTTGCTGATTGCAAGGGGCTTGCCGGTGGTCTTGCGATACTCGGCTGCCAGTCGGCGCGCCTCGGTCATCAGTTTATCAACGGAATAGATGCCCACCTGATTCAATGTCCCTGGCGTGCCTGCTCGATGATTGCCCGATTGTCACTCAGCAAGGCGGCATTTCCGGCGGAAAGGCTGTTGGATTTTGCCGCCAGGCTGGCGGCCAGTGAATATTTTTTCTGTTTCAGGCGGACATGGGCCAGCTGGTTCCACAGCTGGGCATTCCGTGGATCGATACGTATGGCACGCTCCAGATTGGCCGCGGCCGCGGCAAGATTACCAGACTCGGCCTGGCTGCGGGCATCACTGAGCAGGGCCAGTACGGTATCGTTGGTGGGTGGTGCTGGCCGGGCAGGCGGCTCGGGCAGCGGTGCCGGGATGACCGTCGGCCGTTTGGCCGGTTTTGCCACAACAACCTCGGCCGGCTCTGGTGGTTTCGTCACAACGGGTTTGGGTGCCGGGCCCCGGACGCCGGCGCAACCCGACAGGAACAGGGCAAGAACGGCCGCCGCGAGCAGGGCCTGAACTCCCTCTGGGCCGAGTTGACGGCGTCCCGGATATAGTAACTCCAACTTCATTGAAAAATTCCTTTCAGCAAATCGATGCCTTGTTGCAGGGGATTGGCAGGTCGCTCGCGGTACTCATCGATACCACATTCGCTGTACTCGGCAGGCGCACTTCCGTTAATGAAAGGCAACCACACTGCACCAATACAGGTCTCCCGGCTGCGCAGGCCGGTGTCGGGTTCAACCCATACCTGCTGAATCTCCTGGGGCGCAACCAGCATTAACGGTTGTGTACCCATGGTTTTTATCATATCACGCCAGACCCGTAATGCACCGCTGGAACCGCTCAGTCCGGTGCTTTTATTGTCATCACGTCCCACCCAGACCACCGCCAGACGATTACCGGTATAACCGGCAAACCAGCTGTCACGCAATCCGTCAGTTGTGCCGGTCTTGCCGGCAATTTCCAGAGATGGAGGCAACTGTTGATACAACGCCCGTCCGGTACCCTCGCTCACAGCCGCCTGCAACGCCCGGTTAAGCAGGTAAACTGCGGCCGGATCAGCAGCCTGCTCGATGTCCAGGGGATAGCGCTGCAGAGGTTCCCCCTCGGCAGTGAGCACCTCGCGAATGGTGCGCAGAGGGGAACGAAATCCCCCGTTGGCAAGCGTCTGATACATCTGGGTAACTTCCAGTGGACTGAGTTCCGCCGCGCCAAGCAGCACGGATGGATAGCTGTTCAACGGTCGGAATACTCCCAGTTCGCGCACCGTGTCCAGCACTTCATCAACACCGATATCCAAGCCAAGCCTTACCGTCGCCAGGTTATAGGAGTGAGCCAGGGCAAGATACAACGGCACCTGGCCATGACTCTGATGGTCATAATTCTGCGGAGACCAGCTGGTGCCGTTGGGCCAGGTCAAGGTGATCGGTTCATCGTCCAGCAGGGTAACCAGTGTATAACGATCGGGCTGTTCAAGCGCTGTCAGATAGATGGCCGGCTTCATTAGCGACCCGATCGGACGCACTGCATTCAGCGCCCGATTGAATCCGGCGAACCGGACATTGCGCCCGCCAACCACAGCCAGAATCTCGCCGCTGGCCGGATCGGTTACCACAACAGCACCCTCCAGTGAATCGGCCTCCATACCTTTGGTCTGTTCCAGTTTTTTCAACCGATCAGCCAACGCTTGTTCCGCCGCCGACTGGGCCACAGGCTCGAGTGTGGTAAATATCTGCATCCCGTCGGAACGCAGATCATCATCCCGGTAATCCCGGTAGAGCTGCCGTCGCACCAGCTCCATGAAAGCGGGATAACGGGTAATGCCACTGGGGGCTCCCGGAACCACACCCAGCGCCTCACCGGAAGCCATTTGCAACTGCTCCCTGTCAATCAGTTTCTGGTCCGCAAGGGCGCGTAACACCAGATTACGGCGGGCCGTCGCCCGCTCCGGATGACGCCGTGGATCGTACCAGGATGGTCCCTTGACCATGCCAACCAGCATCGCTAGCTGGGACAGACGCAGTTCCCGTAGCGGTCGGCCGAAATAGAATCTGGCGGCAAGACCAAAACCATGAATGGAGCGCTGTCCGTCCTGCCCCAGATAGATCTCGTTCAGATAGGCCTCCAGAATTTCATCCTTGTCATAATGAAACTCCAGCAACAGAGCCATAATGGCCTCATTTATCTTGCGCCACAGAGTGCGCTCATTGGTCAGATAAAAGTTCTTCACCAGCTGCTGAGTCAGCGTGCTGCCGCCCTGAACAGTCCGCCCCGAGCGCAGATTGACCCATGCCGCACGCAGGATGGAGAGCGGCGCAATGCCATGGTGCCGATAAAAGTTGCGATCTTCAGTGGCGAGCAGCGCGGTTATCAATCCCTGGGGAACCTGATTGAGTTGCACCAGAATACGATCTTCATTGTGGCCCGGATAGATTTTCGCAATTAACCGTGGCTCCAGCCGAATCAGGGTAACTGGTTGCCCGCTGGCAGCATCCCGAACCCTGGTCAGAGTGGTGCCGTCAAAACTCAATTCGATACGCTGTGACGACTCCTCCCCGTCCCAAAACTGAAATGGTCGTGTCACCAGCGTCACATGACGGCCTTGTACCTTGAAGCTGCCAACTCCATCGGCACTGGCGCCGCGCTGATAACCCAGTGCCTGCAGTTCATCGAGCAGCTGCTGACGGGTCAGTCTCATTCCCGGATATAGCTCCAGTGGCCGCGCATACACGCTTGCGGGAACCGCCCAGCGTTTGCCTTCAAACTGACTACGCACATTGACATCAAGATAGAACACATAGGCGATCAGCATTAACAGCAGGCTGGTTGCGACA
>JALSHD010000182.1 GCA_026982395.1 Chromatiales bacterium | reverse complement strand
ATCAGGGTAATCTGCCGATCAAGCTCTTCACGCTTGGCGGCAAAAATGGTTGCCAGTGTCGGATCTTCGATCCGCTCCAGTGGAATCTCATACAGGCGCCGTTTCAGGTGCGCCGGCTGTAACGGCCTGGGCCGGTAGTGAAACTCCGGTGGACGAGCAAACCGCCCCTTGCTGAACGCACTCCAGGCTGCCGCGACATTCACCGGAGTAACGTGCAACAAAATATCGAAGTCACTGCTGATTTCAGCCAGGGCAGTATCGGTTTCCTGCACCACCGGGGTCATGGCGTGACGTCCCAGCTCATGATAATGGGCAGGCCGGTGACGGGTATATTGGTGGGAAAAGGTATAGAAGGTTTTTTTCAGCGCCCGCCCCAGATCGTGCCGCAACTGCTCCAGCTCAAAGGGAAACAGCGTGCCGGTGGAGGGATCCCGATAGAGTGGCGGCACGCCAAGACCAAGCAGCAGACACTCTACCCCTCCCTCATCTTCGGGACAGAGTAAAGGCGGCAATCCCGGCGGCGCGCACTGTTGCTGGTAGTCAACCGCAACCCGCGGTGCAGTTTCATTGATACGCACTCCGAGCAGATTGTTCTCCAGTACCTCAAGCAGCAGGACAGGGGTATCATGAACCGGCGCAACAATATGGAAGGTTGGCGGCTCTGCTGACGGCGCCTCCTCCGCCCAGATCTCCAGAACCAGAAAGGCGCCAAAGGCGGCTCCCTGAACTCGCGCAATCTCCTGCACAAGTCTGCTCAGGTGTGCATATTGATCCGGTTCTCCGGAAGCAAGCAGATAGGATGCCTCCCCCAGCAACAGGGATTTGGTGCCGGGATCAGCTCGCTGCACCGGCCGGCGATAGACACAAACAAAAGGGAGACGGCGATCGATATGCAACCGGCCCCACCCCGGCAGCTTGCGGCGCACCCAACTGTTTTCCCGCAGTGATTTGGTGATGGAAGCGATAAACTTATCATCACCCGCCCGGCCCTGATCCGGCTGCTCCCTGTTCACAGCTTTTTCAGCTCCTCAACCACACCGGGAACTGTTGAGGCAATTGCATCCTGCACAGCCCTGACCAGAGCCGGATCCACCTTGCCGGTCCACTCATCCATATAAAACTTCTTCACCTCAATGGCCAGCACACAGCCGGTCTCGGGAAAACGGGTGTGAACCCAGTGCGGAAAATGCCGCCCCTTGAAGACTACATTTTCACCGACAGTAAGATGGCGGCCCGGAAAATCATATTCCCTTATGTCATGCAGAAAACGCTCCACCACAGGCGCCCACCGTTTACGATCCATGGTGCCGGTTCCAAGATTGATATCAGGATGGGTAGCGGGATCGGCTGGAGGTTGGCCCGGACCTGCTCTCCGGTGGTTATAGGCGTGCAGGTCGTATACCACAAAGCGGCCGTAACGCTGCACCATCCCGGTCAAAAACTTCTCAAGCTCCTGGTAGAACGCATCGTACTCAGCCAGCGAATGCTCAATCATCGCGTTGGTGGGGGTGTTTTTCCAGACCTTCAGATTCCAGGCATCCTCCGGCTGAAGATATACAGCCTCATCCCTGTCGCGATTCAGATCAACTTCAAAACGAGAGCGCGCAGGAATCATCCAGTTTGGCGCAACTGTTGCCCACTGATCGGTACAGGGATCCTCTTCTCTCAGACGGGTCTCCTCATCCAGCGCCGTCTGTTCAAGCAACTCCGGCCGCAACAGATGACCGGAATGCAGGGCCGTAGCGAAAAGAACCCCTTCCCCCTTGTGCTCATACCAGAGGGGAATCTGCTCAGAATCCCTTACCACCCGGGCTCCACTGAAATGCGCTTTACTGCCAGTCATCCTGGTACTCCATCAGGGATTGTCCGGATCACACCCTCCCTGTCGTATCCAGATGCCATAATCACAACGCAACAAGGTCTCTCCACTGCATACATAGCTATTATGGGGATAACTGCTATTGTTGAAGTAACAGAACGGCTCTCCGGGAAGCTCCTGTTTGAGCACTTCAAATTCGTCACTCTCCTCATCCGCAATGGGCGAATTTTTCAATTCGGGATCAGGGGCACCCACCTGTAATATCTGTGCGCTGCTGTTCATTTTTTCAACCCTCTATCCATATCAATTTTGTAGATGACAGATCGCCGATAACGCATATACTTAAAGATAGCAAATGCCACAAAATTTGCAGAATACCGGGAGGAATAAAATGGAGACAAAAACAGAACCGGTCATTGATCAATGGTATCGCCATCTCGACAAGGGTCAGGAGTTCGTTGTGGTGGCGACGGACGAAGATGCCGGCACAGTCATGCTTCAGTATTTTGATGGAAGCCTGGAAGAGATCGATCTGGACGACTGGAGCCAGCTGGAGATCGAGCCCACCGCAGAACCGGAAAACTGGTCGGGGCCCTATGATGAAATCGACGACAGCGAGACTCTGTTTGCCGATTCGGAAATGAACCAGGAAGAGTGGGACGAACCTCTTGATGAACTGGCCAACAAGGAACGGAGATAAAAATAAAAGGGTATCATCTCCACCGCCACCGGAGATGTCTCCACAACCCACCCCCGGCAAAGAAAAAGAATACCGGCGCGCCAGCCAGCAGATACCAGTAGTAGGTAGCAAAGCGCCAGGCAATCAGTGCGGCCGCCAGGGTAGCCGGTTCAAGCCACGCCGCAAGCAGGGCGCTGAAACCAATCTCTACTCCACCACTGCCACCGGGCAATAAAGTAAGCTGGCCAACGCTGAGAACAAACATCTGTACCAGAAACAGATAGGCCCAGGAGAGGTCTTCTCCCAGCGCTCGAATAATAAAATAAAGGATGGTATAGCGAAGTAGCCAGTGGCCAATACAGAGCAGATAGATAAGCAACAGCCGCCAGCGGGACAACCGGAGCATCAAACCAAGCCCCTGTCTAAACCGGATAACCCAGCGCGCAATCCGGCGGCGGCGCCGGGGAGCAATCCCGAACCTGTTCAACAACCGCCCACCGGCCAGCATGACGCCCCGGTAATGCCGAACCAAAAGCCAAAGCATTCCAAGACCACCACCAATCATCCCTCCCAGCAGAGCCAGCTGGGTACCAACATGAAATTCATCACCACCAGCCAGCAAAATAAAGGAGAGAAGAACCAGGGCGGGCAGGAAAAAAAGCAGATCCAACAACTGTTCAAGTGCATAACAGGCAGCAGCGTGGCTGCTCGCCAGACCATGTCGATGCAGCAGAAAAACGTAGGCCAATGCACCACCGGTACCAGCCGGAGTTGCACTCATGGCAAATTCAGAGGACATGATAGTGGCCAGCGCCTTGCCCTGCCCCATACGCACACCGGTACCGCCCAATACAAGGCGCAAACGGGCAGCATTCAGATTCCAGCCCAACACCACCATCGCAAGTGAGCCAATCATCAGCCCCAACGGCAATTCGCGCAAACGGTTCAATCCATCCCAGCCACCATAACTCAACGGAACCAGCAGACTGGCAAGCAGGGCAATAACGAAAATGTGCCAGAAGCGCATCAGCACCACCGGAGAGGGTTAAACGAGAAGGAATTATTCCACATCTGTCTGCTTGTTAGTGGGCGCGAGGTATCAAAACCAATATTTTTTATTCGGCCGGCAACGAAACGATATTGCTGTTTATATTTCCATTTTTTTCAGAACAAGGAGAGAGCTGTTATTACAGGCGAGGATAATGATTGGTTGTTTTTCAGGATCTGTATTAAAACTCAAACAACAGCCCGGCCTGATAGCTGGTACCACCCAGCTGGACAGGATCCGAACCGACTTCAACACTGCTGCGCTGCACTTCCAGAAAAAAATAGCTGTTATTCACACCAAAGTTCTCATAAAAACCCCAAGCGGTACTCCTGTCGATATTGTCGAGCAACAGCTGTAGTCCACCACGAATGTGGGCTCCTGTCGCAGCACCACGCCGCTTTTCCTGCCCATGAATATCCTGCTCGTAATAGATGCGGGTCCATCCGGCACCGAGGTAGGGAACCAGCCATTGATTCTCACTGAAAACACCCCGCACCAGGGCAAACAGTTGCAGAGGATACAGCTCAAGGGTTACGTTACCTGTAATCTGTTCCTGCTGTGGTGCCAGCCCTTTTCCCTCATCTTTTATGTAGGAACCGTCAATACCAACCTCAAACTGGCGAACAAACTTGTATGCAATCACTCCACTGAACTGACCGGTCTTGTCATCACCATAGTAGGCTTTCCAGTTATCCTCTTTTGGGAAAAAGCTGCCGCCCTTGATCTCCAGCGACCAACGGGGCGGATCCTGTGGAATCCCGGAGGCCAGACTGATCAGCGGGAACAGCATCAGTAGCAGCAACAGAACTCTCCCGCTGTGCACCGATACTTCCCGTCCACCCCGGTTGTCTGTCTGCTCTGAATCCGGTGCAATAGTCGTTTTCATTCTTCCCTCAGGATGGAGTACGGGTTTCTGCGTAAAAACAGCGCGCCCATTGTAACCAATATTCCGCAAAGCATCATTAGCAACGCCAGGTAAACAAAAAAGCCATTGAGCAGTAAAGCAGCAAGAGCTATCAGTGGAAACAGGGCTACCCTTACCACCGGCTTGCCCCCGGGGTGGGAATCAAGCCATTGGGCTGCCGCTGGCCCATAAGTGTAGTACCAGTCAACAAACGCCTTGCCGGGCGAATGGGTCAAGAGATAGCGATCCCGAAAGTCGCGCAGCAGTTGTACCTGGGGGGAGGAATAATAACCAAATGCAGCAGTTGCAATAAAACACCCCTCATCAGCAAGGTTGGGATAGGGTTCGATAGCTTCAGGAAAAGCGGTTACTTCGCTGGAAAGCGGGCTCTCCACCACGGGACCCACGCCAGCCCTGATCTTGCTTTCATCAGCAAGCACACTCTCATTCCGGTTACCGGTGCTGTCATAGACGGAAACCGCGAAGTAATACTCTGTCCGGCTGTAGGCCGAAACAGCCGCTCGATAGGCAACCTCGTTCTGCAAACCGGTAATACGGTACGATGTGCTGTTGCCGACATCAATATCATGTTCGTCAACGGAATCAACTCCGTAATACACCTTGTAACCGGCAGCTCCGCTGACTGGAGTCCAGTTGAGTTGCAGTGCCTGATTGGATGGCGCCGGGTTCCCGAGCACCGGAGCACTCAACCCGGCCGGAGGGAATAATGCAAGGCCGTTTAGCTTGTAACTGGTAATCTTGCCAACGTCAATTGGCGAGGGCCCTTCAGATGCTCCGCTCCCCTGAAAATTCTCATCGATACCGTAATGCAGTTTATAACCCGCAGTCAGGTAGGAAAAATTGCCTGACCATTTTACAGTGACAGAATCCGCACCATCACTCTCGACACTGAGCCCAGACACTGGAAAGGGAGTTGCGTCAGCATAAGGACCACCGTAGGCGCCCATATCCGCCCGGGTACCATCAATTATGTCGGTATCATTCACATCTCCTTTATTAATCCCTTCAGAGGAGGAACGCAGATGAAAATCCCTTCTGGAGATGTTGATGAAGCGAAAATATTTGTTGAGCATGGCATTGGTACCGACCGGTCCATCCTCATCGTTGTTGAGAAAGCCGTTGTAACTGATGTTTGCAGTCAGACTTGCAGGCGCAATGGCAGTACCATTGTCGTAAAACATATTGTTGCGGATGGTGACACCATCGTGCCCTCGATTGATGGCAATAGCACTGCCATAAAAAGTATTGTTGCTGATCGCTGCGGCAGCAAGGTCCAGTACCATTATGGCTGTTCCGCTACCTCCAACATCAAAAACGTTACCGGCGATGATGACATCTGCATTACCCGAGACTCTCACTCCAATGGAAGCATCCACAAAGGTAAAATTACTGATCCGCGCATCGGTAATCCCATCCGCGGTGATAACAGGATTCTCCCCTTCCCCCTCAAGCAGTGTCCGTGCAGTCTCCCGGCCGCGAATGACAATATTGCTGCGCAGAGCAATGGTTTCACGATAGGTCCCCGGCTCAACCAGCACCGTATCACCCGGCTGGCTGGCATCAATGGCTGCCTGAATAGTCTTGTAATCGCCGGGAACAGTGCGTTCGGCAGCGAGAGAGATTGTGCTCGCCAGCGCCAGAACAAAAACAACGGCCGACCAGCAAGCTCGTTCAGGAATGCAGAAAAACCGACATCTCCTGTCTTTTGTCATAGCGTGACTCTTGTCAATCATTAACCCGGAAATAATATATATCGTAACCACTCAGCCGCAGCACAACTACTCTTTCAATTTTATCCTCAAACGCCCCTCCTCGATACGAATATCGGCCACGCCTTCAGAAAAGCTCTTCCAGAAACCCTCGTCGGTTCCAAACTCCTTCACCAAATCGATATTCTTTATGCCACCCAACCAGGCATTGGGTACCGGAACGCCCATTATTGTCACCCCTTTCAGAACAACCACCGGGCGTTCATCTCTATAGGCAAACTCCGCTCCGGCCTTCAACCGAAGAATTTTTCCACCAAGCATTGGAAAATCCTCATCCATTGGCACCAGAAGCTTGATACTGACCAGGTCATCAGCCAGATCGATGGCCAGCTTGCGCGCCAAATCGGTATTTTTGGCCAACAAGGCATTCAACTCCCTTTCGGTAAAATTGATCTCCCGTTTTGCACCCTCCTCGCTATATACCTCCGGTTCCAGCGACATATCTCCGGTGCCGGTTTCCAGCACATCCAGGCGTTTCAGTTTGGTTTCGAGCACCTGCTCCTCTTCGGGATCGAGAGTAACCGGGTTGAACTCGGACACAAACAGATAGCTCTTTACAACCCATACCGTTATCAGGAGAGTTGCAATAACGGCGACCATTACGATCCCGACTACCTGCAGACAACCAAAACGGCGCGAAGTATCAGTAGAATTAACGGATTGTTCTGTCATGATTATGGTCGTACTACGTCAAAAACAGCGGGAAATAGCCTGAATTATATAGGATATGGAGGAGAATAGCAGGGGCAACACTCTGATACCTGTCCCTGAACCAGCCAAAAACCAGCGAAGGCCCAATAACCAGCAACGCCCACACAGGAAGTTGGTAGAACAAATGAGCCGCCACGAACAGGCAGCTCGTTATTATGTTGGCGCCGGTCAATCCGGCAATGATCTGTTTTTTTCCTGCTCGATAACGAAGCAGCCAGCCCTGCAAGGCTCCCCTGAATGCCAGCTCTTCGACTATCGGATAGACTAAACACAGCAACAGCAACAAGCCACTATTATCTATGAGCCGTTGCCAGGAAGGTTGTGGCTGATACAAAAAATAAAGTATCAGCCACACTATCGGACCCGCGGCTACTGCGGCATAAAACTGCCGGTCTCGCAGCAGCCGGGACAGCGTCGATAATTTCTCTGCTACTGCTTCAGCTCCCTGAACTCAACCCGGCGATTCAGGCTCCTTCCCTCTTCTGTTGCGTTGCTCGCGGCAGGCTTGTCCTCGCCATAAGCGGCAGGCCTCAAACGTTTAAGGGCAATGCCTTTCTTCGTCAGGTAATCAATCACTACGCGGGTGCGCTGTTGCGAAAGATTGAAATTATAGCTGCGGGTTGCGCGGTCGTCAGTATGACCGGCCACCTCGACGCGGGCATCAGGAACGCGCTGCAACTCACTGACCACTCGGTCAAGTTTAGCACGCGCCTCACCGGTCAACGCAGCCGAGTTGGTAAGAAAATAGATAACCTCCAGTTTACCCAGCGGCGCCATTTTCAGGGGATCGGGTTCAAGTTCCAGTACCAGCTCGGCTGCAACCGGAGCGGGAGCAAGCACGACTGGTTCCGGCTCGGGCGCAGTTTGAGGTTGCTCCTCCCTGGTCCCGCCAAAACGCTTCATCAGGCTGATGGTGAGAAACTGTGCATCTTTGTCATACAGCTCAATCTCTCCCCTTAGCGCCAAGCCATTCCTGAAGCCGTACTCCAGACCAGCTCCATAGAACAGGCTGTAGTCATTGACACGCTCGTATGTGAGATCGGTGTCATTCTCCATTTTGCCAAGTCCCGCCTTGCCAAAAAAGCCAAAGCCGGTATGCGCGGGATGCTGTTTGTACAGGTAATACAGTCCACCAAGCCCGAACTCCCTGTAGCCGACCTCTCCCCGGGGAGCCATTTTGGCCTCACCCAGATCGGCATAGTGGCCTTCAATGCTGAAGCGCTCCGACAAGTCATAACCAACAAAAATCTTGCCGCCCGAACTGCGGGACTTGTCAACGCTAACCGCAGTACCGTTGGGATCCGGCTCCAGTTCAGAGATTCCGATCCCGGCTCCCCCATACCAACGCTTGGTAAAATCCGAAGCAGCGTTGGCTGAAACCATCGCCCCACACAGCATCATCATGGCAGCCGTACATTTTACACTTTTCATAACCCGATTCCTGATATCCATGTTGTTTTTTCCATTACTCTGAACGCTCTGTTCTGCTCCGCCGCCTCGAGCTGAACAGATACATCAAGGCAACAGCCAGCAGCAACGGCATTACAGGGTCAAAGCCGGCATTTGGATTCAATGTACAACCACCAACGCCTTTCAAGCCGGTTTGCAGTATGGGCTCATCTCCGGAAGCAGCCGAAATATCGCGATAATCCGGCAACCCGTCATTATCACTGTCGGGTACTCCCAATGGCGTTCCGCCGGAGGTGAGAGGAGAAACGGAATCATCAAGACCATCACCATCCTGATCCCGGAAATCATCTACCCGACCGTCACCATCGACATCACTACCGCCCCCTTCGGTAATATCCGATTTCCCATCACCGTCCGAGTCGAGGTCTTTGTAATCAGGAGTACCATCGCCATCGGTATCAACAGGTGCAACCGCTGCCTCTTCGGCACGTCCCAGATTATCAACAACCGGCGGCACACCTGTACCAACATAAGCATTGTTATCGGGATCTGGCAGGTTTACCTCTGTAACATCGGGAATCCCATCATTATCGGTATCCAGATCCCGGTAATCCGGCACAGTGTCTTTATCTGTATCGGGAGGCGGCATCACACCCGCGCCTTCAGCCAGACCATTATCGTTCACCGACGGAATGTTCTCACCAATGAAGCCGTTGAGATCCGGATCAGTCAAGCCGGCCTCTGTCACATCCAAAATGCCGTCGTTATCTGAATCGATGTCACGAAAATCCGGTATCCGGTCTCCATCGCTGTCTCTCTGGGTATCCTGTACGCCATCACCGTTGTAATCCGTAATACCCGAATCAACCGAAGTCTCAACACTGTTGGCCAGACCGTTCTCGCCAAAACCGGTATCTATACGGCCATTTTTATCACTATCCAGTCCGGAGTCGTCTGCACCGGACTCAGTCAAATCAAAAAGTCCGTCATTATCGCTGTCAAGATCCAGGCTATCGGGAACACCGTCAGCATCGGTGTCTACCCTGCCATCCCCTTCTGCAACGTCCGGGATACCATCGTTGTCATCATCTATATCCCTTGCATCGTTCAGACCATCGCCGTCACTGTCGACCTGTCCCTGACAGGCGGCGTTATCGCTGTTGGGGACACAGGGATCGTTGTTGGCCGGATCCTGCTGATCCATCACCCCGTCACCGTCGGCATCCGCAGTGGCGGAGTCCAGGGCGTCGATGATGCCATCGCCGTCACCATCCAGCGGAGCAGCCGGATCGTCTCCCACCTCCGCACCGTCATTGGCGCCATCTCCATCGCTGTCCGGGTTGTCGGGATCGGTACCCACTTCTGCCTCCCGTGCATTGGCCAGACCATCGCCGTCACTGTCGAGCGACTGACAGGCGGCGTTGTCAGCAGTCGGTACGCAGGGATCGCTGTTGGCTGGATCCTGCTGGTCCATCACTCCGTCACCGTCGGTATCAACAACGGCTGAGTCCAGAGCATCGATGATGCCGTCGCCGTCACCATCCAGCGGAGCAGCCGGATCGTCTCCCACCTCCGCACCATCGCCGGCGCCATCGCCATCGCTGTCCGGGTTGCCAGGATCGGTACCCAATTCAGCCTCCTGCGCATCGGTCAGACCATCATTATCGCTATCGACAGCGACCATACACCGAGACAGATCACTCTCTTCACCTTCCGCAATTACCAGCAGTTGATAGCCGGGAATGCTATCCGGCACAACTGCTCGCTGAACTTCCTGCCCACCTGGGAATCTGGCTTTGACTACATAGATGCCAAATGGGTCGATACCACCGAAATGGGCAAACGGAGCACCCTGACTACCCCGGCCCATGCCACCATTAATCTCTCGTACACCAGATACCGGAGTTCCCTCACAGTCATACAGCCGCGCCGTGGCACCAACTGCATCACGAGCACCGGTGGTCAGGCTGACCTGGAGGTAGTTTAGAGGAGCTAGCCCATTGCGCCATAACTCGGTCGCGGCACCATCCTGATTGACCAGCAGATCCATGTCACCGTCACGATCGTAATCTGCAAAGGCTACCCCCGCCGCCGCGCCGGACGCGGTAATATTCAGATTATCCTGGGAAAAAGAGAAATTGCCGTCATTCAGGTACAGCAAGCTGTTCCCTGCGCCGCGACTGGTAAAAAACAGGTCTACATCGCCGTCATTGTCAACATCGGCACAGGCAACACCGGCGTAACTGCCGGTAAATGTCTGCTTGACGGCAAACACGCCACTGGAATCCCCTGTCTGCTCAAAAACACCCAGCGTTCCAGCGTCGGTGCGTGCCAGATCGAAGTCGCCATCTCCGTCAAAATCACAGAATACAACTCCCCCTTTCTGAGCGTTCACCGACTCCTCGTTTATGGATGTGTTGCGGGCGAATACCCCGCCGTTATTAACAAAAAGGTCGGCCTCGGCATCATTATCCCCTGTGCCCGGACGGCGCACATAAAAATCCACGTCCCCGTCAACATCAAAATCTGTTGCCGCCAGATACTCTCCGTTCACTTCACCGGTATGAATATCGGTAAAGTTTGTACTGCTCAGCATGCCGCCATCATTGAGATAGATACGCATACCAAAATCGTTATTCTCTATCAGCAGGTCGAGGTCACCATCTGCATCATGGTCAATCCAGGCCATCCCCTCGGAGTTTCCAGGATTAAAATCTGCCACTGGAGCAAATCCGGAACCCTGTCCGTTAACGTTCCTGTATATAACTATCTGGTAAGCGTGGTTAACAGCCAGGTCAACTAATCCATCGTTATCGAAATCCCCCCAAACTACCGAGCGGGCCGGTATCGCATCACCGAACGTCCGTACGTGCTCAAAATTCCCGCTGCAACCACCCTCCGTCTTGCCCTGCTGATACAACAGAGTACCTTCATCTGTATTTACAGCCGCATCCAGACAGGCGTCACCATTAAAATCTGCCCAGGAAACGCCTCCCTGCTTGCTGCCGGCAGCAGCCAACTGACCGGTAGCCACCGGCTCAAAAGCGGCCTGGCTGATACCAAACGGAATAGCCGCTAGTGCAAGAGGCAGCAGAACACAGCGAGCCAGGCCACTGCGGAAACGCTCCACCACCACTGCCTTGACAGCTTTTCGAGGCTTGACTCCTGATACAGATTTATTACGCATGATAAAACTCCATTATTATTGGCGCATTCCTGAACGACTCACATCTTCCGCCGCCGGGCGTGATGCTCGTGCGATAATACGATATTCTGTTTTTACGTGGGATTTGCTCAATGAGCAGAAATAGCGGAGCGCGATCCTGACGGGATGGCAGACATGGCTCGTTTTTCAGCCATTCGCGCCAGCCCTCCCGCCCAGTCACGCACTCTATACGCGCAGACTCCATCGCCCCCTCTCCCTGCGGTAACTATCGATTCATTAACCTGAGTAACTGTCGCTAAAACTAAACACAACCGCACAAAATGTCAAGAAGTTGTCAACCGAGATTTTTATCAAAAAGCACCTTGATACAAACAAACTGAAACAGAAAAACATGTAGCAAGCGGTTAGTTGGCAAATTGATCTGCATGATAACCAGATACCTCAATGAATTACAGGTTTTGCCATATTGTAAACCGGGATTGGCCGGCTGACAGTACCAGGGATAAAAACACGGCATGCCGGAACGATTCAATATCGACATCGTGTCAAAATTCTGATTCCGGCATCTACCGTTCCCACTTAAAACACGAAAAAAACTGCCTCATCAAGCTTGCGCCCTGTTTCTATCAACGCCCGGATACATCTATTTCAGATGTACAGGCCGCAAGTATTTTTCTGCCTCTCGACCTATGCGGCCGGCTCATTCAGTGTCACATTTACCATTGAGGTCAACAAAGTGTATTTTTCTGGAGATACAAAGAAATTTTTCTGCCTATCTTGATCTTTAGTTGTAACCGTTGCTACCGATATCATAGTTATCTCATGTGTGTTTGGGATATCTGGCCTGCTGCATCTGAAAGATCGGCCAGAATGGCGAGATAACTTTCAATCAACGTAAAATGAATCTGACAAGATTAATCAAGGGAACTCTGCTCTTGCTGAGCCTGGTTCTGGTAATTTCCGGTTGTGACAACAAGCCCGGAGATCCCATACCCACCTTCACTCTGAACGGAACGATCGCATCAGCTGTTGGCGCCGCCGTTGACAACGACGTCAACGATACCGAAGCACCCTATGAATCCAACGACACTCCCGCAACCGCCCAACCACTACTGAACCCGGTTCTGCTGGGTGGATTTGTCTCCCGCGCAGGAGTCGGGAACGGAAGGTTTGCCACCCGCGGTGACAACACTGATGTCTATCAGGCTACCCTGGCCAAGGGGCAGACAGTTACCCTGTTTATCAGTGACCATGATGCAGCAAAACCCTATGAGACAGATCTTGATATTGAAATCTACAATACCGCTGAAATCACCCCTGAAACCCGCCCCGTGGCCCAGGCCATCAGCGCCACAGCGGGAACAGAAACAGTGCAGATACCGGAAAGCGGAGAATACTATCTGTTCATCCGGGCGGTACGGGGGGCTTCGAACTACCTTCTCACTATCGGGCAACCCGCCAATATTGCCACTACCGCATTGCAAACGGATGCCCCCTTTGTACCCGGCGAAATTGTTGTCCGGTTCAGGGATTCAATGGCTGCTGCCTCAACCTCCCGGATTTTTTCCACCTCAACCGGACTGGTAAAAAAGAGCGGCTCTGCCGGTCACACCATGCTGTTCAGTCTGGGAAATGAAACAGAACGCCAGTTTACCCGGCAGGTTTTGGGGATAAACCTGGCGGCGGCTGACAATGACGCTATTGCACAGGAAAAACTGAAACAGGAGACCATCGAGACAATCAGGGCACTGCGCAAGCGTCCCGATATCGAATCAGCAGATCTCAATTATATCCGCTACCCCGCAGCCATTCCCAACGATCAACACTATCCCAAGCAGTGGAACTATCCATTGATTAATCTGCCCCAGGCATGGGATGTTACCGCATTGCCGAACACCAGCAGCCAACCGGTGGTTGTCGCCGTAATTGATACCGGCGTGTTTATGTCCCACCCTGACCTGCAAGCCAATCTTCTCTCTACCGGTTACGATTTTATTTCCAATCCTTCTGTCGCCGCTGACGGAGATGGTATCGATGACAACCCGGATGACCCCGGTGACAATGCCACGCCCGGCGGAAGCTCCTTCCACGGAACCCACGTCACCGGAATTATCGCTGCCCAATCAAATAACTCTACTGGCGTTACCGGCGTCACATGGGGCACCAATACCAGAATCCTGCCGGTACGCGTACTCGGTCGGGGGGGCGGTACTACTTACGACATCATCCAGGGAATACGCTATGCAGCAGGCTTGAGCAACGATTCGGGAACCGTCCCGTCACAACGTGCGGACATTATCAATCTCAGTCTTGGCGGCCCCGGCTTCTCCATGACGGAACAGGCTGAATATAATGCCGTTCGCAACGCGGGTGTCATCATCGTGGCTGCGGCGGGAAACGACAATACCAATCTTCCCAGCTACCCGGCAGCCTATGACAGCGTGATTTCCGTAAGTGCAGTCACAATGGCACAGCAAAAAGCACCCTACTCCAATTTTGGCCCCTCCGTGGATATCGCTGCGCCAGGGGGCAATACAGCTGTAGACAGTGACGGTGACAGCTATTATGACGGGATCCTGAGTACCCTTGCAGACGACGCAACCGGTGCAAGGAAGCCCATATACTCTTTTACTCAAGGCACCTCCATGGCAACACCTCATGTGGCGGGAGTCGCCGCCATACTGAAATCACTCGATCCAGAGCTGAATCCGGACAAATTTTTTACCCTGCTGCAGGCTGGCAAGTTAACCTCCGATCTCGGCGCTCCGGGAAGAGACGATATCTTCGGTTTTGGATTGATCAACGCCCTCAAAGCGGTAGAGAACATCAATATTGCTCTCCCGCCAATTATCGCTGTCGATCACTCCGGATCACTCAATTTTGGCCTCTTTGTAAAACAGCTGACATTCACTACGCGCAATGCTGGTGGCGGCGCATTTGTCATTACCAGCGTTTCGGATGATGCCGACTGGCTGGAAACCGACCCCCGAATGCTGGACGGCAGCGAAGGGGAGTTTACTGTCACAGTTAACCGTGCTGGTCTGGTCGATGGCCTTTATCGTGCAACCATCACCCTGGAGACCGATACCGCCTCTTCACTCGCTATTCCTGTTACACTCCAGGTTGGCGAACGTCAGGAAAAGGGAAACACTGGCCGTCTCTATGTGGTTCTGGTCAGCCCCGGTACGATGGAAACCATTCGCATGGTTTATGCTGACAACAGCAGTGGAAGCTACAGCTTCCAGTTCGACTCTGTTCCTGAAGGTGAGTATTTTATTGTCGCCGGCACCGATCTGGACAATGACGGTCTGATCTGTGATCCCGGTGAAGCCTGTGGCGGCTATCCCACCATTGAACGGCTACAGTCAATCAATGTCTATAGTGATATGAACAACATTGACTTTGGCTCTAACTTCGACATCATTATTCGCGCTCAGACAAACAACGTGGAACAGACTGAAATACACGGATTTTCACGCTATCCAGATGACTGACAAACCGCTCTCCCTGACACTGGCTCTCCTGCTGCTGACAGGCTGCAGCATTCCCGGTGCAAATCTTGCCGACACACCAAACACAACGGCACAGGTAATTGATTCAGCAGTTCAATGCAGCGATCCGAATCAGCAGCCGGTTGTCTTCATCAGCAACAAGAAGCAGCTGAAAAAAATCATCGGGCATCTGCAAGGCTCGGTGCTGCCGCCACCAACCGTTCACCTGCCAAATATCGATTTCAACCGCTGGCATGTCCTCTATATTTCATCGGGTCAACAACCAACCGCAGGCTACTCGCTTACACTGGCAGAACCGGCCTTCACCGTGCAACAGAACAGGGCGTTGCTCAATGTGGTTCTCAACAGACCCGCTCCCGATGCCATGGTCGCCGCCGTCATCACCCATCCCTGCATGCTGGTAAAACTGCCCAAGGGAAACTACACCACCATCGAAGTACACGGCCTGGATGAAGTATGGCAGGTCACTGTCAAAAAAGAGCTTTCAAACCAGTTTTATTATTAGCCCGGCAACAACATATATCGTATTCAGCCGGTTCGCAGCAGCAGCCCGTCTTAATGTAGCCACTCTACAGCAAAATGGGCTAACGCAGTCTGCAAACCGGCACGCCAAGGCCTGTCGTTGAATACCATAGAGCCAGGGGCTTCAGACAGGCACGGGCCTGAAGCCCTGAATGTGACATATATGGTTACCGGGTTAACAACCACCTCTGATTGCACCCGCCGCTGTACCGTTTGAAATCAGGGGAAACGGCCACACATTAGGGATATGGATATTCCGAACTGTGGCTAAAGCCGAGGAGCAATAATGAGCAATCCCATCCATATTGTCTGTCCACACTGCAACGCCGTTAATCGAATCCCTGCAGAGCGGCTTGAAGATCAGCCCAACTGCGGCAAGTGCAAGAAACCGCTTTTTACCGCCCGTCCAATGGATCTGACCAGTCTCAACTTTCCTGTTCATATCAACCGTAACGAACTGCCGGTGGTGGTGGATTTCTGGGCGCCGTGGTGCGGCCCCTGCAAGATGATGGCGCCGGCCTTCGCCCAAGCGGCAGCCGAACTGGAACCCCGCGTGCGTCTGGCCAAAGTCGATACGGAGCAGGAGCAGGTGCTGGCCGGGCAATTTGGCATCCGCAGCATTCCCACTCTGGTGATTTTCAAGGGCGGAGAAGAGATTGCGCGCCAACCCGGAGCCATGTCTGCCGCGGATATTGTGCGCTGGATACAGAGCCATATCTGAGCTTGTAGAACCGCACCGGCAAGGAGAGACAGAAATGCAGAAAAACAGCTTTTCCACGGGAAACAACAAGGACAAAATCGATATCAACAGACCTCCCGAACTCAAGTTCTGGCAGCGGCCGGAGATAACCCTGCTCGCCTATGTCCTGTTTCTGCTGGCGTCTCTCTATCTCTGGCAGGACGTGCAACAGACTCGGCAGGAAGAGATCCCGTACAGCCAGTTTCTCCAGCATGTAGAGAAAAAAGAGGTTGCTGACGCGGTTGTTACCGAACAGCTGATCAGCGGAACGCTGACACTCAAAGATCCCAAAACCCAACAGCCGCGGCGTTTCATTACAGTCCCGTTGTGGGATACCGATCTGGCCAAAGAGCTGGAGCAGAACGGCGTGACGTATAGAGTACGCACCGGCAGCAACTGGCTGAGCAACTTCTTCTTCAACTGGGTGCTCCCCTTCGGCCTGCTGTTCCTGCTCTGGGGGTGGATGGCCAAACGGATGGGGACAGCGGGAAAAGGGTTTCTCAGCATCGGCAACCGCGTCCGCATCCACCCGGAGGGGGACATCAAGGTCACTTTCGATGACGTGGCCGGAGCCGAAGAGGCAAAGCAGGAGCTGGGTGAGACCATCGAATTTCTCAAGGACCCACGCTCCATCCAGCGGCTGGGCGGCCGGATGCCCAAGGGGGTTCTGCTGGTGGGCCCACCGGGCACCGGCAAGACCCTGTTGGCGCGCGCCGTGGCGGGTGAGGCCGGGGTGCCCTTTTTCAACATCAGTGGCTCCGAGTTCATCGAGCTGTTCGTCGGCGTCGGCGCGGCGCGGGTTCGCGAACTGTTCGACCAGGCCAGACAGAAAGCCCCCTGCATCATCTTCATCGACGAACTGGACGCCATCGGCCGGGCACGTGGCGCCGGCCCGGTGATGGGTGGCCACGACGAGCGCGAACAGACCCTCAACCAGCTGCTCACCGAGATGGACGGCTTCGATCCCTCCGTCGGAGTCGTGGTGCTGGCTGCCACCAACCGGCCGGAGATCCTCGACAAGGCGCTGCTGCGCGCCGGCCGTTTCGACCGCCAGATCGTAGTGGACAAACCGGATCTGGCAGCACGCGAAGCGATCCTGAAACTGCACACCCGCAACATGAAGCTCGCCGACGACGTGGATCTGAAAGTGGTCGCCCAGCGCACCCCCGGATTTGTCGGCGCCGATCTGGCCAACATCGCCAACGAGGCAGCCATACGCGCCGTGCGTCACAAACATGAGGCGGTCACCATGGCCGATTTCGAAGGCGCCATCGACCGCGTCCTCACCGGCCCGGAAAAGAAGAGCCGGGTAATGAACGCCGACGAGAAACACCGCGTCGCCTTCCACGAATCGGGCCACACCCTGGTCGCCAAGAGCGTTCCCACAGGCGAGCCGGTACACAAGGTCTCCATCATCCCACGCGGCGTGGCAGCCCTGGGCTACACCCTGCAGCTGCCGGAGGAGGAGAAATTCCTCTCCACCGAACAGCAGCTCAAGGACCAGCTGGCCATCCTGCTGGGCGGACGGGTAGCCGAACAGGTGGTTTTCGGCACTGTCTCCAGCGGTGCTTCCAACGATCTGGAGCGCGCCACCGAGATCGCCCGCAGCATGGTCACCCAGCTCGGCATGAGCAGGAAACTCGGCCCCCTGACCTGGGGCAGGCGGCAGCAGCTCAGCTTCCTCGGCGTCGAGGGACAGGAGGAGCGTAACTACAGCGAAGAGACCGCTCGCATCATCGATGGCGAAGTCAGGGAGCTGGTGGAGGAAGGTCAGCAACGCGCCGAAAAAATTCTCACCGAAAACAGGGCCGTGCTGGACAAACTGGCAACCGAGCTGGAGAAAAAAGAGATACTGAGCGGTGAAGAGGTGGACGCGATCGTCGGCACGGACAACTCAGCAACCATGAAAGAGGATTAGCCGCAGGACAGCTTCTCAGCGAGTAGTGAATATGTTGAGCAACTGCTCAGACTGCGATGTCCCAAAGGTGTACACTACATTCAGAAACAGCAATTAACAGGAAAACGGTCATGAACGAACACAAACAGAAAGATGACGAGAAACTGATTCACGGCTACAACCGCATGCTGGAGCGGGTAAAAGAGTTTCTGGAAAAAACCGTTGAAGAAGAGGCTCCCAAACTGCGCCAGGCAATCGAGCATGCCCGCGATAAAGCGGTCGAGCTGGAAGAGCTGACCCGCGAAGAGGCGGAAAAGGTCGCCGACTATCTGCGCCGCGATATCGAGGACGCGGCAAACTATCTGAGCAGCGACGAAGTCCAGGAGTTGAAACAGTGGTTGCGCTTCGACATCCAGCTAATCGAAGACCGGCTGGCCGACCTGTTCCTCAGCGTCGCCGACAGGGCCACGGTAGAGATGCTGAAATTCAAGGAGCAGCTACAGAGCACGGAGCGCTATCATACCGGCGAGATAACCGGCCCCGGTACCCTGGAGTGCGTCTCCTGCGGAGAGCATCTG
Source organism: Chromatiales bacterium (assembly GCA_026982395.1). Taxonomy (GTDB): domain Bacteria; phylum Pseudomonadota; class Gammaproteobacteria; order Thiohalospirales; family Thiohalospiraceae; genus DRMK01. Next base: position 22,029 of record JALSHD010000182.1, on the reverse strand, counting down.
CACTTCCACAAGACCAGCCGCATCCCGCCCTGCCCAAAATGTCACTACGCAGTGTTCAAGCGGATGGCAGATGAAGATTGATACCTCGTTGCGCTACCCCCGCTGTAAATCGGCCAACGGGATGATCTCCCACGGAACCGGCACTGCTTTCCTGCGGCAAAGCGGTATCCCGGTCTGGTATGCAGAGACCAACGCGAAATCAGCGTAAAATACTCCGCTTGGACTGTTCCAGAAAATTGACCAACACAGCGACCTCCTTGTGTTCCTGCTCAAGCTGCCTGAGCTTCGCAAGCGCCTGATCCAGAGTCAATCCAGAACGAAAAAGAATCCTGTAGGCCCGTCTCAAGACCTGGATGGTTTCCGGGCTGAATCCACGGCGTTTCAAACCCTCACTGTTCAAACCCCTGGGAGTCGCCGGATTGCCGCTTGCCATCACGTAGGGGGGGAGATCCTTGCTCAAAGTACTACCCATGCCACTAAAACTGTGCGCACCAATGGAGCAGAACTGGTGTACCAGGGTAAAACCACCCAGTACGGCAAAACCATCCACCTTCACATGCCCGGCCAGCGAAGCGTTGTTGGCAAAAACTGTATTGTTGGCAATGAGGCAGTCATGGGCAATATGCACATAGGCCATAATCCAGTTATCATCCCCGATGCGCGTAACCCCGCCTCCCTGCTCCGTACCGCGGTTGATGGTGCAGTACTCACGAATTACGTTGCGATCACCTATCTCCAGCCGTGTTTGTTCCCCCGCATATTTTTTGTCCTGTGGATCATCACCAATGGAGGAAAACGAATACAACCGGTTTTCCTTTCCAATGATGGTGGGACCCTTGATTACAACATGCGGGCCAATAATTGTGTCGGCGCCAATTTTCACCCCCGCACCGATAATTGAATAGGCTCCGATACTGACTCCCGGCGCCAGACTGGCCGAAGGGTCGACCACGGCACGGGGATCAATGCTCATACCACATTCCGTTCTGCACAAAGAATTTCACCACTGGCGACCATTTTCCCGTCAACTGACGCCTGCCCCTTGAATTTCCACACCCCCCGCATTTTTTTTATCAGTTCAACTTCCAGCACCAGTTGATCACCGGGAATAACCGGCTGCTTGAAACGGATATTATCGGTGCCAACAAAATAATACAGTGACTCCTCGGTTGGTTTGGTTTTGGTTGTCACGAAAGCCAGAATACCGGTAGCCTGCGCCAGCGCCTCCAGAATAAGGACACCCGGCATTACAGCTCGATGGGGAAAGTGGCCATTAAAATAAGGCTCGTTATAAGAGACATTCTTGATCGCCTTGAGATATTTTCCCGACTCTATTTCCAGCACTTTATCTACCAACAAAAAGGGATAACGATGAGGGAGATGCTCCAGTATCTGATAGATATCCATACTTTCCAAAATTCAGTCCTCCTGCTTGCGGATAATTGTGCCGAGTTTCTGTTCAACTGATTTAAGCCGGCTTGCCATCTCATCCAGTCGGCGAAAATGCACCAGACGCCGGTTCCATAAACGATTTTGCTCGACCGGAATCCCCGATGAATAGGCACCAGACTTGCTGATTGACTTGACGACCAGAGACATTGCCGTAATCGTTACATCATCAGCGATATCCAGGTGACCTGCAATCCCCACCCCCCCTGCAATAGCACAACGGCAGCCCACACGAGTGCTGCCTGAGATCCCAACACAACCGGCTATCGCCGTATGTGCGCCAATACGCACATTGTGGGCAATCTGAATCTGGTTATCCAGCTTGACTCCATCCTCAATAACCGTATCATCCAATGCTCCCCGGTCAATGGTCGTATTGGCCCCAATCTCTACATCATTACCCGTCACCACCCCGCCGAGTTGTGGAACTTTCAACCACTGGCCCTGCTCATTCGCAAAACCGAATCCATCACTGCCAATAACAACACCCGGGTGAATGATGTTGCGACACCCGATACGGACGCCATGACAGATGGAAACATTGCCAACCAGCAGGCAATTTTCACCGATAGTGGAGTTCTCGCCTATAAAACAGCCTGGGCCAAGCCGGCAGTTGGCACCGATAGTAACCCCCGCCTCAACAGAACAGTTCGGCCCGATCCAGGCTGTTTCATGAATAGTTGCGTCTGCGCTGACACAAGCGGCAGGATGAATACCGGATTTCTCTGTCAAAGCAGGAACAAACAGGGCTGCAATGCGCGCATAGGAGATGTAGGGCTTGTCGGTTACCAGTGCATTTACCCGGCAATGGGACAACTCCGACTCGCTCAGAATAACTGCCGCGGCCCGGGTCTCCTGCAGCTGCTTCTGATAGCGCGGGTTGGCAAGAAAGCTGATTTGCCGGGGGGTTGCATTGGCAAGCGTTGCGACACCTTCAATACAGATGCTGTCGTCACCAACCACTCGTCCCCCGACGAGTCTGGCCAATTCACCTAATGTACAGGCCGCCATTTAAGCATACTTGGCGTTATGGGGGAGGAGAACGGAGAACATCGAATATTGACGTTACTTTGCTGAACTGTCCTTATCAAGACGTTCCAGTATCTGCTTGGTAATATCGATATTATCCGTAGCGTAAATAACATTTTCCCCCAGGATCAGGTCAAAACCTTTCTCTTTGGCAAGATCATCGATAATTCTGGAAATAATGCGCTGCAGCTTGCCAAACTCTTCATTGCGACGAATATTCAGATCTTCCCGAAACTCATCCTGTGAACGTTTCAGTTCGCGCTTCATGGCCAGCAGATCACGCTCTGATTTGCGCCGCTCCGATTCACTCATTACGGCGCTGTCGCGCATCAGGCGCTCCTCTTTTTCCTTGATTCTTTTCTGACTTTCCAGAAGCTTGCGCTCACGAGGTGCAAACTCATTCTCCAGACTCTTGCTGGAGCTACGCGCCTGTGGTGCCTCCTGCAGTACCTTTGCTGTATTGACAACACCAATTTTAAGTTCTGCTGCTGCGGTTACCGGTAACCCGAACAAAAACCAGGCAAGAAACGGTAATCCCAATTTGCTAATCTTGTTCAAAAAACACCTGCCTCAATTTAGTAACCCACCCCGATAGTAAACTGCAGCGGGTCCAGATCATCACCTGATTCGTAATACAGCGGTTTCGCGTAACTCAATTTTAGTACGCCCACCGGCGTAAGCCAAACCAGACCAACACCATATGAAGACCGGAGCTTGCCGGCATCAAAGTCGTCAAAATCGGTATAAACATTACCAATATCCGCAAACAATGCCAATCGCAGACTGTCATTGTCTGCGCTCGGCGGAAACAGAAATTCGACTCCTCCCACCGTCTCCACGGTACCGCCCAATGACCTGTCGCTTGTTCCCGTTACCGACCGGGGGCCAAGCGAGTTCGCCTGAAATCCGCGCACCGACTGACTTCCACCGGTATAGAAATACTCGAAGGGGGGCGGTCCGCTGAGATCCCCCAGGCCGTCACCATAGTTTACTTCACCACGCAGCAGAATGGTGGATTTCTTGCCCACTGGAATATAACGCTTGTGATTCAGCTCGATTTTGTAATATTCCAGCGTACTGCCAGGTATCGCCACCTGCAGATTGAGTCTGTTACGCACACCCTGAGTGGGAAACAGGGCGCGATTGCGGGAGTCATATATCCAGCCTGCACTGGCATTGAACACGTCATATTTGTCCCCGTTTTCAGTGATGAAATCCTTGAACTCCTGCGGGGTGTTGTCCGTGGTTTTCAAATAGGTGTGTTCGTAGTCGAGGCCAAAGCGGAAGGTGTTGTTTTCATTTAACGGAAGTCCGTAATTTACTCCACCACCATATACATCGGTAAGATAGCGGGCAACATTGGCATTACCGGCATTGGTTTCCCGGTAGAAAGCCCGAAATCCGCGGCTGATACCATCCTTTGTGTAGTAGGGATTGGTATAGGAAAAACTGTATACGGTGTTGACCTTGCTGTTGTTGACGGTAAGACTGTTGGAAGTTCCCGTTCCCAGAAAGTTGTTCTGGGTGATACTGGCATTGACCAGGGCGCCCTGCGCCTGGGAGTAGCCGATCCCCGCACTGAAAGATCCGGATGGCTGCTCGGTCACACTGACATTGACATCCACCTGGTCGGGGGTACCCGGTACGGCGGGCGTCTCGATATTTACCTGTCCGAAATAGCCCAAGCGATTCAACCGCCGCCGTGACAAATTGAGTTTTTCAATCGCCAGCAGCCCCCCTTCCATCTGTCGTATCTCGCGCCGCACTACATTATCGCGGGTCTTGGTATTCCCCGATATATTGATTCGGCGGACATAAACCCGTTTGCCGGGATCAACAAAAAAGCGCAATGAAACCTGCCGCTTGTCATGATCATAGTCCGGAATGGCATTCACGTTGGCAAAGGCATATCCCTCCTCGGAAATCCGCTCGGTGATACTGTTGACCGCCTGGGTCACTTTGCTGCGAGAGAAGGTTTCACCAGGCAGCAGCTGAACAAGTTCGCGCAGCTGCGACTCATCGACAACCAGTTTTCCTCCCAGATCAATCTCTCCAACGGTAAATTTGTCTCCCTCCCTGATGTTAATCGTAATGTAGACGTGGCGTTTGTCGGGAGTAATAGAGACCTGGGTTGAGGTTATATTGAAGTCTATATAGCCTCGATCCATGTAGTAGGAGCGCAGCGTTTCCAAATCACCCGCCAACCGTTGCTTCGAGTATTTATCACTGCTGGAGAAGAAGGAAAACGGACCGGTCGGCCCCAGCTGAAAATCATCCAGCAGCTCTTTCTCGCTGAATGCCCGGTTACCCACGACATTGATGGCGCGTATTTTAGCCACCTCGCCCTCGGAAATGTCAATGCTGACAGCGACCCGGTTGCGTTCCAGGGATTTTACTGTTGATTTGACATGAACAGCATATTTGCCGTTGTTGTAATATTGGCGCACCAGTTCCTGCTCAACCTTGTCCAGCATGGATCGATCAAACACACGCCCCTCCGCCAGACCGATTTGCTTCAGACTTTTCTTGATATCCTCTGTGCCGATATCCTTGTTGCCGGACAGTTTTATCTCGGCAATGGAAGGGCGCTCCTGAACGCGCACCAACAGGATATCACCCCGCCGGGCCAGCTTTATATCATTAAAGAATCCGGTTTTGAACAGTTCCCGAAGCACCTGTTCAGCAAGACGTTCATCCAGGCGCTCACCAATCTTTACCGGCAGATAATTATACACTGTGCCGGTGGTAATGCGCTGCAGCCCTTCCACCTGAATATCCCTTACCACAAACGGCTCAAACGCCCACGCGCCACCCGCATACAACCAGATCAGAGCAAGGCAAAGAATTCGTCTCATACTTTATCCATTATTGTAACGTTGAGGTCACGGCAGACAGTTGGTTCAGCGGGCAACAGCTATTCAAGCAGGCGCATTATGTCGTTATAAAACGCCAGCGCCATCAACGAAATCAACGCGGCAATTCCCAGCCGCTGGCCGAACATCTGCGCCTGTTCCGAAACAGGACTTCCCTTGATTATTTCAATGAAATAATACAGCAAATGGCCACCATCCAGCAGCGGCACCGGGAACAGATTGATTACCCCCAGGCTGATACTGATAATGGCCAGAAAGCTGATAAATTGCACCAGACCGATAGTAGCGGTATACCCGGCATATTGTGCGATGGTTATCGGACCGCTGATATTCTCGAGAGAGGCCTGACCAACGATCATTTTACCCAACATGCGCACTGTCATAGCGCTCATCTCCCAGGTTTTACCGGCAGCCTCGGCAACCGCCCGCAAAGGAGAATACTGCAGCTCGGCACGATACTCCTCCGGGAGCGCTGGGGGAGGAGCCACACCGGCACCGATTCTGCCTACCTCGCCCTGATCTGTGCTGACGGATTCCGGGGTCACGGACAGATCAATCTGCCGGCCATCGCGCTCAACTGTCAATACCAGAGCAACACCCGGGTTTGCCTGAACAGATTCCACCAGTTCACTCCAGCTCTTTACGAGCTTGCCATCCACAAACCGCACCCGATCGCCCGGTTTCAGTCCTGCGTGCTCGGCTGCGCTCTCCGCTATCACCTGGTCGATAACAGGTTCTATGACGGGCCTGAGCAGTTTCACTCCTATCTCTTTCGCCAAATCCGGTGACCCGGACTCCTCGCCAATCACCGGCAGGGACAGGGCCAAGTGACGCTCCAGCCCCTGACTGTCACGCACCAGCAACGTGACACTCTCCCCTTTAACCGCCTTGTACAGCAGCGCTTGCATAAAGCTTCCCCAGGTTGGGGTGGCGTCACCATCCACCGAAACAATTTGATCGCCGTGGCGCAAACCGGCAATGGCTGCGGGAGAATCCGGCTCCACCTCATCGATAACCGGTTTGATTCCCTCAACACCCAGCACAAAAACCAGCCAGTAAGCCAGAATGGCGAATGCAAAATTAAACAGCGGTCCAGCGGCAACGATAGCGATACGACTGCCTACCGGCTGCCGATTGAACGCCAGGGGCAACTCATGCTTGGGAACATCCCCCTCACGTTCATCAAGCATTTTCACATAACCGCCCAGTGGCACTGCCGCCACCACATATTCGGTAGCATCAGGGTTTTTCTGCCATTTCCATATGGGTTTGCCAAAGCCGATGGAAAAACGCAGCACCTTCACGCCCAGCTTGCGAGCCACCCAAAAATGGCCGAATTCATGCACAGCAACCAGAATTCCAATCGCGACCAGAAAAGAGAACAGGGAAATCAGAAAACCGTTCATGCCCTGCTCTGACCTTCTTTGCGCTTGATAAGTTGCATTGCCTGTTCCCGGGCGGCGGCGTCGTCGCGGAGCACCATGGCCAGGCTCTCTGCCGGGCTGGATGACACCTGCCCCAGCGTTGCTTCAATTATTTCGGGGATGGCGGAAAAACCGAGCCGCCGTTCAAGAAACGCCTGCACCGCTATCTCGTTAGCCGCATTGAGTATGGCCGGACAGGTGCCACCTGCCTGAATTGCCTCATACGCCAAGCGAAGACAGGGGAAACGGGAAAAATCCGGCGCCTCGAAATCAAGCCGGGCGACGGCAAACAGGTCCAGTGGTTGCACACCGGAATCGATACGTTCCGGCCAAGCCAGCGCATGGGCAATGGGAGTACGCATATCCGGATTACCCAGCTGTGCCAGCACGGATCCGTCGGTGTACTGAACCATGGAGTGAATAACACTTTGCGGATGCAGTACCACCTGAATCTGTTCGGGTTCAGCGTCAAACAGCCAGCAGGCTTCTATCACCTCCAGCCCCTTGTTCATCATCGTGGCAGAGTCCACGGAGATCTTGCGGCCCATCACCCAGTTCGGGTGGGAACAGGCCTGCTCAGGAGTAATATCTCCAAACTCTTCCAGCGGAGTAGTTCGGAATGGCCCCCCGGAGGCGGTCAATAGAATCCTGCTCACACCCGTACCGGCCAGTCCTTCGCCCGCATCCAACGGCATACACTGATAGATTGCGTTGTGTTCGCTGTCCACAGGCAGCAGTTCAGCACCACTTTCGCGGATGGTATCCATAAAGATACGCCCGGACATGACCAATGCCTCCTTGTTCGCAAGCAACACCCGTTTCCCGGCACCGGCAGCCGCCAGTGCAGGTTCAAGACCAGCTGCCCCAACAATCGCGGCCATTACATAATCAACCTGCGGCAAGACAGCAACTCTCTTGAGTCCGTCCACACCGGACAACACTTCAACCTCTACACCGACCTGTATCAAGCGGTCTCGCAACTGTTGGGCGCTGTCTTCATCCTTCATTACGGCATATTCAGGGCGAAATTCAATGCACTGCTCGAACAGGCGTTCAACGTGACGATTGGCCGTAAGCGCAACGGGGCGGAAACGAGCTCCGTGGCGCTTAATCACTTCCAGTGTACTGGCGCCTATGGAACCGGTTGCCCCCAACACAGCTATTCCTATCATAAACACACATCCAAAATGCCTAGCGCGAAAACAGGAGCCGCTGCGGTAAGACTGTCGATCCGATCCAGCACCCCCCCGTGTCCGGGCAGGAGTGTGCCGCTGTCCTTCACCCCGGCTTCACGTTTGAACATACTCTCAACCAGGTCCCCGAGAACAGAGAATATAGCCGTTATAATACAGATGATTACAAAATAAAAATAATATTCAACATAAAGGGGAAAAAGTGCAGAAAAAATCAGCACTACCAATATGGATGTTAACAACCCGCCCCACAAACCCTGCCAGCTTTTTCCTGGACTCACCCGAGGTGCCAGCTTCTCCTTACCCCATCTTCGTCCGGCAAAATAGGCTCCGCTGTCGGCTCCCCAAATCAGCAGCATCAGCAACAGGATCAACCATGGTCCCTGTTCTCCGAGACCATGCAGCCCCACAAGCGCCGCCCATGCAGGGATCAATACCAGAAACCCGATTACACCACGTCGCCAGACAGCAGTTGACCAGGCAGTGGAACTGGCTGGATAGCGAACCACCCAGGTCGCCGCCACCAGCCACCAAAACAGAGCCAGTAAAAGCAACGAAGAGAGCCCTGCCCGAAATTCCAACACGAACCACCAAACAAGTCCGAGAGAAAAAATAACCAGAACAACGTATGCCTGCCGTTTTTGGCCGGATGGCAGCCCGGCCAATCTGGCCCACTCCCAGGCACCCAGTCCAACCACAACAGCCAGCACCAGCGCAAACAGTGCTGTAGGCAAAAACAGCACAGCCGCAACTACCAGCGGCGCCAGTACCAGCGCCGTAACAACGCGTAGTTTTAATGGGGATTTAATGTTAGCCGGCATTTCCCAACACTTTTTTGCAGCAACACCAAGGTACTCTGCCCGTAGGCGGTTTCATTTCGGGAAAGTAACCGGATTCAGGGTGCCCCATGATGGATTCTCATACACGGCAATGCAAGACAGAACAGCGCGAAAAACCCGGTTTCAGGCTCCGGTTGTTTTTCACAATGAGACCTCTCTTTCTACCTGCTCGCTGGTGCGCCCGAAACGGCGTTGACGTGAGGCAAACGACTCAAGCGCAGCGAAAAAACTCTCTTTCCCGAAGTCAGGCCAGAGAGTGTCGGTGAAATAGAACTCCGTATAGGCCAGCTGCCAGAGAAGGAAATTACTGATGCGCTGCTCTCCTCCAGTACGAATAAACAGATCCGGCTCCGGAAGATCAGAAAGAGACAGACCTGATTGCAACATCTCTTCGGTGATTTTGTCCGCTTCAAGTTCCCCGCGCTCAACAGCATGGCCCAGCTCTCGGGCCGCCTGGGTAATATCCCAGCGGCCACCATAATTGGCAGCAATAGTGAAGGTCAGGGAAGTATTGTCTGAAGTGTACCGTTCCGCTTCAGCGATTCTGTTTTGCAGCTTCATCGGAAATCTGCTCCGATCACCAACGATACGCATCCGGACATTGTGCTGATGAAGTTTCTTCACCTCCTTCTCCAAAGCATTAAGGAAGAGTTCCATCAGCAATCCCACCTCTTTCTGGGGTCGTCGCCAATTTTCCGTGCTGAAGGCAAAAACAGTCAGGGCCTCAATCCCGGTATCAATGCAGCATTCGACCACACGGCGCACCGACTTTACTCCGGCCCGGTGCCCGGCAATGCGCGGCAACCGGCGCTGTTTTGCCCAGCGCCCGTTTCCATCCATGATAATAGCCACATGCCGGGGGATGGTCGAGCTGTGTCGAGCGGTGATTTGTTCAGACTCGGGCATTAATGATTGCCAATTTCAGCATAGGAGTTTGTTCGATAATATTTCACACAAATTGCCGCTTTTACAAACCGGAATCTAGATCGTCATCAGATCCTTTTCCTTGATATCCAGCAGCTTCTCTACCTGCTCAACATGAAGATCGGTCAACTTCTGGATCGCCTCCTGGGCACGGCGCTCTTCGTCTTCACTGATCTCCTTCTCCTTGAGCAGTGTTTTCAGGTTGTGAATGGCATCCCGCCGGATATTTCGAATGGCAACCCGGGCCTTTTCTCCTTCCTGACGCACCAGCTTGATCATATCCTTGCGCCGCTCCTCAGTAAGAGCCGGTAGCGGTACACGGATAACCGTCCCGGCAGTCGCCGGATTCAAACCCAGATCGGAAGTCATAATCGCTTTCTCGATTGGAGCCACCATGGTCTTTTCCCAAGGCGTAACACTCAGGGTACGGGCATCTTCCACCTTCACGGTTGCAACCTGACCAAGCGGCATTTCACTGCCATAATAGTCCACCGTGATGTGATCCAGCAGACTGGTATGGGCCCGACCGGTACGCAATTTACTCAACTCGCTTTTCAACGCCTCGATGCTCTTCACCATGCGGACTTCAGCATCTTGCCGGATTTCATTGATCATCAGCTCTCTCCACCTTCGATTAGCGTCCCTTCGTCTTCCCCTTTGAGTATACGCATCAGGGCACCCGGCCTGTTCATATTAAATACCCGCAAAGGCAGATTCTGTTCACGACACAAGACAAATGCCGTAGTATCCATGACGTTCAACTGCCGCTCCAGTACCTCATCATAGGTCAGACGGGAGTAGTGAACAGCATCCGGATTCTTCACGGGATCAGAGGAATACACCCCGTCCACCTTGGTCGCTTTCAATACCAGTTCGGCATCGATCTCGATACCCCGCAGACTGGCAGCAGAATCAGTGGTGAAAAAGGGATTACCGGTACCAGCGGCAAACAGCACCACCCTGCCCTGTTGCAGGTGCTGCACGGCACGGCGCCGCTCCAGCATCTCACACAGCTCAGGCATGGCCAGTGCCGACATGACGCGCGCAGGAATACCCTCCCGCTCCAACACATCCTGCATGGCCAGGGCGTTCATCACTGTTGCCAGCATTCCCATCTGATCAGCCGTGGTTTTGTGCAAACCCACAGGGGCCAAGGCAATACCGCGAAAGATATTGCCACCACCAATCACCAGTCCCACCTGGACACCTGCTGCAACGACCTCCCCTATCTCCAGGGCCGTGCGCCGTATAACATCGGGTTCGATACCAAAACTGGTATCGCCCATCAACGCCTCTCCACTGAGTTTCAGCAGAATACGGCGATAGACAAGATTGCTGTTTGCGGCAGAGCTGCTCATGGTGTTATTTTCAGTTTCCTTTCACCTGGGCCATAACCTCTTCGGCGAAGTTTTCGCTCTTCTTTTCGATTCCTTCACCGACTTCAAGCCTTACAAACCGAACTACCTTTGCCTTTTCCCTGTCGAGCAGTTTTTCAATGGTTTCATCAGGATTCTTGACAAATGGCTGGCCTAGCAAGGTGATCTCTTTCAGGTACTTGTTGACTCTGCCACTAATCATTTTCTCGATAATCTCGGCAGGCTTGCCGCTCTCTTCAGCCTGAGCCTTGAAAATTGCTTTCTCTTTCTCAATCAGCTCGGGATCCACCTGATCGGCGCTGACACAAACCGGCTTGCTCGCAGCGATATGCATGGCGATATCCTTTGCCAGTCCGGCGCTGCCACCTTCGAGATCAACCAACACGCCGATACGGTTCCCGTGCAGGTACTGCCCCGGCACACCGGAAATATCAAGAAGTTCAAAGCGCCGTACGGTAATATTCTCTCCGATTTTGGCAACCAGCCCCTTGCGAACATCTTCCACAGTGCCGCCATCCAGTGACGCAGCCAACAGAGCATCCAGATCTGCAGGCCGGTTTTCCAGAGCAAGCTGCGCAACGGCTTCTGCGAAGCGGGTGAAATTGTCATCACTGGCGACAAAATCCGTCTCGCAGTTGACCTCAACCATTGCCGCTTTTTTGCCATCGGCGCTGGTCCGGATTACTACACGCCCCTCCGCTGCGGTGCGACCGGCCTTTTTATCTGCCTTCGCCTGCCCGCTCTTGCGCAGAAACTCAATGGCGGCATCAATATCTCCGCCTGTCTCAACCAGGGCTTTTTTGCACTCCATCATCCCTGCGCCGGTACGCTCGCGCAGCTCCTTAACCATTGACGCTGTAATTGACATGCTTTACCTCAGATATTTCTATGTTTAACGCCACCTACCGGACCAGATCAAACGCTGTAACTATGCCGGAAAGCAGCTTTGGCAATTATCGGGCAACCACCCTCAACGATAGCTGATACCGGTTGAAGGCAGCTCCCGGCGGGAAACGGCGGTTCTATGATAAAGAGTTATCCAGCCCGTCCGCCATCGAGTTCATCCTGCCATTTTTTGAGTGCGTCCCACTCCCCCTTTGCGGCATAGTCAGCCTGCTTCGGCCAAGTTGCAGGATCGGCGCGGTTATACTGGGTACCCACGGCTACCAGCATCTTCTTGATCGCCTCTGCGTCCATAGCTGCAAGGCTGGCGAAAGAGGTAACACCATTGTTAATCAGAATTTCGGAAATTTTTGGGCCAATCCCTTCAATTTTGGTGAGATCGTCCACTTTGTCAGCGACCGCTGGCTTCTCCTCCTTGTTCACCACGATTTTTTTCTTCGCGGCAGGTTTTGGAGCAGGAACAGCTTCAGCGTCACCTCCCCCCTCGACCTCAACAAACTCATCCGCACTGTCTGCAGTTTCAGCCACGGAAGCAACCGAGGCCCGGGCAGTCAGGATGGCATCAGCCACACAACGGGTATAGAGTTGAATGGCGCGAATGGCATCATCATTGCCGGGTATAACGTAATCCACACCATCCGGAGCATAATTGGTGTCCACGATCCCTACTACGGGAATGCCCAGGGTGGCCGCCTCGCGCACGGCAATTTTCTCATGACCGACATCGATAACAAACAGGGCATCGGGCAACCCTTTCATCTCCTTGATTCCGCCCAGGCTGCGATCCAGCTTCTCCAGCTCACGGGTCAGCATCAACGCCTCTTTTTTGCTCAGGCGCTCGAAAGTACCATCCTGCTTCATGGCTTCCAAATCCTTGAGCCGCTTGATGGACTGCCGGACTGTTTTATAGTTGGTCAGCATTCCGCCCAGCCAGCGGTGATTGACATACGGCATGCCACAACGCTGGGCCTGCTCCTTGATGGCATTCTGCGCCGCACGTTTGGTGCCGACAAACAGAACGGTCCCTTTTTTGGCTGCCAGGCTGCCCAGGTAGTTGAGCGCTTCCTGAAAAAGAGGCACACTCTTTTCCAGATTGATAATATGAATTTTATTGCGGGCGCCGAATATATAGGGCGCCATTTTGGGATTCCAGTAACGGGTCTGGTGGCCGAAGTGAACACCAGCCTCCAGCATTTCACGCATGGATACATTGGACATTATTAAAAATTCTCCTAAACAGGGTTATTCCTCCACACACCCCATATACCAACCTGTCTTTCCAGCCAGGCACCCTGGTATATGTGCCGGTGCATGTGCGTATTTTCGGTCAGCCACCCAACGGGTGAAAAACCGGATTTGCCAACAGGGCGTGCGCTTTATACCATAAACCGGTTATGACGACAATTCACATGGACACTTTGCCAACTGTTTTCACGAAAAGTTATCTGCAACTGCCGCATCTCTTTCAACCGCAATAACTTTATGTAAAAACAATATCCTGCGAGATTAATCTGTGAATCTGGAAAAGACACGGATGTTCCCGCCCCCCTAAATTTATCAGACAGCAAACACAATGAGCATAGTTATCAAGACCCAGGAAGAGATAGAGAAAATGCGCGTTGCCGGCCGACTGGCCGCAGAGGTACTAGGCTTCCTGCACCCTCACATAAAGCCTGGTATCACCACGGAAGAGCTGGACCGCATCGCCCATGAATATATCACCGAGGTACAGCACGCCATCCCCGCTCCACTCAACTACCACGGCTTTCCCAAATCAATCTGCACCTCGGTCAATCACCAGGTATGTCACGGAATTCCGGGTGCAAAGAAGCTGAAAAACGGCGATATCATCAATGTAGACATTACCGTCATCAAGGATGGCTATCACGGAGACACCAGCAAGATGTTCTTTATTGGCGAACCCTCGGTGCTGGCCAAGCGGATAGTACGTATCGCCCATGAGTGCCTGATGAAGGGGATTGAGGTGGTTCGGCCGGGTGCGCGGCTGGGTGATATCGGCCACATAATTCAACAGCATGCGGAAAAAAATGGCTGCTCTATCGTGCGTGAATATTGTGGTCACGGCATCGGGCACGGATTTCATGAAGAGCCCCAGGTTTTGCACTACGGAAATCCCGGCACCGGGGCAGTACTGGAACCGGGAATGACTTTTACCATCGAACCCATGGTTAATGCGGGTGGCCGTGATGTCAGGTTGCTCGCCGATGGCTGGACCGTGGTCACCAAGGATCACAGCCTCTCGGCCCAGTGGGAACATACCATCCTGGTTACCGGGGACGGCTTCGAAGTACTGACTCTCTCTGCTGACGATAAATCTTGATGGACTTCGCAGCCCCCACTCTAATCGATACTGGCGAGCTGGACAGCCGGCTGTCGAACGGAGAAGCGCCGATTCCACTGCTCCGCTCGGCTCTGAAACAGACCAGACAGATTCTGGACGATCGTTTTACTGCAGGCACCCCGGTAGAACAACTGGTACATGCCCGGGCCTGGATTGTGGATCAGGTAGTACAACGCATCTGGCAGATCCATTTTGCGGAACATACCGAAGATATGGCGTTAGTGGCCGTGGGCGGATACGGCCGCGGCGAACTTCATCCCTGCTCGGACATAGATATATTAATCCTCTTAAAAAAGGATAATGCTGATGAATTAAAAAGCAAAGTCGAGAAATTTCTTACCGCCTTGTGGGATGTCGGACTGGAGATCGGACACAGCATCCGCTCGCTGGATGAGTGTGTCACAGCCGCCATTGAAGACATCACCATCACCACCAACCTGATGGAGTCGCGACTGCTGGCCGGTTCGGAGCAGCTGCTGCACGTCCTGCATCAACGAACCGGACCGCAAGCCATCTGGCCCAGCCGGGCATTCTTTGCCGCAAAGTGGGAAGAACAGATCCAGCGCCACCACAAATATCACGATACAGCCTACAACCTGGAACCCAATATAAAAGGGGGGCCGGGCGGATTGCGGGATATCCAGATGATAGGCTGGATCACCAAGCGCCATTTTGGCTCATCCACCACACTGCATGATCTGGTCACTCACAACTTTCTCAGCGAGCGGGAGTATCGCGCCCTGATGGAGGGGCAATCGTTTCTATGGCAGATCCGTTTCGGCCTCCACAGCCTGACCGGCCGCGGTGAAGAGCGGTTGCTGTTTGATCATCAACGCGCCTTGGCTACCCGGCTCGGCTACCAGAACAGTCAACATGAACTGGCGGTTGAGGGGCTGATGAAACGCTACTACCGCACCGTTATGGAGCTGAGCCGTCTCAACGAAATGCTGCTGCAACTGTTTCAGGAGCAAATCCTTCATGCTGACGAACCGGGAGAGCCTGTCCCTGTCAACCCGCATTTTCAGATACGCAAGGGGTTTCTGGAAGTAACCGATCCGCACATATTTGCGAGCTACCCTTCTGCCCTGCTGGAACTGTTTCTGATCATGGAGCAACACCCCGAACTGAACGGTGTACGCGCCGAGACAATCCGCCTGGTACGGGAACACCGACACTTGATCAATAATAAATTCCGCACCAACCGACAGAACCAGAAACTGTTCCTGGAGATCCTGCGCCAACCCCGCGGCGTAACCCGGGAGCTAAGGCGTATGAACCGCTACGGCATCCTCGCCGCCTACCTGCCGGAATTTGCCCATATCGTCGGACAAATGCAGCACGATCTGTTTCATGTCTATACGGTAGATGAACATACACTGGTCACCGTACGCAATCTGCGCCGTTTCACCGTACCCGAGTATGCTCACGAATTTCCGCTCTGCAACCGGATTATCTCACATCTACCCCATCCAGAAATTCTCTACATCGCCGCACTGTTTCACGACATTGCCAAAGGCCGCGGTGGCAACCATTCCGAGCTCGGCGCCATAGACGCAGAAAAATTCTGTACCGACCATGCCCTCGGACCCTACAATACTGCCCTGGTAACCTGGCTGGTTAAAAACCATCTGGTCATGTCCATGACCGCCCAGCGCAAGGACATCAGTGATCCCGACGTAATTCATGACTTCGCCGTCAAGGTGGGAGACATCGACCGCCTGAACCACCTCTATCTACTGACCGTTGCCGACATCCGCGCGACCAATGCAAACGCCTGGAACAGCTGGAAAAACGCTCTGCTGGTGGAGCTGTACAACGGCACCAAACGCATCCTGCGCCGCGGCATAGCCAACCGCCCGTTACAGCAGGAACACATCGAAGTGATCAAGGAGCAGGCCCGCCATCAACTTCGGCAGCACGCCCTTCCCAGGGCCAACTTCGAAACATTGTGGGAAAACTTTGATGAGGACTATTTCCTGCGCTATTCCGCTGACGAAATTGTCTGGCACACACGGGCCATTCTGGACTGCAACGAGACAGAACTGCCATTAATCCTGATGCGCCAGACCACCCGGCGTGGCGGCACGGGGATTTTCATCTATACCCGTGTGGAAGAGAACGTATTTGCCCTCACCGCCTCCCTTCTGGAACAAAACGGCCTGACCATTGTCGACGCCCGAATCATCACCTCCCGCAATGGCTACACCCTCAATACTCTGACCGTCCTGGAGCAGAACGGAGAACCTGTCAGCAGCCCCCAGCGCGTTCAGGAGATCATGGAAAGCCTGCACCGCGGACTAAAACAGCTGGACAGCAGCGGACAGGTAACCCGGCGCGTTCCGCGCCAACTGAAATGCTTCCCCATTCCCACCACAGTTAGCTTCATCACCGACAAATCCAGCCAGCGCACCATAATGGAGGTAATAACCGCTGATCGGCCCGGCCTGCTGGCACGGCTCGGTTTCGCCCTGCGGGAGCACGGCGCAACAATCCAGAACGCGAAAATAGCCACCATCGGAGAACGCGCGGAGGATATCTTTTTTATTACCGACGACAAAAACCAGTCAATAAATGACCCGGAGCTGCTGAAAAACCTGTCGGAAACCATCAAGCAATATCTGGACTGTTAGGATTGCCCCGCAAGCCATCATGCCCTGAAACAGGATTGCTTCCATGTTTTCGGCCCGTGGAGAAAAACCCTTTCTACAGAACCACCAGAAGCATCTCTGGTTTGGGTAGCATAACCATGCTTGACGGAAAACGGGCCGGTTTCACGGGTTAATATTTATTTCTCCAGATACTGCAGCTTCCCCTCCACGCCATTCCATTTTTCGGCATCGGGAAGCGGCTCTTTCTGTTCATTTATTACCGGCCAGTTTTTGGCAAGCTCCGCATTGATTTCAATAAACTGCTGCTGATCCGCCGGCAAGTCATCCTCCGCAAAAATGGCCTCTGCGGGACACTCCGGGACACACAGATCACAATCAATACACTCTTCCGGATTTATCACCAGAAAATTGGGGCCTTCATGAAATGCATCCACAGGACAAACGGTCACACAATCGGTGTATTTACAGCGAATACAATTCTCGGCTACTACGTAAGTCATCGTGCATATCCTCTGCAATTGTCGATAGTACGGGGCTATCACCTCCTCCGATAATGAATAGTAGACCATTACGGAGAAATATGGGAACTGACGCAAAATTTTGGACACCCGGAGATGGAACACTCTCCTCCTCTGTGGAAATACGACAAATCCGAGAAAGCCGAAGAGTCCTGGCTTGAACTCTGTGATAAATCAGGTTAAACACAGACGCACCCGCTGGTTTGCCAAAGAAGGCAGGGAAACCCCATACGATGTGTCTCAATGTATAATGGGTAAGGTACAGGCACTGTGCCAACACAACCATTGGGGGAAAAGGACTTCTTTGGATGTGCCGACATGCCGTATTCAGGGCTTCAGATATTCACTAAATATTTTTTAAAAAAAACATCAAGAGGTGGGCTGATGTCTGACAATTCAAACTACTGGAAAGCCAATCTGCGACTGGTGCTGTTCTGCCTGGCTATCTGGTTCACTGTCTCTTATCTGTTCGGGATCATTCTGGTGGAGCCGCTGAACGCCATCCGGCTGGGTGGATACAAGTTGGGATTCTGGTTCGCTCAGCAAGGTTCCATTTACACCTTCGTAATACTGATTTTCTTCTACGCCTGGCGCATGAATGTGCTGGATCGAAAATTTGGCGTACATGAAAAATAATTTTTGGGAACATACCGGCGGAAACTCCAAATCATGGATCTTCAAACAATAACCTATATCATCGTTGGCCTGACCTTTGCGCTTTACGTTGCTATCGCCATATGGGCGCGCGCCGCAAGCACCGGCGAGTTTTACGTTGCCGGCAAGGGGGTACATCCGGTACTTAACGGGATGGCCACTGCCGCAGACTGGATGTCCGCCGCATCCTTTATCTCCATGGCCGGGCTGATCGCCTTCAACGGTTACGGCGCATCGGTTTTTCTGATGGGCTGGACCGGCGGTTATGTGCTGCTGGCGATGTTACTGGCACCCTATCTGCGCAAGTATGGCAAGTTCACCGTGCCGGAGTTTATCGGTGATCGCTTCTACTCCAGGACAGCACGGATCGTCGCAGTTGTCTGTTTGATCCTGGCCTCCCTGACCTACGTGATCGGGCAGATGAAGGGGATCGGCGTGGCCTTCTCCCGCTTTCTGGAGATGGATTTTGATCACGGTCTCTACGTGGGGATGGGGATCGTGTTTTTCTACGCCGTGCTGGGAGGTATGAAAGGAATCACCTATACCCAGATTGCACAGTACTGTGTATTGATTTTCGCCTATACCGTACCTGCCATTTTTATCTCCCTGAGCCTGACCGGCAATCCGGTTCCCCAGCTTGGGCTGGGAGGAAAAATGGCCGATGGCAGCTATCTGCTGGACAAACTGGATCTGATTGTCACCGATCTCGGCTTCAAGGAGTACACTACGGCTGTAATGGGCAGCCAGTTGAATATGTTTGTCTACACACTTTCACTAATGATTGGAACCGCAGGACTGCCGCATGTAATTGCCCGGTTTTTTACCGTGCCCAGCGTAAAAGGGGCTCGAAGCTCAGCTGGGTGGGCGCTGGTATTTATCGCTATTCTTTACACCGCCGCCCCGGCAGTAGGCGCCATGGCGCGCCTCAACCTTACCACAACCATTCAACCGGAACCGGGCCTCCATCTGGCCTACGACGAACGCCCACAGTGGTTCAGGAACTGGGAAAAAACCGGGCTGCTGGAGTTTGAGGACAAGAACGGCGATGGCCGGATTCAGTATGTTGCCGATGAGCAGAAAAATGAAATGGTCAAGGTGGATCGCGACATCATGGTGCTGGCCAATCCGGAGATAGCCAAACTGCCCGACTGGGTAATCGCCCTGGTTGCAGCCGGGGGGCTCGCTGCAGCGCTATCGACGGCAGCGGGACTGCTGCTGGCCATTGCCTCATCTATCTCTCATGATCTGCTCAAAGGAGTTTTCACCCCCACCATCTCGGAAAAAAATGAACTGCTGGCAAGCCGGATCACCATGGGTGGTGCAGTGATTGTAGCAGGTTACCTTGGCCTGCATCCGCCGGATTTTGCTGCCGGCACGGTGGCCATTGCCTTCGGGCTGGCGGCATCTTCACTGTTTCCGGCATTGATGATGGGGATCTTCTCCAGGCGCATGAACAAGGCTGGAGCCATATCCGGAATGCTGGCGGGTCTTGGCATTACGCTGCTATACGTGTTTCAGCACAAGGGGGTTATGTTCATTCCTGGCACCGCGTTCCTGGGAGGCATGGAGGAAAACTGGTTTTTCGGTATTTCACCCAATGCATTTGGTGCAGTGGGAGCAGTGGTCAATTTCACCGTTGCCACGCTGGTGGCCAGAGTGACGGCAGCGCCGCCGGCACATGTGCAGGATCTGGTTGATTACATCCGTATTCCAGGCATAAACAAACAAGTGCGCCTGGAGACGAGCGGTTGAACAGTACCAGCTCCACCGCACGAACAGCGGCATGGAAATCAAACAACTCACCGGTTACCCGCTAACAAGACAGGGCTGTTGGCGGTACCGGGAAATCACACTTTATTACAGCTCCATGCTTGAAAAAGACCACGGAAAGAGTTTTTCAGCAGCCGGCCGCCAGGAATGCAATAAAAGCACAGCCCGACTCTTCACACCCTTTCTCGTGCCGGACATTCAGGCTGTCATTCAACGCATGGTCACCAGCTCTTCCGCACTGGTTGGGTGAATCGCAATGGTTCTGTCAAAATCGGCCTTGGTAGCACCCATGCTGATAGCAACAGCAAAACCCTGCAACATCTCGTCGGCACCCAGACCGATAATATGGCAACCGATAACCTTCTCTTCCGCTCCAACGCAGACCAGCTTCATCGCAGTAATGTGTTTGTGGTGGGTAAATGCGTGATACATGGGAGTAAAACGGGTCTGGTAGATTTTTACCGCATCGCCATGCTGTTCGCGCGCTTCATCTTCGCTGACACCAATACTGCCGATGGGGGGATGACTGAACACCACGGTAGGAATATTTTCATACTCCAGTCTGGCCTCCGGCATCCCGCCAAAAAGACGATCCGCCAGACGGCGTCCGGCGGCAATGGCAACGGGGGTCAATGCCGCACGGCCGGTAACATCACCGATGGCGTAGATTCCCGCCACGTTGGTGTTCTGCCACTCGTCGGTGGGAACGAAACCGCGGCTGTCCATCTGCACGCCGGCGGCGGACAGGTTCAGTTCCTGCGTACTCGGTACGCGGCCAATGGCCCATATGACGCTGTCCAGCCCGCTGCAGCTCAGGCCACCCTGACAGTTCAGGCGCAGCTTGCCGTCATCCTGTTTTTCAATCGCGGTAACTGAAGTATTGGTGATGATATTGACGCCGCTCTCCTGCATCTCCTCCATCAGCGTCTCGCGCAGCATGGGCTCAAACTCTTTCAGCAGTTGATGCTTGCGCAGCACCAGGGTGACACGGCTGCCCAGTGCATTCAGCAGGCCGGCCAGCTCCACGGCAATATAGCCGGAACCAATCACCGCCACCTCCTGCGGCTGCTCGGTAAGGGCAAAAAAACCATCCGAGGTGATCCCCAGCTCCGCACCGGGAGTATCGGGAACCAGGGGCTGACCGCCGGGAGAGATGGCGATGTGATCCGCCGTGTAGCGCTCACCATCCACCTCCAGGGTGTGCTCGTCGATAAAGCGGGCGGTGCCCTGAATCTCATCCACCTTGTTGTCGGCCAGATAGGTGTGATACCAGGCATGGATTCCGTGGATATAACCATCCCGCTGCCTGACCAGTTTGGCCCAGTCGAAACCATGCTGCTCCACGCTGAATCCGTAGTCGGCTGCATCACGCAGCGCACCCGCCACCGTCGCTCCATACCACATGATCTTTTTGGGGACACAACCCACGTTGACGCAGGTTCCACCCAGCGCGGCCTTCTCCACCACCGCCGCTCTGGCGCCATGGGCGGCTGCCCGCTGGGCAACAGAGAGCCCCCCGCTGCCACCACCGATGGCGATCAAATCATAATGGTTGCTCATTGTGCTGTTTCCAGGTGGGTAACAATCCTGGTAAAGATATCGTCGATATCCCCCTCACCTTTAATAGTGTGCAGTTTTCCCTGTTCCCGATAGTAGGCAATCAACGGCATGGTCTGCTCTTCATAGACCTTGAGCCGCTTGCGGATGGTCTCCTCGTTGTCATCCGCCCGCTGGACCAGTTTGCCTCCGCATTTATCACAGCGGCCATCCACCTTGGGCGGCGAGGTATAGATGTTATACATCTGTCCACAGGATTCGCAGGTACGCCGGCCGGTAAGCCGCTTCATCAATATGTCAAAATCCACATCGATAAGCAGTGCAACCTGCAGTGGCCTGCCGATCTCATCCAGCATGGCGTCCAGCGCTTCTGCCTGGGCGAGATTGCGGGGAAAGCCGTCGAGAATAAAACCGTTCGCCGTGTCCGGCTCATTCAGACGCTCACGGATCAGCCCCAACACAATATCATCGGAAACCAGCTGACCGGCATCCATCGCAGCCCTGGCCTGCTGTCCCAGCGGCGTTTTCGCAGCAACAGCGGCACGCAGC
>JALSHD010000181.1 GCA_026982395.1 Chromatiales bacterium | reverse complement strand
CAGAGGGTTCTGGGACTACCGCTATGGCGCTTGGGCCAAGCGACATTTCGAACGTTGGTATAGCTGGGCGATACGGAGCCGTTTGGAACCGATCAAGAAAAAAGCCAGGATGCTCAAATCCCATTTGCCAAATATCTTGAATTACTTCAGACATCGGATCAGCAATGGCGTGGCGGAGGGTCTGAATTCAAAGATCCAGACGGTAAAAGCCAATGCAAGAGGCTATCGGTCGTTTGAAAGTTTCAGAAACAGCATCCTGTTTTATTGCGGTGGCTTGGATATGCTGCCTCGTGTTCCACAATGATCTGCGAAGAGCCAAGATTATTTGGGTATCAAACGGGCGGTGGCTGGTGTGAAGGTTTTAGCTGGTGGTCGCTCACTCATGCGCTTCCATCAGCTTTTCGTGGGGATGCGTCAGGATTTCAAGGGATAAAAAATCAAATGAATGATAGTCCAGATAAATTACGGGTAATGGCGGTATTTAATTTGTATCCTATTTATCGGAGAGCACTATTTGATCTTTTGCTAGATGACACTGATATTGAAACGACTATTTGTATTGGCAAGGAACCCAACATTCCATCGCTGGCTGTTGTTGAAGGCGATGTTTTAAGATGGTATGTTGAGAAAAAGAGGCTGCTGGTTACACGTAACGTATGGATTGGGAAAAGTTTTTTGTGGCAAAAAAAAGTTGCATGGCCAAATTTTTATAAAGGAAGCGATGTTGTAATTCATACGGGTAGTATCTACCAGATATCTACATGGTTTGCTCTTGTCTGGTGCCGGTTGGCTGGTAAGCGGAGTTTGCTCTGGACACACGGATTGCAGCGTAAAGAGCTGGGAGCTAAAGGTTTTATTCGGCGATTGTTTTACCGGCTATCCAACGGTCTTTTGCTGTACGGGCATCGCGCAAGGGAGCTTCTCATTGACTGTGGATTTGACCCGGATAGACTATATGTTATGTATAACTCATTAGATTATCAGGCTCAAAAACGTCTTAGAAATTATGTCACTAAAGAAGACATTGCTGAATACAGGTCTCGTTTTTTTGATGATCCTAGTTTGCCGTTGATAATTTATGTTGGGCGGTTAACTTCCGAAAAGCATCCATTGATGCTTGTTGAGTTGACTGATTATATGGCGAAAACAGGG
Organism: Chromatiales bacterium; assembly: GCA_026982395.1. GTDB lineage: Bacteria > Pseudomonadota > Gammaproteobacteria > Thiohalospirales > Thiohalospiraceae > DRMK01. The sequence goes on along the minus strand of JALSHD010000181.1, from coordinate 7,814 downwards.
GAACCAGTTAACCTTATTGTCATCGGGGAAGGGCCTGAGTTGCCTGCTATGCAAGATTTAATCAGGCAAAAACATATTGAAGGTTGTATCTGTTTGTATGGGGCTTGTTATGAAGAAAAGGAATTGGCAAAACTAGTAAAAGGCGCCGATGTTGCAGTTGTTCCTGCATATGTGGGATTGTCTGCAATGCACTTTATGGCCTATGGTATTCCAGTAATAACCAGTGATGACTTAAAGAATCAAAAACCAGAGGTAGAAGCGATTGTACCAGGTGAAACCGGGGGGTTTTACAGGCATGGTGATATTTATTCGCTAGCAGAGCAAGTAAGTTTGTGGATAAAGGCGGTAGATTCGAAGACAAAGGAGCGCTGTATTCGGAAGATTGAAGAGTCTTATAATCCGGAAATTCAGGTGAGTGTTATAAAATACGCATGCATGGGCCTTCCCGCTAGTAAACGACCGGTATAACGAAAAATGAATCGTCACAGTGGGATTCGATTCGTGACACCCGCGCAACGCCACAGTGGTATGGAACAGGCGATTCTTCTGAATCGCCAGAGGCGGTCTATCAGTCGGCAACGCAACGTAACCCAGAACGATGGAGCCGAGGAATACGAAACTGGCCACATGTGGGTGAGGTATGGCTGAATCCTGAGAATCAGGCGGTGGAAGTAGCTGGAATTAGAGACAAAGTAATACTAGAGAATTGGCAACTATCTTGATAAATGTCGGGGCTATGGCGAGATGAGATGGTTTTGCCGGTGATCAGAAGAGGGGGATTCAGCTCTTTCATTCAAGTACAAGGGCCATAATGCTCATAAGGAAAATCTATAGACGACCAACCAACCCTCGGCAAATCCCTTCCAGCTACTCTCTTCAGGGTGGTTTGAATTGTTGACAATATTCTCCATGCAAGGAGAAGGCATTAGCCATTGTGTCCCCCTTCGAGGGGAGGGTGTGCCAAGAGAAGTGTTGGGTTATTGTCCCGAAGAATTTCAATAGTAACAACAACAGGTAACTATATGAAACAAATACTGCAAAATCTCAGCAACGGAGAAACACTGCTGGAGGATGTTCCCTGTCCGCGGGTTGCGCCGGGTCATCTCTTGATCCGCACATCGAGGACGCTGGTCTCCGCCGGTACGGAGCGGATGCTGGTGGATTTCGGCAAGGCGGGTTTCATCGGCAAGGCGCGCCAGCAGCCGGACAAGGTGCGCATGGTGGTGGACAAGGTGAAGACCGATGGTCTGGCGCCCACCCTGCAGGCGGTGCGCAGCAAGCTGGACCAGCCGCTGCCCATCGGTTACTGCAACGTGGGAACGGTGATCGAGGTGGGTGAAGGGGTGGAGGGGTTCGCCGTTGGCGACCGGGTGGCCTCAAACGGCAAGCATGCCGAGGTGGTCTGTGTGCCGAAGAATCTCTGTGCGCGGGTACCGGACGGGGTAGGTGACGAGGCGGCGGCCTTCACCGTGCTGGGGGCGATTGCGCTGCAGGGGATCCGGCTGGTGCAACCGACGCTGGGGGAGGCGGTGGTGGTGACCGGGCTGGGGCTCATCGGCTTGGTGACGGTGCAGCTGTTGCGCGCTCACGGCTGCCGGGTGCTGGGGATCGATCTGGATCCGGAGAAGCTGGCGCTGGCGCGTGAGCTGGGCGCGGAGACGGTGGACCTCTCCAAGGGGGAGGACCCGGTCGCCGGGGCGGAGGCCTTTTCGCGCGGTCGGGGTGTGGATGCGGTGATCATCACCGCATCCACCAAGAGCAACGAGCCGGTGCACCAGGCGGCGCTGATGTGCCGCAAGCGGGGACGGATCGTGCTGGTGGGGGTGGTGGGTCTGGAGCTGTCGCGGGCCGATTTCTTCGAGAAGGAGCTGACCTTCCAGGTCTCCTGCTCCTACGGCCCCGGCCGCTACGACCCGCTGTACGAGGAGGGCGGGCAGGACTACCCGGTGGGGTTCGTGCGCTGGACCGAGCAGCGCAATTTCGAGGCGGTGCTGGACATGCTGGCTGACGGCCGGCTGGATGTGGCCCCGCTGATCTCCCACCGCTTCCCGCTGGAGCAGGCCGAGGAGGCCTATCGGCTGGTCGGAGGGGACGGCCCTTCGCTGGGAATCGTGCTGGAGTACCCGGCGGAGGAGCAGAAGCCGGAGCAGGAGCTGCGGCAGCGCACCATCCCTCTTCCCGGGCAGTTGGAGCGGCTCGCCAAGGCCGCTGCCAGGCCGGTGGTGGGTTTCATCGGCTCCGGCAACTACGCAACCCAGGTTCTGATCCCGGCCTTTGCAGAGACCCCGGCGACACTCAAGTCGGTAGCATCGAGTGCCGGCGTCAGCGGGGTGCATGCGGGGAAGAAGTTCGGCTTCCAGGAGACCACCACCGACAGCTCGGCCATCATCCGGGACGAGGCCATCGACACGGTGGTGATCACCACCCGCCACGACACCCACGCCCGGTTCGTCTGCGAGGCGCTGCGCGCCGGCAAGCATGTATTCGTGGAGAAGCCGCTGGCGCTGACCCGGGAGGAGCTGGAGGAGATAGAGAAGGTCTACGGGGAGAGCGCCACCGAGGGCAAGGGTCCGCTGCTGATGGTGGGCTTCAACCGCCGTTTCGCGCCCCAGGTGGGGAAGATCAAGGCGCTGCTGGAGGGGGTCAGCGAACCGAAATCGTTCGTGATGACCGTGAACGCAGGCGCCATCCCGGCGGATCACTGGACCCAGGACAAGGCGGTCGGCGGCGGGCGCATCATCGGCGAGGGGTGCCACTTCATCGACCTGCTGCGTTTCCTCGCCGGCAGCCCCATCGTCTCAGTGCAGGCGATGATGATGGGCGAGGCCCCCGGCGTGGCGGTGCGCGATGACAAGGTAAGTTTCACCCTGGGCTTCGCCGACGGCTCGTTCGGCACCGTGCACTACTTGGCCAACGGGCACAAGTCCTTTCCCAAGGAGCGGCTGGAGGTGTTCTGCGCCGGACGCATCCTGCAGCTTGACAACTTCCGCAAGCTGACGGGCTACGGCTGGCCGGGGTTCAAGAAGATGAACCTGTGGCGGCAGGACAAGGGCAACGGAGCCTGCGCGGCGGCCTTCGTCGAGGCGATCCGCAGCGGTGGAGCGTCATCGATTCCGTTCGACGAGCTGGTCGAGGTGACCCGGGTGAGTTTCGATGTCGTGGATGCGTTGGGATGAGCGAGGTAAACGGGTATGCAACCGAAGAAGATTGAAGATGTCATGGAAAAACTCCGTACCCTGCCACCGGAACGGCTCGAGGAAGTGGCCGATTTCGTTGGTTTTATGAAACAACGTACCCAAGCACATAAAAAAGCCAGCACATTAAAAAGCCAGCATATAAAAAAGCCAGAGATGAATCGCTGGACTTCCCGGTGATTCAGTGTAGGACGGTGGCCGGAAGGATTAAGCCTGCGGCGAGAAGATATGTATAGCGATGATGGACGCTGAAGCTCTTTATTGATACCAATGTCCTGGTTTATGCCTATCTTGCACCTTGCCGCAACAGCTCAGTCAACGGATCGTCAATTGCCCTTGGCACACGAAACTCAACTACGCTATCTTTTCCCATGGTGGCGTATCTCTTCTGCTGTCCCAGTTCTTGATAAACCGATTCCAGTAGGATACCCCGCCTACTTCCAGCTTTCCTCATACACCAGATTCGAGCATAGCTCAATGAACTATCCTCGACGGCGAGCGTGCTGTTTCTCCGGTGCTGGTCTATGGTGGTGTTGAAAGTTTTGAGCGCAACGGTGTCAGGGTTTTGGAGTGGAGCAGAGTGGATCAGATGCTGGACATTAAAAAGGATGTGTTTTGAACGGTCAGTCGTGGTAGATGGGGCTCGTGAATAAAGCGGCGACCTATTTCCATACCGTGCGTCATCTGCGCCCGGTACAAATCTATGGACGGGCCTGGTTCAGGTTTTATCGGCCTCAACCTCGGCTGGAACCTGCTCCTCCGCTACGCAGTGGAACGGCCGGCTGGGCGGTACCCGCCATGAAACCGCCCAAGATGGTCTCCCCAACCGGGTTCCGTTTTCTGAGCGAGTCCCATGAATTGAGCTTTCCGGAGGATTGGAACAGCTCCGGGAGGGAAAAGCTCTGGCTCTACAACCTGCACTATTTCGATGATCTGAACGCGCATGGTGCAGAGGAGCGTGAGGCATGGCATCGGGCGTTGATCGAGCAGTGGATCAGGGATAATCCTCCCGGGCATGGCAACGGCTGGGAACCCTACCCGTCGTCACTTCGTATCGTCAACTGGATAAAGTGGGCGCTGGGGGGAAACCGGCTGGAGGAGGCATGGCTTCACTCCCTGGCTGTTCAGGCGCGTTATCTCAGTCGGCGGTTGGAGTGGCATCTGCTGGGCAATCATCTGTTCGCCAATGTGAAGGCGCTGGTGTTTGCCGGGGTTTTCTTTGCTGGTGACGAGGCCGAAGGCTGGCTGGCCAAGGGCCTGAAGATTCTGAGCCGGGAGATCGATGAGCAGATTTTCGGGGATGGCGGGCATTTCGAACGCAGCCCGATGTATCACTCCATCATCTATGAGGATCTGCTGGATCTGATCAATCTGTTTGCAGTCTGTCCCGATGCTCTGCAGGCTGGTTGGCGTGCGTTCCCGGACAGGCTTCGGGATCTTGCGGGGAAGATGGGAGCCTGGTTGGGCAGTATGACCCATCCCGACGGGGAGATTGCACTGTTCAACGATGCCGCGTTCAACATTGCTGCTTCTCCCGGTGAGCTGCGACAGTATGCGGTGCGCCTCGGGATGAGCACGGGAGATTCCTGGCGGGTGGCGGTTACGCATCTGGCCGACAGCGGGTATGTGCGTTGCGAGCTGGGTGGAGCCGTGTTGATTGCGGACGTCGGTGAGATCGGTCCCGACTATCTTCCCGGCCACGCCCATGCGGACACGCTTGGTTTCGAGATGTCGCTATACGGGCAGCGGATTTTTGTCGACACCGGCACTTCATGTTACGGTGGCAGTGAGGAGCGGCTCCGCCAGCGTTCCACCAGGGCGCACAATACGGTGGAGATCGATGGGCAGGATTCGTCCGAGGTGTGGGGCGGGTTCCGGGTTGCCCGGCGGGCACGGCCAAAATTATTTCAGATCGAGGAAGCCGGAAGTCAAGTCCAGATCCGCTGCGCCCATGACGGGTATGCCCGATTACCCGGTAAGCCACAGCATTGTCGGGGGTGGTGTTTTACGGCCGATTCGCTGGTGGTTGAAGATATCATTGAAGGGAAATTTGACATGGCTGTGGCGCGCTACCACCTGCATCCGGATATTTCTGTTGAAGTGAGTAACAGCGGTAGGGAAGGTCATTTTGTTTTGCCTGAAAAGCATCGCCTGGCCTGGCACCTGAGCGGCGGTACGGCAAATATTACGTCATCCACCTATCACCCCGTGTTCGGGGTGTCGATCCCAAACAAGTGCCTGGAGATTGATATTGAAGGGATAAAGGCGGCATTTTCTATTACCTGGGACTGAATATGTATTTTGTAATTACCCAGCCTGTTCCTGAAGCATGCAGTTTGTATTCTCGCTTAATTTTCGGCGTTTCCGTTTATCTATCTGTTTTACGGAATTTGAATTTCCCGTTCGGCACAAACCCATATTTTCTTCCTTGTCCTTGCGGGCGCGTTTCAGGATCAATCCGGCCAGTTACGTAATGCATTGCTTGACCAACTGGTGAGAAATTACGTATATTCGTTGATTCCCGCATAATTATATAAATGGTGACAGAAATACTCACAGATGGGATATTGATAAAAGAGTGCATCATAAAAAAGGCGGTTAGTCCCCGATAGGCAACGCCGTCTGCATATTCGCAGTTAGGAGCATTAGCGAGTGACGGAGAAGATGCAGCAGCGGCTTTCTGTTGCCGTAGAGTCATTGAGGGAGTCATGGCGTAGTGTGGCGAGGAACGAGGTCATACGGAGCCGTGACGGACGCAGGACGGTCGGGGCAAAAGGAATCAGCTGTCGCGTAGGCGAGTCGATTTTTGACAGGGAGGTCAAAAATCTATCACGAGGTGGCGACACTATCGTGTTTTTTGCAAAAAATAATATTTTTTAGAAGTTTCATGGATAACTCTTTATCATTCTCGACAGATTCTACCCGACAATTTCTATGGATTTCATATGATAAAAATAGCTTTAGTGGCTGGTGCCAGACCAAACTTCATGAAAATCGCCCCCATATTGCGGGAGCTGGATTCGAGGGAGAATGTGCAAAGTGTGCTGATTCATACTGGTCAGCATTATGATGAGAATATGTCGGCCGCCTTCTTTTCATCATTGGGTATTCGAGCACCTGATCATTTTTTGGAGATGGCGAAGGGAACCCATGCAGTGCAGACAGCATCTGTCATGGTCGAGTTTGAAAAGGTGTGTAATAAGGTGCAGCCTGATATTGTTGTCGTTGTCGGTGATATCAATTCGACTGTTGCGGCCAGCCTCGTTGCCAAAAAGTCGCATATTACCTTGGCGCATGTGGAGGCGGGGCTTCGCTCTTTTGACCGAAAGATGCCGGAAGAGATCAATCGGTTGGCGACTGACGCAATTTCAGACCTTTTTTTTACGACTGAATCAACCGGAACAGAAAACTTGCTCCGGGAGGGACAAGCTCCTTCGGCTGTTCATTTTGTCGGGCATGTGATGATCGATAATCTTTTTTATCAACTAAAGGTGCTGGATGAAACCCCGGTGTTGTCCGAAGAGGTTATTCAGGCGAAAAAGAAAATAGATGGAAAGTACATTTGCTCCACCATGCACCGGCCCTCCAATGTTGATCACAAGGAGACATTGACAAGGTTGGTCAGTGCTATGCGGCAACTGTCGCTTGATGCTCCCTTACTGTTCCCATGTCACCCCCGTACCCGGCAGCGCCTGGAACAATTTGGGCTTATCGGTAGCTTCAAGAGTCTGGAAGATGGGATACAGGGAGGTTTTGGAAAGGGTATTTATATTACTCCGCCGTTATCTTACAACGATTTCTTGTATCTGTGGAGAGATGCTGCACTGGTGCTTACCGATAGTGGTGGTTTACAGGAAGAGACCACGGCCCTGCAGATCCCCTGCATTACAATGCGCAACAACACAGAACGACCTATTACTGTGGATGTGGGGACGAATGTTGTGGCCGGTACAGATGAAAGTGAGATAGTCTTTTTGGGTAAAAAGGCACTGGCTGGGCAATGGAAGCGGGGAAGTATTCCAGTGATGTGGGATGGAATGGCCAGTGAAAGAATAGTGGATGTGCTTGTAGCCCATCAGAGTTGAATTTACTCGTCAGTAGTAATTGCCTGCATGTGCGGGATTTTCCATCAGTCTCTGATCCTGATAGTGGGTACGGGAAAAACGGGTAGTGTTTAACATCAGGGTGTAATACGGCGGAAGTCGGGGGAATGAGCCCGACGAAGGTGTGAGGTGGTTCCCGGGCTATCCAGCGAACCCGGCCAGGATTTCTGAAAATTCAGTTCTGGAGAAATATAATCGGATTCTGATACACTGTGCGCAAGGCGAGTATACCCGATTGAGGGAACCTTCACTATACGGTCTGACCGGGAAGGACACCTTTTACCTGGCAAATACCGGCTGCAACAGCGGGGCCAAAACACTAGTTTCATCCATCTGTTATTCACAATTTGGGGTTTCACTTCCAAATCACTGTCTGGAAGTTGTGCTGGAACAAGCAAGGATGGAATTTATTATAACCTGGAAATAATAATGCATATTCTCTTTCTAACGGATAACTTTCCGCCTGAAGTCAATGCACCTGCCAACCGGACGTTTGAGCACTGCCGGGAGTGGGTTC
>JALSHD010000180.1 GCA_026982395.1 Chromatiales bacterium | reverse complement strand
GGCACTCCCCATGATGATACATCCCGCAGCCGATTCGGATTTTTTTCGGCGATTGCGACGTGGATGGCATCGATCATTTTTTCCACATCGTTTATTCTCTCACCATCTTTTTGTTCTGAAGCTGTGGCATAAACAATGAGCGAGCGTCGCATCCGCGAGATTCCATACAACTACACCTCGTTTTCTGACCGGGAGATTGTGATCCGCCTGTTGGGAGGGGAGGCGTGGGATATGCTGCAACAGTTGCGGGGTGAGCGGGTTACCGGTCGTTCTGCCCGCATGTTGTTTGAGGTGCTGGGGGATATCTGGGTGGTGAATCGCAACCCCTTTATCCAGGATGATCTGCTGGAGAACGAGAAGCGCAGAGAGTCGTTGAGTCATGCCCTGCATCACCGTCTGGATCAGATTGTGGCCCGTGCTGACGGGAATCAGCAGGCCCTCTGGCTTGCCGGCAAGGCCCGGGAAGCGGTGGCAGAATTTGAGCAGTGGTTTCCCCGCCAGCTGGCCTTGCGCAGTAAACTGTTGAAACGGTTTTCCCGGTTGACACGCCGCGATAATATCGATTTCAGTGGCATGGCGCGGGTCTCTCATGTGACCGATGCTACCGACTGGCGGGTGGAGTATCCGCTGGTGGTGCTGACCCCCGATAGTGAACAAGAGGTTTGCGCGCTGGTACGGGGCTGTATCGAGCTGGGCCTGACGATCATTCCCCGGGGTGGCGGCACCGGTTATACCGGTGGTGCGGTGCCCCTGTTTCAGGATTCCGTGGTAATCAATACCGAAAAACTGGACGCGCTGGGGAAGGTGGAGATGCGATCCCTGCCCGGCGTGCAGGCCGAGGTGGCCACCATTCGTACCGGAGCGGGTGTTGTTACCCGGCGTGTGGCCGAGCGTGCCGAACAGGCCGGCTATGTATTTGCAGTCGATCCGACCTCTCAGGACGCCTCCTGTATTGGCGGCAACATTGCCATGAATGCCGGTGGCAAGAAGGCGGTCTTGTGGGGTACCACGCTGGACAATCTGGTCTCCTGGCGAATGGTGATGCCGGACGGCAACTGGCTGAAGGTGGAACGCCTGAATCACAATCTGGGCAAGATTCATGAGCAGCCGCTGGTTGAGTTTCGTCTCACCCGTTATGGGCCTGATCTTAAAAAGCCGCTGGGTGAGCCGGAGATTCTGAAGATTCCCGGCTCCGAACTGCGCAAGTCCGGTTTGGGCAAGGATGTGACCAACAAGTTTCTGGGCGGCTTGCCGGGGGTGCAGAAGGAGGGCTGCGACGGGCTGATTACCTCTGCGGTGTTTATTCTGCACCGGATGCCGCGCGCCATGCGCACAATCTGTCTGGAGTTTTTCGACCCGGACCTGCACCGCGCTGTTCCTGCCATTGTAGAGACCAAAAACTATCTGGATGACGATTCCGGCGTGGTGCTGGCCGGCATGGAGCATCTCGATGAACGTTATGTCCGTGCGGTCAAGTACAGCCCCAAGGCTCCCCGCCGTGAACTTCCCAAAATGGTTTTGCTGGTGGATGTGGCCGGGGACGACGAGGATGCGGTAGCCCGTGCGGCATCCGGTGTGGTGAAGCTGGCCAGTCAGCGTGGTGCCGAGGGCTTTATCGCCGTCAGCCCGGAGGCCCGCCGCCACTTCTGGCTGGATCGGGCGCGCACCGCTGCCATTGCCGCCCACACCAATGCATTCAAGATCAATGAGGATGTGGTGATCCCGCTGGAGCGGTTGCCGGAGTATAATGATGGCATCGAACGCATCAACATCGAGCTCTCCACCAGCAACAAGCTGGCCATGATCGATGCGGTAGAGGAGTATCTTCGTGGGGATCTGACGGTGTTGACGCAGGACGCTGATTTCGAGGAGAGCGCTGAGTCTGTTGCGATCCTTGCCGCCAAGCAGCAGGCGGCCCTGGAGCACCTGCAACAGATACGACAGCGCTGGAGAACACTGCTTGACAACCTGGATGCCCCGGCCAGCCGATACCTGTCGTTGTTTGATGAGGCGGCAGGTCAGCGGCTGCAGCCGGATGACACTCTGTTTCGCCTGTTACAGCGCCGGGATCTGCGCATCTCCTACCGTCAGCAGGTAGAACGGCCGTTAAAAGAGATCTTTATCGGCCGGGAATTGGCGGCGATACGCAGCAAGCTGGATGAGATTCATGCCCGCTGCCGTGCCAGCCGCCTGTTTGTTGCTACCCATATGCATGCGGGGGATGGCAATGTCCATACCAATATCCCGGTGAACTCCAACGATTATGAGATGCTGCACCAGGCGGATCAGGTGGTGGAACGGATCATGGCGCTGGCAGAGTCTCTGGGGGGAGTGATCTCCGGCGAGCACGGTATCGGCCTGACCAAGATGCAATTCCTGGTTCCCGAAGCGGTGCAGGCCTTCACCGGTTATAAGCAGAAGGTGGATCCCAACGGCTATTTCAACCGCGGCAAACTGTTGGCCGGTTCCGGTCTGCAAAATGCCTATACTCCTTCACTGCGTTTGGTGGAGCAGGAGGCGCTGCTGCTGGAGGCCAGCGAACTGGGTGAGCTGAACAACGACATCAAGGACTGTCTGCGCTGCGGCAAGTGCAAGCCGGTGTGTACTACTCATATTCCACGCGCCAATCTGCTCTACTCCCCGCGCAACAAGATTCTGGCTACCGGGCTTATCATTGAAGCGTTTCTTTACGAAGAGCAGACCCGGCGAGGGATTTCGGTACGCCATTTCGATGAGCTGAACGATGTGGCCGATCACTGTACCATCTGTCACAAATGCCTGACCCCCTGCCCGGTGAATATCGATACGGGTGATGTAACTATTCGTATGCGTAATATCCTGCGCGAGCAGGGCAAAAAACGGCGCAATCCCGGAGCCTGGCTCTCCATGATGTTTTTGAACCTGACTGATCCGATGGCCATTCGCGTGGTGCGCAAGGGGCTGGTCGAGTGGGGTTACGCCGCCCAGCGTCTGGCTCATCGTGCCGCCAAGTCGGTCGGGTTGCTGCGGGCGGATGAGGCGCCAGCGGCCACAACCGGTCGGCCACCGGTCAAGGAGCAGATTATCCGGTTTATGGACAAACCGATGCCTGGCGGTCTGCCCAAACAGACGCCGCGCGCGTTGCTTGGAATCGAGGATAGTGAAATCGTGCCGATTCTGCGCCATCCCGGCAAGGTGGATGATGAGTCCGAGGCGGTGTTCTATTTCCCCGGTTGCGGCTCGGAGCGGCTGTTCAGTCAGGTAGGTTTGGCAACCCTGGCGATGCTGTATGAATCCGGCGTGCAAACTGTGCTGCCTCCGGGCTATCTCTGCTGTGGCTATCCGCAGACTGCGGCGGGGGACAGGAAAAAGGGGACCCGGATATCGGTCAACAACCAGGTACTGTTTCACCGCATGGCCAATACCCTGAACTATCTGGATATCAAAACGGTAATCGTCTCCTGCGGCACCTGCATGGACCAGCTGCAGCAGTACCGGTTTGAAAAGATTTTTCCCGGCTGCCGGCTGCTGGATATCCATGAATATCTGCTGGAAAAGGGGATCAGCATGCAGGGAAGCAAAGATACCGCCTATCTGTACCACGACCCCTGCCATACACCGATAAAAACGGAGCAGCCGATCAAGGTGGTTTCCGGTTTGATGTCACAGGAGGTGCTGCTCTCTGAACGCTGTTGTGGTGAAGCCGGCACGCTGGCCATATCCCGTCCCGATATTGCCAGCCAGCTGCGTTACCGTAAGCAGGAGGAGTTACACTGCGGTATCCGGCAGTTGACAGGTGAAGAGACAGTTTCGGTCGGCAAGGTGAAGATGCTCACCTCCTGCCCTGCCTGTCAGACAGGTCTGCTGCGCTATACGGAGGATACCGGGCTGGAGGTGGATTACGTTGTGGTGGAGTTGGCCGGTGAGCGGTTGGGGGACGAGTGGCCGCGGAATTTTATAGATGGAGTTAAAAACGGGGGTATTGAGCGGGTGGTACTATAATGGACATATATGGTAGTGCCTGGGAGAGAAAATCATGTTTCTGAAACAGAAAAGCAGCGGTGATTTGGTTGAAATAGTGGAGATAAGAGAACTGGCTGACCCCTTCAAAAGTGGAGTGACAGGGCGATTTCACTCGGGTGAGGAACTTCAGGAGACAGAACTGTTCAACAAGAAGGAGCTGACTTTCCCGTCGGGAGAAAATCTGCCGCGGTGCTGGGTTGATCCACACTACCGTGATAGCTGAACCGTAATAAAAACGTAACTGCTTGGCAAGCACAAAATACAGGAATGGAATAGATGGCGATTAAGGCTTTTGCAATAGGCGGCATGCTGCTGGCTGCCAGTAGTGCAGCGACAGCGGGTGCGCTGGATGTGAATCTGAACGATGACAGTGTGCGTCTGGCACTGAGCTGGATGACCAGCCCCTCACCCAACAGCCTGGAAGGAGAGGCAGCAATTTACTACAACACTGACAGTATCTACGTCGGCACCATTGGCGTGCGCGTGGTGGGTGAGACCGGCAGACAGGGGAATCCGCTTGAGGCGGGTGTTGGTGGCAAACTGATTGGCATAACATCCAGTGACATGGATATCGATGCGGTAGCACTGGGGCTTGGTTTCGGGTTGCGCTACTACCCGGCAACCATTAACCGGCTGGCATTTGGTATGCAGCTGCATTATGCGCCGCAGATAGTCTCCTTTGGTGATGTAAACAATATCCTTGAGGGCATGCTGAATGTGGAGTATCAGATTTTGCCCCAGGCTTTTGCCTATATCGGGTATCGGTTATTGAGAGCGGAGCTGGAGGATAGTGGTAAAACAGACGATCTGGATGAAGGCGCGCATGTAGGGATGCGAATTTTATTTCAGTAATTGCCGCGGGGCGCTTGTCGGCCGGCCGGTGTTCAAAGTAGAATAACCGGCAGCGGGAGGTTCCGGAACGGAGCGCTCCCGCTTCGTACATCTAAACGGAGGTAACGTGAGCGAGCCTGCCCTGCTGGTTCTGGAAGACGGGACATCGTTTCCCGGCAGATCTATTGGATATAACGGCCAGACCGTCGGGGAGGTGGTATTCAATACCGCCATGACCGGTTACCAGGAGATTCTCACCGATCTCTCATACAGTCGTCAGATTGTAACCCTGACCTATCCCCATATCGGTAATACCGGATGTAACCTGGACGATGAGGAATCCTCCGGTATTGCCGCTGCGGGCTTGATCATTCGTGAACTTTCTCCGATTGTGAGCAGCTGGCGCAGCCAGGAGTCCCTGGAGGCGTATCTGCGCCGTCAGCAGATTGTGGCCATCAGTGATATCGATACCCGCAAGCTGACCCGTATCCTGCGCGAAAAAGGTGCACAGAACGGATGCATCATGGCAGGGGAAGGAGTCGATGAAGACCGGGCGTTGGCAGCCGCACAGGCCTTTCCCGGTCTCAAGGGGATGGACCTGGCCAAAGAGGTGACCACCCACCTGCCCTACGAATGGGCGCAGGGAAGCTGGACCCTCGAAGATGGTTTGCCGGAGTGCCCCCACCCCCTTGAAGAGAAACTTCCGCTGCATGTAGTGGCCTATGATTATGGCATCAAGCGCAATATTCTGCGTATGCTGGTGGATCGAGGCTGCCGTATTACTGTCGTACCGGCGTTGACCCCTGCATCCGAGGTGTTTAAATTGCAACCGGACGGGCTGTTCCTCTCTAATGGACCCGGTGATCCGGAGCCTTGTGATTACGCGATCGAGGCGATCCGCGAACTGCTGGCATACAAAATTCCCACCTTCGGCATCTGCCTCGGTCACCAGCTTCTCTCTCTGGCCAGTGGCGCCAACACAGTAAAGATGAAGTTTGGTCATCATGGAGCCAACCACCCGGTGCAGGACCTCGACAGCGGACGGGTGATGATTACCAGCCAGAATCACGGTTTTGCTGTGGACGAGGCCACTCTCCCGGACAACCTCCGTGCCACTCACCGCTCGCTGTTCGATGGCACCCTGCAGGGGGTGGAGCGCACGGATCTGCCAGCCTTCGGTTTTCAGGGGCATCCGGAAGCCAGTCCCGGTCCGCATGATGTGGCCCCCCTGTTTGACCGCTTTGTTGAACTCATCCGTCAGGCATGAGTTGAGCCTGGAGTAACATGCCAAAACGTACCGACATAAAGACTATTCTGGTCATCGGCGCTGGCCCCATTGTCATTGGGCAGGCTTGCGAGTTCGACTATTCCGGCGCCCAGGCCTGCAAGGCGCTGCGTGAAGAGGGTTACCGGATTGTGCTGATCAATTCAAATCCAGCCACCATCATGACCGATCCGGAGATGGCGGATGCCACCTATATCGAACCAATCTGCTGGCAGACTGTGGCCCGCATCATCGAAAAGGAGCGGCCCGATGCGCTGTTACCCACCATGGGAGGGCAGACAGCCCTCAACTGCGCCCTGGACCTGGCCAGCAACGGTGTGCTGGAAAAGTATGGCGTAGAAATGATCGGTGCCAGCCGCGCAGCCATCGACAAGGCGGAAGATCGGGACCTGTTTCGTCTGGCGATGAAAAAAATTGGCCTTGATACGCCCCGTTCTGCTATTGCCCACAGCATGGAGGAGGCGCTGCAGGTACAGGCCCAGATCGGTTTCCCTGCCATTATCCGTCCCTCCTTTACCATGGGCGGCAGCGGTGGGGGTATTGCCTACAACAAGCAGGAGTTTGTGGAGATCTGCGAGTTCGGACTGGAGCTATCACCCACCAATGAACTTCTGATTGAAGAGTCCGTTCTGGGCTGGAAAGAGTTTGAGATGGAGGTGGTGCGGGATCGCAATGACAACTGTATCGTCATCTGTTCCATTGAAAATTTCGATCCCATGGGCGTACACACCGGTGACTCCATTACGGTTGCGCCGGCCCAGACCCTCACCGATAAGGAGTACCAGATTATGCGTGATGCCTCTCTGGCGGTGTTACGCGAGATCGGGGTGGAGACGGGGGGCTCCAACGTCCAGTTTGCCATCAACCCGGAAAACGGGAGGATGATCATCATCGAGATGAATCCACGGGTTTCGCGCTCCTCTGCACTGGCCTCCAAGGCCACTGGCTTTCCTATTGCCAAAGTCGCCGCCAAACTGGCGGTTGGCTATACACTGGACGAGCTGGATAACGATATTACCGGCGGAATTATTCCAGCCTCATTCGAGCCAAGTATCGACTATGTGGTTACCAAGGTACCCCGGTTTACCTTCGAAAAATTCCCGGATGCCGACAACCGGTTGACCACCCAGATGAAATCGGTGGGCGAGGCGATGGCCATCGGTCGAAGTTTTCAGGAGTCGCTGCAGAAAGCACTGCGCAGCCTTGAGATTGGCAGTGATGGTCTGAACGAAAAGATCGACCCGGATAGTGAAACCGTGAAAGAGACCCTGCGCCAGGAGCTGCGCAGCCCCGGTGCCGAACGGTTGTGGTATGTGGCCGATGCGTTCCGCTACGGCATGACTCTGGAGCAGGTGCACGAGCTGTGCCGTATTGACCCTTGGTTCCTTGTGCAGATTGAAGAGTTGGTGCAGTTGGAGGGAGAGGTGCGTAAGGAGGGGCTGGTTGCTCTGGATTATGACCGGCTTCGTTTTCTGAAACGCAAGGGTTTTTCCGACAGCCGCCTTGCCACTCTGCTGGGCGTCAGCGAGCAGGAGGTGCGGGAGCTGCGTCACCGGCTGGGCATACGGCCGGTCTACAAGCGGGTGGATACTTGCGCTGCCGAGTTTGCCACCGCTACTGCCTACATGTACTCCACCTATGAGGAAGAGTGTGAGGCTGCCCCTACCCAACGTGACAAGATGATGGTGCTGGGTGGCGGCCCCAACCGTATCGGGCAGGGGATTGAGTTTGACTATTGCTGCGTACATGCGGCTCAGGCCTGCCGGGAGGATGGCTATGAGACTATCATGGTCAACTGTAACCCTGAGACGGTTTCCACCGATTACGATACATCGGATCGGCTCTACTTCGAGCCGCTGACCCTGGAGGATGTGCTGGAGCTGGTGGAACTGGAGCGCCCCAAGGGCATTATTGTCCAGTATGGCGGTCAGACACCGCTCAAGCTGGCGCGTGCGCTGGAGGCAGCGGGTGCCCCCATTATCGGCACAACTCCAGACTCGATTGATCTCGCCGAAGATCGTGAACGGTTCCAGCAGATGATCGAAAAGCTGGGTCTGCTTCAGCCTCCCAACCTTACCGCTCGGGCCGAAGACGAGGCAGTTCAGCTGGCGGAGGAGATCGGTTATCCACTGGTAGTACGGCCATCCTATGTGCTGGGGGGGCGAGCCATGGAGATTGTCTACAATGAATCCGAGCTGCGCCGCTACATGACTGAGGCGGTACAGGTTTCCAACGACTCTCCCGTGTTGCTGGATCGCTTTCTGGATGATGCTATCGAGGTGGATCTGGATGCCGTCAGTGACGGTAGTCGGGTGGTTATTGGCGGCATCATGGAACACATTGAACAGGCCGGAGTGCACTCCGGTGATTCTGCCTGCTCCCTGCCGCCCTACACGCTGGATACCGCGGTGCTGGATACTATACGCGAGCAGGCTTGCAGAATGGCACTGGAGCTGGGTGTGGTTGGTCTGATGAATACCCAGTTTGCCATCCAGAATGGCAAGGTTTTTGTACTGGAGGTCAACCCGCGGGCTTCACGCACAGTGCCCTTTGTCTCCAAGGCGACCGGTCGGCCACTGGCCAAAATTGCCGCCCGCTGCATGACCGGCACGAGTCTGGCAGAGCAGGGAATAAATGCAGAGATAACACCCGGCTATTTTTCGGTAAAAGAGGCGGTATTTCCGTTTGCCAAGTTCCGTGGGGTGGATCCGATTCTTGGGCCGGAGATGAAATCGACCGGCGAAGTGATGGGCATCGGCCGCAGCTTCGGGGAAGCTTTCCGCAAGGCCCAGCAGGGGACGGGTGAAATACTGGCGCGTGGAGGGCGGGCTTTCCTCAGTGTTCGTGAAACAGATAAAAAAGGTATCGCCCATGTTGCAGAACAGCTGGTGGAGCTGGGGTTCGAGCTGGTGGCTACCCACGGTACCGCCCGCGTTCTGGAAAAGGCGGGAATCCCCTGTCAGCACATCAACAAGGTCACAGAAGGTCGCCCCCACATTGTGGATATGATCAAAAATGGTGAAATTAGTTTTATAGTCAACACCACCGAAGGCAAGCAGGCGATCGCCGACTCCTATACTATCCGGCGGGAAGCGCTGATGCATAAAGTGAGCTACACTACTACCCTGACCGGTGCAGAAGCTATCTGCATTGCACTGCAGCGGGAAGATGACATTGAAATCAACAGTCTTCAGGATTTGCACAAGGAGCTGACAGCGTGAACAGCAAAGTCCCTCTTACCGCGCGTGGCGCGGAGAAATTGCGTGAAGAGCTGAAAGAGCTAAAGACCGTTGCACGCCCCAGGGTGGTCGAGGCCATCGCCGAAGCGCGAGCGCACGGTGATCTGAAAGAAAACGCCGAATACCATGCAGCCCGCGAGCAGCAGGGCTTTATCGAGGGGCGCATCAAGGAGATTGAGAGCAAACTGTCCCACGCGCAGGTTATCGATGTTACCACCCTTAATGCCGGAGGGCGGATTGTTTTTGGAACCACTGTTACCCTGGCGGATGAAGAGACCGGCGAAGAGGTGACCTACCAGATTGTCGGTGATGATGAGGCGGATATCAAACAGGGACTCATTTCCATCAACTCTCCCGTGGCACGTGCTTTGATCAGCAAGGAAGAGGGCGATATCGTCGAGGTCAAGACTCCTGGTGGCATCAAGGAATATGAGATTATCAAAGTCCAGTATATTTGATATTTGGTAACTGCTCAGCTTGCTCCTGGAAGGCGTCATCTCTGTGTTGGAAAATGGTCATTCACCCTTGGCTGTTCCCGTACTTCCATTTACTACAGGGCATTTTAACCTCCTGTTCGGCATACACTCACATTTTCCGTCTTGATCTGGCCTGTTTCAGAAGCAATCTGAGCAGTTACGGTATTTGAAGCGAGACCTGTTTCCCGGGCTCCTCTGATCGGAACAAGATTTCCCTGTCCAGTTCGACTTTCCATAGCGGATATTCTGCTGGTTACATACGCTACCCTCCTTCTCCAGAGCGATACTGTTTTTCGGCTGATTTTATCCATTGTTATTACCGCAACACGGCTTTTACAGGCTTTTCCTTCCTTGTGCACAAGATTCATGCTCCTTGTTTGTGTGTCTAAATACCTTTTAGATCAATTATATATGCGGCAAGTATTATGCCACATGTTTTAATTTGCTCTGTAACTGTTTCTTTTCTAAGATTTTATGCTACATTATTAATTCATGAGGGTTTGCTTATCCAGGGGGTGAAAAAATGAAGCGGGTATCGGGTTGGGGTAAGTTTCTGGTAAAACTGGCAGGTATCGTTGCAGCTGCCCAGTTTGTTACGTTCGGACAGGTTTTGGCGGATATTCCCGATAACGAGAGGGAGGCGCTCAAACAGTTTTTCATGAAAACCGGCGGTCCCCAATGGAAGCAAAACTCCGGTTGGAATACAGACTCTGAGGTTTGTAATTCAGGAGTCACTTGGGAAGGCGTTACCTGCAATGCCGATGATACCCGTGTAACCGGATTGAATTTGGCGTCGAACGGACTCAAGGGCAATATTCCTGCCGAAATCGGAGAACTCACGGAACTGGTAAGACTGGATCTGCATGACAACGAATTGACCGGACCGATTCCCGACGAGATAGGCCATTTAACCAGGCTGAGGCAGTTGAAGCTCGAAGAAAACAGCCTGGAAGGGGCGCTGCCTGAAACGCTAAATCAGCTGAGCGGACTGAAAATACTTCGTTTAAACAGCAATAAACTGACCGGGGAAATTGGCGATGCCCTGGGAAATGATTTGACCGTCAGTCTGGATACCGGCGGTTTGGATGTGAGGTACAACGGACTGTATAGCAAACGACAGGAAGTTCTTGATAGTCTGAACAGCAAGCAGAAAGACAACGATATTCTGGCCACTCAGACGCTGGATGCCACTGGAGTCAGTGCAGAGCCCAATGAGCAGTCTATCCGGCTGACCTGGAATGAGGTGAGTTATCTCCGGGAAGGTGGGTATGTCATTCGTGTTTTTGACGAGAAGGGAGCCGAAGTTAAAGATGCTCTGGTTGATGGCCGGAGTGATAACCGCGTTGAAGGAAAAAACAGCAGAAGTGCCACTATCATTGGTCTGGATAGCGGCACCCGTTATTTTATCGAAGTTCGTTCTTACACAGCTCCCCATGATGGAAACCAGCTAAACGAGGTAATAAGCGATGGTCTGTTTTCCGGTCGTTTTGAAGTGAGCACCAGAGATGCTGACTCGGATGGTGACGGAATCCGGGACAACAAGGAAGGCAAGGGTACTGGCCTGGATACGGACGGAGACGGGATTCCCGATTACCGGGATGAGGATGATGACGGAGATGGGATTCCTACCGGTGTGGAGCTGCCTGCCAGCAAAGATGCAGACGGTGATGGAACGCCGGACTATCTCGACAACGATGATGACAATGACGGCGTACCTACCAGTGTGGAGAGACGACTGAATACCGACCCTCTGAATACCGATACTGACAATGACGGCATTCCTGACGGGGTTGAAATCGGTTCTGACGTTGCTCGTCCCCTGGATACGGACAATGACGGTATTATCGATGCGCGGGACGAGGATGATGATGGAGACAGTATTCCAACCCGGAGTGAAAGCCGGGACGACTTTGATGGAGACAACCTTCCCGATTACCGGGATGCTGATGATGATGGTGACGGAATCCTGACAAAAAACGAGGGACCGGTTACCCGGGATACCGACAGGGATGGCGACTTTGACTATCTGGATCGGGATGATGACAACGACGGACTGTCTACTCGTGATGAACTATATAAACTGAAAACCGATCCACTGGACATTGACAGTGACAAGGACGGGAAACCCGATCAGCTGGAAGTTGGCGGAAATGTTGATCAGCCTGTGGATAGCGACAGAGATGGTGTCATCGATGCGCTGGACAACGATGATGACAACGATACTCTCTCAACATCAGAAGAGCCTGCAGGTGATTTTGACGGTGATGGAGTGCCCAACTACCTGGATGATGATGATGATAACGATCGCTTGTTGACCAGGGATGAAGTCAAGCTGGGTACGAATCCGTTTGACAAGGATACAGATAAAGATGGCATTGAGGATTCGGTAGAGATTGGCCGTTATGTTGACAAGCCAAAAAACAGTGATGGCGATAGCCTTATAGACGCTCTCGATCCCGATGATGACAACGATTCGGTTCCAACCCGTGATGAGCGGCCGGGCGATTTTGATAACGATGGAATGCCCAACTATCTGGATAATGATGATGACAATGACGGCAAGCTGACCCGCGCCGAAGTTCAAGGTGGAAAAGCAGTGAACCTCGATAGCGACTCGGACAATGAACCCGACTATCTCGATAGCGATGATGCCGAAGTGACGACCTCTATGGGGGGGGGAGCCATGGGGTTGGGTCTGCTGCTCCTGGCTCTGGCCGGAATGGTTCGCCGGTTTTCACGGCATCGATCTGTTCCTGTCATTTTTATGCTGATACTCAGTGGCCAGATCGTTGCTGAAGAGGTTGATACCGATGCCTTGGAGCAACCTTTTGAAATTGAGATAGTGGAGCTGACCGAAGAGGAGTCCTTGCCGACTGAAACCGCTGTTGATATTCCGGGAAATGGTATCGATACAAGTGCAGCAGAGGGTGAGCAGGAAAGTTCTGTCACAGTGGAAAGTGAAGAGAGTGGTTCTGCCGTTGTTGGGGAAAAAGCACGCCAGGGTGGGCGTTATTACCTTGGACTAGGTGCCGGAATGAGCCGCCTTGACCCGGATACTGGCTCAACCGGATTCTCCGTGGATGATGACAGTGATGTGAGCGCCAAAGTAATGATTGGCTATGAAGCAACCGATCATATTGCCATTGAACTGGCTGGCGGCCCCATGGGTGAGGCGAAATTAATCCCGAATGATAAACAAATAAAATACAGCAGTTATACGCTGGGCGCGGTATATGACTTTCTTGGTGATATTGGTGGATTTTCCCCTCTGCTCAAGTTTGGCATAAGCAAGATAGACAACTCCGCCAACATTGCATACAAACGTGATGACGAGCTACTGCTGTTTGGTGGTGCAGGGCTGAAGTACGAGTTTGGCAATGGTGTTGCGGTCCGTGGTGAGTACGAATATCTGGCTAAAGATGCGCAGATGGTTACAGTGAGCATTCTCAAATACTTTGGCGGCACACCCGAGCCAGTGGCACCCCTGATGACTCTACCTTCTCCGGCTCCCGAGGTAAACGTCGCTTTCAATATCCCGGATTCGGATAGCGACGGTGTCAATGATATCCGGGATGGATGCCCCAATACGCCTGAAGGTGCCCGGGTGGATGAAGCGGGTTGTGCCATGTTTGAAGGTGTATTGCAGGGAGTCAATTTTGAATATAACTCTTCCAGACTGACCGAGGGCGCCAAACAGACTCTGGATGAGGTGGCGGCAGAACTGAAAAACTATCCTACAGTCAAGATAGAGGTACAGGCGCATACGGACAGTGATGGTTCTGCCAAATACAATTTATGGTTGTCGGAGCGCCGGGCTAGGAGTGTGATCAACTACCTTGGTCAGCGTGGGATCTCCACCGGCAGACTGATTCCAATGGGCTATGGCGAGACCCAGCCGATTGCCGACAACAATACTGAAGAGGGCCGGGCGCAGAACAGACGGGTAGAGTTTCAGGTTTTGCGCGCACAGTAGCAGCGGCAGGGGAGGGTCAGCCTCCCCTGCCGGAGTGTTGCAGATGTAATCCTGAGTGGGGTCAGCTTGCGGCAGATCTTTTTGCTACGGCAGTGAGATGCGTGATTCCTTGTTACGGGATTTCCGGTACAATACGGTGATATGGCCGATTAATTGAACCGGTACACTTCCTGCTCGGCGGCAGATCTCATCCACCATGGCGCGGCGGCTCTCCCGATCTGGAGAGCTGAGTCTCACCTTGATCAGCTCGTGGAACTCAAGTGCCTGGTCGATTTCATCAATTACAGAATTGCTGATCCCTGCCTGGCCGGTAAGCACGACGGGTTTGAGTGAATGGGCGAGCTGGCGCAGGTGCCGGATCTGTTTGTTGTTTAGTGTCATAATTCCCGGGTAATTATTTTAGTAACTGTTCGGCTTGCTTCTGAAGCGCGCCATCTCGGTGTTGGAAAATGGTCATTTACCCTTGTAAACTCCCGTTTTCCGCCTTGAACTGGCTTATATTCAGAAGCAAGCCGAGCAGTTACACAACATATTCACTACTTGCTGAGTAGATACTATTTTAGAGAGTACCGGATAGTGCCGAAACAGATAGAAACAGGCCGGAGTATAACCCGGAAAGGGCGTAGTATTACAGTAGCACCCAGTCCTTTCAATAAAGTCAAATTTGAATTGGGAGTGGTGCTGGTATTGCTTCCGTTGATATGGCTGGTGGTGGGCCGTCTGATTGCCGATTCTCTGGTGCAGTTTGCGGTGTTGTTTGGGCTGGGCAGTGTTGCTGCGGTGTGGCTGGTATTGCGTACCCGTGCCACGCTGCGAAAGCTTGAGGCGGAGCAGGACAGTGGCGCGCAGCAAAAGTAGCTCGAAGTGGTTGCAGGAACATTTCGATGACCCATATGTCCAACGGGCACAGCGGGATGGGTACCGGTCGCGGGCCAGCTACAAACTGCTCGAAATCCAGGAGAAAGACAGACTGATCAAGCCGGGAATGACACTGGTTGACCTCGGAGCCGCTCCCGGCGGCTGGTCTCAGCTTGCCACCCGGTTTGCAACCGGGACAGGTCGTGTAGTCGCGCTGGATATCCTGCCGATGGATCCGTTGCCGGATGTGGAGTTTGTTCAGGGTGATTTCCGGGAACAGAAAGTTTATGAGCAGTTGATGCAGTTGCTGGGGGAGCGACCGGTGGATCTTGTTATTTCAGACATGGCCCCCAATATAAGTGGAATGAAGGCTGTTGATCAGCCGCGAGCCATGTATCTTGCCGAGCTGGCGGTAGATTTTTCCTGTAACGTCTTGGCACAGGGAGGGGATCTGCTGATAAAAGCGTTTGAAGGCGAAGGCATGGGGGAGCTGAGGAGAGAGCTGCGCAAATCATTTCAGAAAGTGGTTACCCGCAAGCCTGCCGCATCACGGCCCCGCTCACGGGAAGTGTATCTGGTAGCAAGAAATTATATATTGTAGTAACGTAGTGGCGGTCGATGCATGATACAGTTGCAGATTCAGGTTTAGAGATTCACGAGGCGTATTTTGAACGATATTGTTAAAAACATACTGTTGTGGGTTGTGATCGCCATCATTTTAATGATGGTTTTCAATAACTTCACCCCGCACCAGCAGGCTGCGCAGCCGCTGGAATACTCCCGTTTCATTGCCGATGTGCGCGATGGACGGGTCAAGAAAGTGACGATTGAAGGCCGTACCATTCGGGGAATAACGGCTGACGACAGCACTTTTGTTACCTATAGTCCCGGTGACCCGGGGCTGATTGGCGATCTGCTTAATAACAATGTCGTAATTGACGCCCGCCCGCCCGAGCAGCAGTCATTGCTGGTTCAAATCTTTATCTCCTGGTTCCCCATGCTGCTGTTGATTGCTGTGTGGATTTTCTTCATGCGCCAGATGCAGGGCGGTGCTGGCGGACGTGGAGCCATGTCTTTCGGCAAGAGCCGCGCCCGGATGCTGGGTGAAAACCAGGTCAAGATAACATTCAATGATGTAGCTGGTGCTGAAGAGGCCAAAGAAGATGTTGCCGAACTGGTGGAGTTTCTGCGTGAACCGGCCAAATTCCAGAAGTTGGGCGGGAAAATTCCGCAGGGTGTACTGATGGTCGGTCCGCCGGGAACCGGTAAAACGCTGCTGGCCAAGGCCATTGCCGGCGAAGCCAAGGTGCCATTTTTCACCATCTCTGGTTCTGACTTTGTAGAGATGTTTGTTGGCGTGGGGGCATCCCGTGTACGTGATATGTTTGAACAGGCCAAAAAACATGCTCCCTGTATCATCTTCATTGACGAGATTGATGCGGTAGGCCGCCATCGTGGCGCTGGGCTGGGCGGTGGTCATGACGAACGTGAACAGACTCTGAACCAGCTGCTGGTGGAGATGGATGGTTTCGAAGGCAATGAAGGGGTGATTGTCATTGCCGCCACCAACCGGCCGGATGTGCTGGATCCTGCGCTTTTGCGTCCGGGGCGCTTTGACCGGCAGGTGGTGGTGCCGTTGCCCGACCTGCGTGGTCGTGAGCAGATCCTCAAGGTTCACATGCGCAAGGTGCCGATTGCTGATGATGTGCAGGCCTCGGTTATTGCCCGTGGTACGCCCGGGTTTTCCGGCGCGGATCTGGCAAACCTGGTCAATGAGGCAGCACTGTTTGCGGCTCGATCTGGTGAGCGGACGGTGACAATGGCTGATTTTGAAAAGGCCAAAGACAAGATCATGATGGGTGCCGAACGCAAGTCCATGGTGATGAGTGAGGAAGAGAAAAAACTCACCGCCTATCATGAATCGGGTCATGCCATTGTTGGAAGACTGGTTCCTGACCATGATCCTGTGCACAAGGTAACCATCATTCCCCGGGGGCGTGCGCTGGGTGTAACCATGTTCCTTCCTACCGAGGATCGGTACAGCTACAGCAAGCAGCGACTGGAGAGTCAGATTTGCAGTCTGTTTGGCGGTCGTATTGCTGAAGAGCTGGTATTTGGCCCGGAGAAGGTAACCACGGGTGCTTCCAACGACATCCAGCGGACAACCGAGATTGCTCGCAATATGGTTACCAAATGGGGACTGTCGGAGCGCTTGGGGCCGCTGACCTACAGTGAAGAAGAGGGAGAGGTATTCCTCGGGCATTCGGTAACCCAGCATAAAAACGTTTCTGACGAGACCGCCCATATCATTGATGAAGAGATACGCTCAATCATCGAGCATAATTACCAGAAAGCGAAAAAACTGCTCACCGACAATATGGACAAGCTGCACATGATGGCTGATGCGTTAATGAAATATGAAACCATCGACGCGAAGCAGATTGATGATATTATGTCCGGCAAGCCGCCGCGTCCCCCGAAAGACTGGGATGAGCCGGAACCCCGCTCCGGAGGAGGGAGCGCAGTGAACAGTGATGAAGATACCGATAACGATAAAAAGAAAAAGGGCGGAAGCATTGGAGAACCCGCGAGTCAACACTAATAGTATTTTCGTATTGAATGAACAAGCGCCTGGATTGCGCAGGTAAATTGCTGGACCTGTCTTTGCCACAGGTCATGGGCATTCTGAATAGCACTCCCGACTCCTTTTCGGACGGGGGTGTTTTTTTTACCCCCGCTGCTGCTATTAAACAGGCCCGGAAGATGTGCCTGGACGGAGCGGCGATCATCGATGTCGGAGGAGAGTCCACTCGACCCGGAGCCCGGCCTGTCTCCTTGCAGGAGGAGCTGGATCGGGTAATCCCGGTTATTGAAGCGCTGCATGCGGAACTGCCGGTAATTATATCCGTCGATACCAGCAAGCCCGAAGTAATGCTGGAGGCGGTCAGGGCGGGTGCCGGGATGATTAATGATGTCTATGCTCTCCGGCGGGAAGGCGCTGTAACTGCGGCCGTTGAATGCAAAGTTCCTGTTTGCCTGATGCATATGCAGGGTGAGCCCCGTATCATGCAGAAACAGCCGCATTATGATGACGTGGTCGGTGAGGTAAAAGGTTTTTTGCGCCAACGGATCGACGCCTGCCTGGGGGCGGGTATGGGGCGCGATCAACTGCTCATTGACCCGGGTTTTGGTTTCGGCAAGACTCTGCAGCACAATCTGCGGCTTTTGAATCGGCTGCCAGAAATAACCGCACTGGGATTTCCGGTACTGGTGGGGATTTCGCGCAAATCCATGCTGGGTCTTTTGCTGGATGGCCGCCCGGTTCGGGGACGTCTTTATGGCGGTATCGCTGCGACAACAGTGGCTTTATGGCAGGGGGCATCCATTGTGCGTGTGCATGATGTGGCGCCCACCGTCGATGCCTTGAAGATTGCTACAGCGGTAAAACAGATTGATTGAAATGACGTAACTGCTCGGCTTGTTCCTGAAACAGGTCAGCTCAAGGTGGAAAGCAGGAGTTTACAAGGGTAAATGACCATTTTCCAACGCAGAGATGGTGTGTTTCAGGAACAAGCCGAGCAGTTACACGATATATCCGCTACTCGCTGAGTAGTTACGAAATGGCAAGACAAGAACAGAGAGAGAATGATGGGTAAACGTTATTTTGGGACTGATGGTATTCGCGGCAAGGTGGGCAGTAATCCAATTACGCCGGAGTTTGTATTGCATCTTGGCTGGGCGGTTGGCCATGTACTGGCCAGCCATGGTGGGCGTGGCAAGGTGGTGATTGGTAAAGACACACGAATTTCCGGGTACATGTTTGAATCAGCCTTGCAGGCCGGTTTATCTGCCGCAGGTGTGGACATCCGGCTGCTTGGTCCTATGCCAACGCCCGGCATCGCCTATCTGACCCGAACCATGCGGGCAGATGCAGGTATCGTCATCAGCGCTTCCCACAATCCCTATTTTGACAACGGCATCAAGTTTTTCTCCCGTCTCGGTTTCAAGCTGCCTGATGAAACGGAGCATGAAATTGAAAAATACCTTGATCATCCGGTTACCTGCGTGGAATCAGGTCAGCTGGGTAAAGCTGCAAGAGTAAACGACGCGGCTGGGCGATACATCGAGTTTTGCAAAAGCACCGTTCCGCTCGGCCTGGAGCTGGGTAACATGAGAATAGTTGTGGATTGTGCCAACGGTGCGACCTATGACGTAGCGCCAAAGGTGTTCAAGGAGCTGGGAGCGGAGGTCATTCCCATCGGAATCGATCCCGACGGGGTAAATATCAACGCCGAGTGCGGTTCTACCAATCCAGCCACACTGCAGCAGGCGGTCATCGAGCATGGCGCAGAGCTGGGAGTTGCACTGGATGGTGATGGTGACCGCCTCATCATGGTGGACCACAAGGGTGAAGTAGTGGATGGTGATGAATTGCTGTTTGTTATCGCTCGTGATCGGCAAGGCAATGGTCATCGCAATGGAACTGCCTATAACGGGGGTGTTGTCGGTACAGTGATGAGTAACCTGGGGCTGGAACTGGCGTTCAAAGAAGCCGGAATTCCGTTTCGGCGTGCGGCAGTAGGGGATCGTTACGTAGGCGAGATGATGATGCAGGAAGGGTGGATTCTCGGCGGCGAATCTTCCGGCCATATCATCTGCCGTGATTGCACCACGACCGGTGACGGGATAGTTTCAGCCTTGCAGGTGGTTGCGGCAATGGTTAACAGTGGCCAGACGCTGGATACGCTGAAGCGTGGCATGACCAAATTTCCGCAAACCATGATAAATGTTCGTCTGGAAAACCGGTTTTCGCCTGACGATTCCGAGCATGTACAGAATGCAGTGCGTGATGTGGAGGCGCAACTGGCGGGGCGCGGCCGGGTATTGCTGCGGCCATCAGGGACAGAGCCGGTGATTCGCGTTATGGTTGAGGGTGATGATGCACCACAGGTCGAGACACTTGCAAAGCAGCTGGCGGATATCGTGGCGCAGGCCGCAATTGCGGACTAGGTGGCTCAATCACTGCATACCCAGGTAATTGAGAACGCCCCCCTGGCACTTCATCAATGTAATAAACCAGCATGTATCGCTTTTGGGCGTTTTTTTCGCAAGAGCGATGGTACTGACTCCGTGTTTATACAAGAAAATCACGAATTTTACAGTGTTTCCGGCTTGTCAAGGCAGCCGTTCTACCAATGGTCAAACGGCTGACAGGCAAAATTTCGGCATATGAAAATTGATTTTCCTGGCCAAGGAAGGTAAGCTTCACCGACTTTTTGTTGCGAACTGAGGGGAAAACAGATGCGTCAACCACTGGTCGCCGGGAACTGGAAAATGAACGGTTCCACCGAGAGTATCAAACTGCTTTTGGACGGAATTAAAAAATCACTTGATACCGTAAGCAAGGCGGAAGTAGTTGTATGTCCCCCGTACATCTATATTCCCGAGGTTCAGGCACAATTGGCGGGAACCGGAATCTCTCTGGGTGCGCAGAATGTGAACGAGCATGAGTCCGGTGCGTATACCGGGGAAATATCAACATCCATGTTGTGGGATTTCCAGTGTCATTACGCTATCGTCGGACATTCAGAACGTCGCTCCATTTATGGAGAAGATGATGCTCGGGTAGCCGCCAAATTTGCGGCCGCACGAGCTGCCGGTATCAAGCCTGTTCTGTGTGTTGGGGAAGTTCTGGAAGAGCGGGAACAGGGTGTTACCGAAGATGTCGTGGCGCGGCAGCTGGATGCTGTAATTTCCCTGGAAGGAGTTGAAGCGCTTGCTGACGGGGTTATCGCCTATGAGCCGGTGTGGGCTATTGGCACGGGTAAAACCGCCTCACCGGAGCAGGCTCAGGACGTACATAACTTTATTCGTAACCGTATTTCCCGGCAGAGTGCTGCCACAGCAGAGAAGGTGCAGATCCTCTATGGTGGTAGTGTGAAAGGTGCCAATGCTCCCGAGCTGTTTGCCATGCCGGATATTGATGGTGGGCTTATTGGTGGAGCCTCGCTGGATGCGGATGAGTTTATTTCCATCTGCCAGGCTGCCGTTTGACATATCACAATCGAACAGAAGTAGCATGCAAACAATTATTCTTGCCATTCATATTGTCATTGCCGTTAGCCTGATTGTCCTGGTTCTGCTTCAGACCGGGAAGGGGGCGGAGATGGGTGCAGCATTTGGCAGCGGTGCCTCAGGAACCGTCTTTGGCAGCCGCGGATCTGCTTCTTTTCTTACTCGCACGACGGCTCTCCTCGCAACAGCTTTTTTCGTGACCAGTTTGACTCTGGCCTATCTGTCTGGACAAACTGTGGTTCGCAAGAGCGTAACCGAAGATTTTTCCCCGTTACCACCTGTTGAGCAGATTCGGCAGGGGCCGGCGCCATCGGCTCCGGATGTTCCGGTAATACCTGCAGCTCCAACTGGAGAATCAGCTCCAGCGCCAGCGGCAGATACACCATCAGTACCGGCGGCAGCTGACCCGGCTGCGGGAGCGGGCGGCAGACAGGAGTGACATGTTTTACCTTTCGATATATGTTGTTTTGCGGATGTGGTGGAACTGGTAGACACGCCGTCTTGAGGGGGCGGTGGCGCGAGCCGTGCCGG
This sequence comes from Chromatiales bacterium, assembly GCA_026982395.1. Classification (GTDB taxonomy): domain Bacteria; phylum Pseudomonadota; class Gammaproteobacteria; order Thiohalospirales; family Thiohalospiraceae; genus DRMK01. The sequence goes on along the minus strand of JALSHD010000180.1, from coordinate 20,403 downwards.
TTCGAGTCCGGCCATCCGCACCACTTTCAGGTGCCTCACAATATGTTGATATTTGGTTGTTATTTGAATGTTTTAAGGCGCAAAAAAATATAGGTGGAGCGGAGCTTGAAAGGGTTGACATCATGTTTGCCCATAGCATACGCTCTCTGCTCCATTACAGTTTTGTTTCAGCGTTATGGATAATAACTTGGGGACTCCATAAACAATGCTAGAAAACTATTTTCCCGTCCTGGTATTCCTGGTTATCGGCTTCTTGCTGGGAGGGATCATGATCGGATTGGGTCTGGTGCTGGCTCCCAGCCGTCCCGATGAACAAAAACTGTCAGCTTATGAATGCGGTTTCGAGCCCTTCGAAGATACCCGCATGAAGTTTGACGTCAGATACTATCTCGTTGCTATCCTGTTTATCGTTTTTGATTTGGAAATCGCGTTTCTGTTCCCTTGGGCAGTGGTGCTAGAGGAGATAGGGATGTTCGGTTTTCTCGCCATGGTGTTGTTCCTTGGTATCCTGGTTATTGGTTTCATTTATGAGTGGAAGAAAGGGGCTCTGGAATGGGAATAGAAGGTGTCCTCAAAGAAGGAGTGATAACCACCTCTGCCGATAGCCTTATCAACTGGGCCCGCACCGGCTCGATGTGGCCAATGACGTTTGGTCTTGCCTGCTGTGCTGTGGAGATGATGCAAGCGGGAGCTTCCCGTTACGATATTGATCGTTTTGGCATGCTGTTTCGTCCTAGCCCCCGGCAGTCTGATGTGATGATTGTTGCCGGTACCCTGATAAACAAAATGGCCCCTGCATTGCGCAAGGTTTATGACCAGATGGCAGAACCTCGCTGGGTTATTTCCATGGGATCCTGTGCCAACGGTGGTGGTTACTATCACTACTCCTACTCGGTCGTGCGAGGATGTGATCGGGTAGTCCCTGTTGACATCTATGTTCCGGGATGTCCGCCCACTGCCGAGGCGTTGTTGTACGGTATCATGCAGCTACGCAATAAAATTCATCGCACCAACACCATAGCCCGAACCGATGTCTGATTCTGTCCGGAAACTTGTTGAGTCGACCACAAGCCGCTTCCAGCAGGCCGGAGGCCTGTGTAAAGAAGCCTTGGGTGAAGTGACACTGGAAATTCCATGCGAAAAGCTTCTTGAAACCTGTGGCATTTTACGCGATGACCCCAGCTTTTCCTTTGAGGAGTTGATCGATCTGTGTGCTGTTGACTACTCTGAATTCGGAGATGGAAAGTGGGAAGGGCCACGCTTTGCTGTTGTCTATCATCTATTGTCGATAACTCATAATCAGCGCCTGCGCTTGCGCGTTTTCCTTGATGATCAGCAACCCGTAATCGACTCTGTTGTTGATATCTGGGCGACGGCCAACTGGTTTGAACGGGAGGCGTTCGATCTGTTTGGCGTGCTGTTCAAGGGACATCCCGATCTGCGTCGTATTCTGACCGATTACGGTTTTATTGGTCATCCTTTCCGCAAGGATTTTCCGTTGACAGGCAATGTGGAGATGCGTTACGACGAAGAGAAAGGGCGCGTTATCTATGAGCCGGTGAGTATCGAAACGCGTATCAACATTCCCCGGGTAATTCGTCACGATCATCGTTTTGCGGATGGAAGTTCAAGCGAAGGGGAGAATGGCAATGCCTGAGATTCGCAACTATACCCTCAACTTCGGCCCCCAACATCCAGCTGCACATGGTGTATTGCGCCTGGTGCTGGAAATGGATGGCGAGGTCATCGAGCGCGCGGATCCCCATATCGGGCTGTTGCATCGTGGTACAGAAAAACTGGCCGAAACGCGAACCTATAACCAGGCACTCCCATACATGGATCGGCTCGACTACGTCTCCATGATGTGCAATGAGCACGCCTATGTGATGGCTGTCGAGAAAATGCTGGGTGTTACCGTGCCCATTCGTGCCCAATATATCCGGGTGATGTTCGACGAGATAACACGCATTCTCAACCACCTTATGTGGATTGGGGCGCATGGCCTGGACATTGGAGCAATGACTATCTTCCTGTACGCTTTCCGCGAGCGTGAAGATCTGATGGACTGTTATGAGGCAGTATCCGGCGCACGTTTGCATGCAGCCTACTATCGTCCGGGTGGAGTGTATCGTGATCTCCCGGACTCCATGCCCAAGTATGAAACCTCCAAATGGCACAATGCGAAGGATGTGGAACGGCTGAATCGTAACCGACAGGGTTCCATGCTGGACTTTATTGAGGATTTTACTGACCGTTTCCCTACCTGTGTTGACGAGTACGAAACTTTGTTGACAGAGAATCGTATCTGGAAACAGCGTACAGTTGACATCGGTATTGTTACTCCCGAACGGGCATTGCAACTGGGTTTTACCGGCCCGATGATTCGGGGCTCGGGGATCGCGTGGGATCTGCGCAAAAAGCAGCCCTACGAGGTTTATGACCAGCTGGATTTTGATATTCCGGTCGGAACAAACGGGGATACCTATGATCGTTATCTGGTACGGGTAGAGGAGATGCGCCAGTCCAACCGTATTATCAAGCAGTGCGTCAAATGGCTGCGTGAGAATCCCGGGCCGGTGATGTTGGATAACCACAAGGTTACTCCGCCCCGTCGTGACGATGTAAAAGGGGATATGGAGTCCCTGATTCACCACTTCAAACTGTTCACCGAAGGGTACTGCATACCGGAAGGTGAGGCATATGCAGCAGTAGAACATCCAAAAGGGGAGTTTGGAATCTACATGATTTCTGACGGAGCCAACAAACCTTATCGTTTGAAAATCCGTGCACCGGGTTTTGTGCATCTGTCTGCGCTTGACGAGATGTCCCGTGGTCATATGCTGGCCGATGTGGTGGCCATAATCGGAACCCAGGATATCGTTTTCGGGGAGGTTGACCGGTGACGGAGAAAAGTCTGATTGATCTTCTGACGGTGGATTCGCGTACCGAGATCGATCGCTGGATCTCCAAGTATCCGGCCGATCAAAAGCAGTCAGCGGTGATGGCGGCCTTGCGGATTGTGCAGGATCAGAATGGCGGTCATTTGACTACCGAACTGATGGATGCGGTAGCGGAGTACCTGCAGATGGATGCCATCGCGGTGTACGAGGTGGCCACGTTCTATTCGATGTATGAAATGAAGCCGGTCGGGCGGCACAAAATCTGTGTCTGTACCAACATTTCGTGCATGTTGTGCGGTTCAGAAAAAATAGTTAAACATTTGCAGGAAAAGCTGGGGGTTGGTTTTGGTGAGGTAACTCCTGATGGCCGTTTTTCGCTGAAAGAGGTTGAGTGTCTTGGCGCCTGTGTTGGTGCTCCCATGTTCCAGATTGGCGAACACTATTACGAGCATCTTACGCCTGAAAAGGTGGACAAGATTCTGGATGAGCTTGAGTGAGAAGGAACGCGGTAGATAGCGGTGCTGGAGTTAATGAATGAATAACCAAGTCTGTTTCCGAACCCTGCATCTGGAAAAGCCCTGGACATTGGCGACTTACCAGAGCGTGGATGGTTATGAGGTTTTGAAAAAGATCCTCAAGGAAAAGACCGATCCGGATGACATCATTTCCGAGTTGAAAACTTCAGCCCTGCGCGGGCGGGGTGGTGCCGGGTTTCCTACCGGCTTGAAATGGAGCTTCATGCCGCGCAATGCTCCCGGGCAGAAATATATTCTTTGCAACTCGGATGAAGGTGAACCGGGGACATGCAAGGATCGGGATATCCTGCGCTACAACCCGCATCAACTCATTGAAGGGATGATAATCGCGGGTTACTGTATCGGCGCCTCCATGGGATATAATTACATCCGTGGCGAGTTCTGGGAGCCCTACGAGCGATTTGAAGCTGCGCTGGAGGAGGCAAGAGCAGCCGGCCTCTTGGGGAAAAACATACTGGATTCAGGATTCGATTTTGACATCCATGTTCACTTGGGTGGCGGCGCCTATGTGTGTGGCGAAGAGACAGCGCTCATCGAATCCATCGAAGGAAAGAAAGGTCAGCCCCGATTCAAGCCACCGTTCCCGGCCAGCTACGGTTTGTATGGCAGGCCGACTACCATTAACAATACAGAGACACTGGCATCTGTTCCGGTAATTCTGAAAAATGGCGGCAAATGGTTTTTGGAGCTGGGCAAGCCCAACAATGGTGGCAACAAGCTGTTTTGTGTTTCCGGACATGTCAACAAGCCGGGAAATTTCGAGATTCCCATGGGGACCCCGTTTGCCGAGTTGTTGGAGATGGCCGGTGGCGTGCGTGACGGGCATAAACTGAAGGCAGTAATTCCCGGTGGATCCTCGACACCCGTGCTACCCGCAGATGTGGTAATGGATATCACCATGGACTATGACTCTATCGCGAAGGCTGGATCCATGCTTGGGGCCGGTTCAGTTATCGTAATGGACGAGACCACTTGCATGGTCAAGGCGCTGGCAAGAATCTCCTACTTTTATTACGAAGAGTCTTGTGGTCAGTGTACGCCATGCCGGGAAGGTACCGGTTGGTTGCAGCGTGTGGTGAGTCGTATTGAAAACGGTCAGGGGCGGCAGGAGGATCTGGATCTGCTGAGCGAGGTTGCCAATGGTATTTCCGGGAAAACCATCTGTGCACTGGGAGACGCGGCAGCTATGCCGGTGACGAGTTTTGTTACACGTTTTCGCGATGAATTTCAGTATCACATCGACCATAAAAAATGCATGGTGTGATAGATAATAAACAAACAGGGCTGAATTTACAGGAATACAGGACGGGCAATGGCAGACATTGAAATCAACGGCAAAACGATCAAGGCCCGTGATGGGGCGATGGTGATCGAGGCCGCCGATGAAGCCGGCATAACAATCCCTCGTTTCTGCTATCACGAGAAGCTGTCGGTTGCGGCCAGTTGCCGCATGTGTCTGGTGGAGGTAGAAAAAGCTCCAAAGCCATTGCCAGCCTGTGCCACACCCGTGACTGATGGGATGAAGGTGTGGACCAACTCGCCCAAGGCGTTGGCCGCGCAAAAAAATGTTATGGAATTCCTGTTGATTAATCATCCCCTAGATTGCCCGATTTGTGATCAGGGCGGTGAGTGTGATCTGCAGGATATTGCCGTAGGATACGGCAGCGACGTTTCCCGCTTTGCCGAGATCAAGCGCGTGGTCAAGAGCAAGGATATTGGGCCACTGATTGCCACCGATTTTACCCGCTGTATCCACTGTACCCGCTGTGTGCGTTTCGGTCAGGAAATTGCCGGTATCCGGGAGCTGGGTGCTACCGGCCGGGGGGAGTATATGGAGATTGGAACCTACGTGGAGAAGAGCGTCAGTTCCGAATTGTCCGGGAATATTATTGACCTCTGTCCTGTTGGTGCTCTTACCTCCAAGCCATTCCGTTTTACGGCCCGATCCTGGGAGCTGACCGATTCAGCCACTGTAGCTCCTCATGACTGTGTCGGCTCCAACCTGACTTTGCAGTCCCGGCGGAACAAAGTGATGCGTTCTCTGCCACGCTCCAACGAGGCTATTAACGAGACCTGGATCTCTGACCGTGATCGATTCAGTTACGTTGGACTGAATGATAAGGAGCGTTTGAGAACCCCCATGATCAAGGTGGAGGGGGAGTGGCGGGAGATTGACTGGAACAGTGCGCTTGAGCAGGTAAGCAAGGGAGTGAGAAAGCTGGTTGATGCGCATGGGGCGGATCAGCTCGGTGCCCTGATTTCGCCCAGTGCAACACTGGAAGAGATGTATCTGTTGCAAAAACTGATGCGGGCGCTAGGTAGCGCCAATATCGATCACCGACTGCGTCAGGGTGATTTCTCTGATCAGGATCTTTTGCCGCCGTTCCCGTGGCTCGGGCAAGGAATTGAGGAGCTGGAAAAGGTCGATGCTGCACTGCTGATTGGCTCTAATGTGCGCAAGGACCAACCGATTATTGGCCACCGTCTGCGCAAGGCTGCCGTTGGCGGTGCAAATATAATGTTTGTAAATCCTGTTGACTTCCCGTTCAACTTCCCGGTCGCAGAAAAGTTGATCGGCCATCCAGCGCAGATGGTGCGTATGCTGGCAGCCATTGCCAAGGCCTTGCTGGATATCACCGGAGAGGAGGCTCCGGAGGGATTGACCCCATTGCTGGAAAATATCCCAGTTGGCGATACCGAACTGGCCATTGCCGGGCACCTGAAGGCGGCTGAAAGCGCTGCCGTACTGCTGGGCGTTTTGGCGCACGGGAGCCAGCAGCTCTCCTCTCTTCGCGCCCTGGCTGTCCTGATCGCAAAATTGAGTGGTGCCCGCTTCGGGCTTCTGCCTGAAGGGTCCAATAGCAGTGGTGGCTGGTTGGCTGGGGCCATTCCCCATCGTGGTCCTGTCGGCCAGAAGACACCTGTTACCAGTTTGGTGAATGCCTCGGCGATGTTTGAACACCCGTTGCGGGGATATTTGTTGGTGGGTGTAGAGCCGGAACTGGACAGCTCTCACCCCGTCGCTGCTACCAAGGTTCTTGAGGAGGCCGGGTTTGTCGTATCACTTACCTCCTTTGTGAGTGACACGATGAAACAGTATGCCGATGTGCTGTTGCCAATTTCACCTTTTTCAGAAACATCAGGAACTTTTGTTAATATTGAAGGACATTGGCAGAGTTTTGCCGGCGCTGTTGCTCCATTGGGTGATTCGCGCCCCGCGTGGAAGGTGCTGAGAGTTTTGGGGAATCTGTTTGACCTGCAAGGCTTTGAATACACCTCGAGCGAACAGGTGCGTGACGAACTGAAAGCGTCATGCGGGCAGGTTGAACCATCAGCAGAGGTGGGCTGGCGCTGTCCTTCCGATTTAAATACTGCTGCTGGAAGCCTGTACAGGCTTGGCGAGGTGCCGATTTATGCAACCGATGCTCTTGTCCGTCGCTCGGGTCCCTTGCAGGAAACAGAAGACGCGGTAGTAGCCGCTGTACGCATCAATGAGTCTGTAGCCACAAGTCTGGGGCTGATTGAAGGGGATATTGCCCAGGTAACACAGGGTGGTGGTTCAGTCTGGTTGCCAGTGGTGATTGATGAACGAGTGGCTGATGGTTGTGCTGTTATTCCCGCTGCACTGCCAGAAACAGCGGAGCTGGGAGCGATTTATGGCCCGGTGGATGTCAGCAAGAATTGAAGATGAACAGAAGCGGATGGATTATTGATGCTTGATGCGTTACTGACATTGGTGATTGTGCTGCTCAAAATTGTGGCGCTGCTCGTTCCGCTGATGGTGGCGGTTGCCTACCTGACCTTTGCAGAGCGCAAGATCATTGGCTATATCCAGGGACGTGTCGGCCCCCTGCATGTTGGCCCGCGCGGGTGGCTTCAGCCTATCGCCGATGCGGTCAAACTGATTTTCAAGGAAATTATTATTCCCGCAGGAGCTAACCGGTTCCTGTTTCTGCTGGCGCCTTTGCTGGCTATGGGGCCGTCGATTGCTGCTTGGGCGGTAATGCCTCTGGGCGAAAATCTGTACATTACCGATATCAATGCCGGGCTGCTGTATGTGTTGGCAGTTACTTCATTAAGCGTCTACGGCATCATTATTGCCGGCTGGGCATCGAACTCCAAATACGCCTTTCTCGGTGCGTTGCGGTCGGCCGCTCAAGTGGTCTCTTATGAGATTGCAATGGGGTTTGCGCTGGTGGGGGTGTTGCTGGCTGCCGGCAGCATGAATCTCCGCGAGATTGTTCTGGCCCAGCAGGGAAGCCTGCTGCACTGGTTCTGGTTGCCGCTGTTGCCTCTGTTTGTAGTCTATTTTATTGCCGGCCTCGCAGAAACCAACCGGGCGCCTTTTGACCTGGCAGAAGGTGAGTCCGAGATTGTGGCCGGTTTCCATGTTGAGTATTCCGGCATGAGTTTTGGCGTGTTCTTCCTTGCCGAATATGCCAACATGATTCTTATTTCCATGTTGACTGCGCTGATGTTTCTCGGTGGCTGGTTATCTCCGTTCCAGGGGATTCCGGTTCTCGACAGTCTGTTTAGCTGGGTACCGGGAATTGTCTGGCTGCTGCTCAAGACATCGTTTTTCCTGCTGTTGTTCCTGTGGGTGCGTGCTACCTTCCCCCGTTACCGATATGATCAGCTGATGCGGTTGGGGTGGAAGATATTAATTCCGATTACCATCGCCTGGTTGCTTGTGGTTGGTGCGGCAGTTGTAGGCGGACTTGGTCCGTGGTTTGATGGCGCATAGCCAGGAGCGGAGATTTTGAAGATGAATGCATTGGGTCGCTTTTTCAAAAGTCTGTTTCTGCTGGAGTTGTTGCGGGGGCTGAGACTGACCGGGCGTTATATGCTGGACAAGAAAGTTACCATAATCTATCCAGAGGAAAAGACGCCACAGTCACCACGTTTTCGTGGCTTGCATGCCCAGCGTCGCTATCCTAACGGGGAAGAGCGTTGCATCGCCTGCAAGTTGTGTGAAGCAGTATGTCCCGCGATGGCCATTACCATTGAGGCTGAACCAAGGGAGGACGGCAGCCGGCGTACCTCTCGTTACGAAATTGATTTGACCAAGTGTATTTTTTGTGGATTTTGCGAAGAGTCCTGTCCGGTGGACGCCATCGTTGAGACCCGGGTATTTGAGTATTTTGGTGACAAGCGCAGCGATCTGGTGAAAAGCAAGGAAGAACTGCTGGCAGTTGGTGACCGGCTTGAAGCGCAGATTGCTGCCGACCGCGCACTAGATGCACCCTATCGTTAACTGACAGGTATTGATATTCAGATGAGTTTTGAGCAGTTCATCTTCTATTTGTTTGCTGCGGCCATGCTGGGTTCCGCCATGATGGTGATTACCATGCGTAATCCGGTGCATGCGGCGCTTTCCCTGGTGCTTACATTTTTCTCCGGAGCTGCCTTGTGGTTGCTTCTGGAGGCGGAGTTTCTCGCTATCACACTAGTTCTGGTTTATGTCGGTGCGGTGATGGTGTTGTTCCTGTTTGTGGTCATGATGCTGGATATCAATCTTGCCCGGTTGCGAGAGGGTTTTGTCAAATTGCTGCCGGTTGGCGTGGTGATGGCGTTGTTGGTAATCGGCATGATGGCTTATGTTGTCGGACCCGAAAACTTCGGTCTGGAGAAATTCGCCGAACCGGTCGGCCATCCTGCGGACTACAGCAATACCAAACAGCTGGGTAGAGTTCTTTATACCGTTTATGTCTATCCCTTCGAGATCGCGGCTGTAATTCTGCTGGTGGCGATTATTGCCGCAATTTCTCTGGCGCTGCGAAAACGGCCGCTGACCAAGCATCAGAACCCGGATCTGCAGATAGCTGTGCGCAAGGAGGATCGACTGCGTATTATCAAGTCCGATGCGAAAAAATCACAGCCGGCAAACCTTGAGGACAAAAGATGATTGCACTCTCTGATTATCTGATTCTGGGGGCAGTCCTGTTCGGTATCAGTGTTGCCGGAGTTTTTCTCAATCGCAAGAATATCATTATCATACTGATGTCGATTGAGCTGATGCTGCTTGCGGTCAATATAAACTTTATCGCCTTTTCCCATTACCTGGGTGACATTGCAGGGCAGGTGTTTGTGTTTTTTATCCTCACCGTAGCAGCAGCGGAAGCGGCAATTGGACTTGCCATTCTGGTGGTGTTGTTCCGTAACAAACACACCATCAACGTTGACGATCTGGATTCGCTGAAGGGATAGCATCGTGGCCGATAATATGCAAACCGTCTATCTCACTATCGCGCTGGCTCCACTGTTCGGAGCCATAATCGCGGGCCTGTTTGGCCGCTTTATCAGCCGCACGGTTGCCCATACGGTAACCATCGCCTGCGTAGCCGTATCCGCCATTCTTTCCCTCTATGTATTTAAATACATCGTCATTGATGGGGGAGAGGTCTTCAATGGTACTGTATATACATGGATGATCAGCGACGGAATCCGTTTTGAGGTGGGATTTCTGGTCGACTCCCTGACCGCCATGATGATGGCCGTGGTAACTTTCGTTTCTCTGATGGTGCATATTTACACCATTGGTTACATGCACGACGATCCGGGCTATAAGCGCTTTTTCAGCTATATCTCCCTGTTTACTTTCTCCATGTTGATCTTGGTGATGTCCAACAACTTCATGCAGCTATTCTTTGGCTGGGAGGCTGTAGGACTGGTTTCATATCTGCTGATTGGCTTCTGGTACAAAAGGCCGACAGCAATTTTTGCAAATATGAAGGCTTTTCTGGTCAACCGCGTGGGGGATTTTGGTTTTCTGCTCGGGATAGCTGCGGTGCTGATGTATTTTAACAGTCTGGATTATGCAGATGTGTTTGAAGCTGCACCAATGATGGCAGACATGACTATCCAGGTAATTCCGGGCGTTGAGTGGTCGCTGATGACAGTGATATGTATATTGCTGTTTATCGGTGCAATGGGCAAATCTGCCCAGGTTCCGCTACATGTCTGGTTGCCTGACTCGATGGAAGGCCCAACTCCGATCTCTGCGCTGATCCATGCGGCAACCATGGTTACCGCCGGCATATTTATGGTGGCAAGGATGTCCCCGCTGTATGAGCTGTCCACCACGGCGCTGGGAGTAGTTCTGGTTATCGGCTCGATTACTGCCTTGTTTATGGGGATTCTCGGTATCATCCAGAATGACATCAAGCGGGTGGTTGCTTATTCCACACTTTCTCAACTGGGGTACATGACCGTGGCACTGGGCGCGTCTGCATATGCTGCCGGTGTTTTTCACCTGATGACCCACGCCTTTTTCAAGGCACTGCTGTTTCTGGCCGCGGGTTCGGTAATTATCGGAATGCATCATGAACAAGATATCCGCAAGATGGGCGGAATTAAAAAATATATGCCCATTACCTACTGGACCATGTTGATAGGTTCGCTGGCTCTGATTGGATTCCCCGGTTTTGCCGGTTTCTTCTCCAAGGATGCCATTATTGAGGCGGTTCATCTTTCAAATACGCCGGGTGCCGGGTTTGCCTACTTCGCCGTACTGATTGGTGTCTTTATTACCGCGTTCTACAGCTTCCGGATGTTTTTTCTGGTATTCCACGGCGAAGAGCGGATGGATAAACATACCAGGGAGCATCTCCACGAAACCCCCTGGGTTGTTACCGGACCACTGATAGCTCTGGCGATCCCTTCCATATTTATTGGTGCAATATTTGTTGGCCCAATGTTGTTTGGTGACTTTTTCAAGGACGCGATCTATGTGAGTGAAGGGCGTGATGTGCTTGGACAGCTAGGCGAAAATTTTCATGGCTGGTTCGGTTTCGTCTTGCATGGTTTGGTGATGCCGCCGTTCTATTTGGCTATGGCGGGGATAGGTGCGGCCTGGTTTCTGTATATGAAACGGCCTGATATCCCGGAGATGCTCAAGGAAAAATCCGGTCTGCTGTATACCATTCTGGATCGTAAATACGGGTTTGACGATTTTAACGACAAGGTTATTGCCGCTGGCAGTCGTGCACTGGGTCGGTTGCTGTGGCAGGTTGGTGATGTAAAGGTGATTGATGGATTCATCGTCAATGGTGCAGCGAAAAGCGTTGGATGGTTTTCAAGCGTGATAAAGCATATCCAGACCGGGTTTTTGTACCATTATGCGTTTGCAATGTTTGTGGGTCTGTTCGCACTGATTGCTCTTTTTGTATTTTGACTGGAATAACATATTTAAAGGTGGGAATGCATGTCCTCTGAACTGCCACTCCTGAGTCTGGTTATCTGGACGCCGATTATTGGTGGCCTGTTGGTGCTGGCCATAGGCAGTGGCAAGCATGTGCTTGAGGCCCGGGTGGTGGCGCTGCTGGTATCGCTTTTGACCTTCGCCATCTCAATACCCCTGTATGTTCAGTTTGATTCAACCACTTTCCAGATGCAGTTTGTAGAGCTGTACCCCTGGATTGAACGATTCAACATTAACTATCACTTGGGTGTGGATGGCATTTCGATGCCGTTGATTATTCTGACCACTTTTACCACAGTACTGGTGGTGCTGGCAGGTTGGGAGGTTATCCAGTACAAACCCGCACAATACATGGCCGCATTCCTGATTATGGAAGGCCTGATGAACGGCGTGTTTGCCGCGCTGGACGGGATGCTGTTCTATGTGTTCTGGGAGGCATTACTGATCCCCATGTTTGTGGTGATCGGAATATGGGGTGGGCCGCGGCGGGTGTATGCCACTATCAAGTTCTTTTTGTACACATTCCTTGGTTCAGTATTCATGCTGGTCTCCCTGATCTACATGTATTTCCAGGCAGACAGCTTTGCTATTCTTGATTTTCATGCCCTGCAGCTGGGTATGACGGAGCAGATACTGATTTTCCTTGCTTTTCTGCTGGCTTTTGCCGTGAAGGTTCCTATGTGGCCGGTCCATACCTGGTTGCCGGACGCCCATGTGGAAGCACCCACCGGCGGGTCCGTGATCCTGGCTGCCATCATGCTCAAACTGGGTGCGTACGGTTTCCTGCGCTTCAGCCTGCCGATGACACCGGATGCCAGTCAGGAGCTTGACTGGCTGATGATTACCTTATCGTTAATTGCTGTGGTGTATATCGGATTTGTTGCACTGGTGCAGAAAGATATGAAGAAGCTGATTGCCTACTCTTCAATTTCGCACATGGGGTTTGTCACCCTGGGTTTTTTCATCGCGTTTACCATTTTCGAGAATACTGGTAGCTGGAAAGGCGCTGCCATGGGAATGGAAGGCGCTATCGTACAGATGATATCCCACGGTTTTATTTCGGCAGCGATGTTCCTTTGTATTGGTGTACTCTATGATCGTGTTCATAGTCGCGAAATCAGCGCCTATGGTGGCGTGACCAACACCATGCCGACTTTTGCCGCATTTGCAGTGTTATTTGCCATGGCCAATGCGGGGTTGCCAGGAACCTCCGGGTTTGTTGGTGAGTTCATGGTTATTTTAAGCGCTTTCAAGGCCAACTTCTGGTTTGCCTTCCTGGCAGCGCTAACCTTGATCATCGGAGCGGCGTATACGTTATGGATGGTTAAAAGGGTTTTCTTTGGTGAAGTTGCAAACGACAATGTTGCCAAATTGAAGGACCTCAATTCACGCGAATTTATCATATTGTCGGTGCTGGCGGTTGCGGTACTGTTTTTTGGAATATATCCTGCTCCGCTGCTGGAGGTGATGAGTGTTTCTGTCCAGCATCTGCTTGAACATATTGCGCAATCGAAGTTGTAACGGGTATGCCTGCTATGGAATTTGAGATACCGAATATGAGCGTTGCTCTCCCAGAGATGTTCGTTCTTGGCATGGCCTGCCTGATCCTGATCATCGATCTGTTTTTGACTGACAAAAACCGCATTATTACCTATCTGCTGGCCCAAGCCACCCTGATTGGTGCAGCCATTGCTTCGATGGGATACCAGTTTGGCATCCCTGAGATCGCCTTTGACGGAAACTTTATTCGCGACGGTATGGGCGATACCCTGAAGGTATTCATTTATCTTTCGGTTTTTGTCGTATTCCTTTATTCCCGCTCCTATTTGCAAGCGCGGAATCTTTTCAAAGGCGAATTCTACGTCCTCGGCCTGTTTGGTGTTCTGGGGATGATGGTAATGGTGTCTGCACATAGCTTGCTGACACTCTATCTTGGTCTGGAGCTGCTCTCGCTGTCGATGTATGCGCTGGTGGCAATGAACCGTGACTCCAGCTACGCATCGGAAGCCGCGATGAAATATTTCGTGCTTGGTGCTTTGGCCTCCGGAATGCTGCTGTACGGGATGTCGATGCTCTACGGTGTTACCGGCTCCCTGGAACTGGCTCAAATCAGCGCTGGCGTCACGGTCGCTGGTGCTGACAATATGGTGCTTGTTTTCGGACTGGTATTTACAGTTGTAGGTATTGCATTCAAGTTGGGCGCGGTACCTTTTCATATGTGGGTTCCCGATGTTTATCAGGGATCTCCTACGGCGGTGACAGTGTACCTTGGCAGCGCACCAAAAATTGCGGCCTTCGCCATGGTAATGCGCCTGTTGGTAGATGGTCTGGAAGGGTTGCAGGAACAGTGGCAGGGGATGTTGATTATTCTGGTGATTCTTTCCCTAGCTCTGGGCAACATTACCGCGATTGCACAGACCAATATCAAACGTATGCTCGCCTATTCCACCATTGCGCATGTCGGATATCTGTTGTTGGGGGTGCTTAGCGGTACTCAGAGTGGCTATGCCTCTTCCATGTTTTATACTATTGTCTATGCGCTGATGAGTCTGGGGGGGTTCGGTATGATTATGCTGTTGAGCCGCACTGGATTCGAGGCCGACAGGATCGATGATTTCAAGGGGCTGAACGAGCGTAGTCCCTGGTTTGCCTTCATGATGCTGATATTGATGTTTTCCATGGCTGGAGTGCCCGTGTTTTTAGGGTTCTGGGCCAAGCTTTCTGTGCTTTCAGCGGTAGTTGAGGCGGATATGGTATGGCTTGCAGCGGTCGCCGTGATATTCTCCATCATCGGCGCGTTTTATTATTTGCGCATCGTCAAGCTGATGTATTTTGACAAACCCGAAGATACAACGCCCATTGATAGCGAAATAGATGTTCGAGTAATGCTGAGTGCCAACAGCTTGGCAATTCTGGGGCTTGGACTTTTCCCCGGAGCATTGATGGGATTATGTGTTAATGCATTTCCGGCGTAAGGGTTTTATTTGACCTGGGTTCGGGCTAAACGGTATTCGGAAAGTAATCCAAAAAGTGTAACTGCTCATCGAGTAGTTACACTTTTTTCTTGAGGAACCTTGTGAGGCTCCGGGCAGAGCATGGTAGCGATGGTCGGAGTCGAACCGACACGCCCGAAGGCACAGCATTTTGAGTGCTGCGTGTCTACCAATTCCACCACATCGCCGGATTGACCCCGCTATTATATGAGATCCTGGCCTTGAGGCAAGGCATCATGGCGTGTTATTTGGTAATATGCTCCCTGTATGCGCCGAAGTGACTTTCATTTTGAGCTCCCTCCCGAACTGATTGCCCAGTTCCCCACCGAGCAGCGCAGTGCCAGTCGATTGTTGTATCTGCAAGGACAGGATGGTGAGCTACAGGATCTGGGTTTTGGAAAACTGCCCCAGTTGCTGCAATCTGGTGATCTGTTGGTATTCAATGATACCCGCGTTATTCCCGCACGTCTGCTGGGTGTCAAGAAAGAGAGCAGGGGCAAGGTGGAGGTTTTGGTGGAGCGGGTGCTGGATTCCCGGAGGGCTCTGGCCCATGTGCGCGCCAGCAAGGCACCCCGGACAGGAACCAAACTGTTGCTGGAGCAGGAAATTGAAGCCGAGGTCGAGGGCCGGCAGGACGCACTTTTTCTGTTGCGTTTTCATGATTCCCGATCCGTTACTACCTTGCTGGAGCAGGCTGGCCACATGCCGCTACCCCCCTATATTGAACGTGCTTCACAGGCAGTGGATAAAGAGCGTTACCAGACTGTATATGCTCGCCGTAGTGGGGCGGTGGCAGCTCCCACCGCTGGTTTGCACTTTGACCAGTCGATACTGAATCGGCTCAAGGCCAGGGGCATCAATACAGCATTTATAACACTGCATGTTGGTGCCGGTACATTTCAGCCAGTGCGGGTGGACGACATACGTCAGCACCGGATGCACAGTGAATATGCGGAAATTTCCGCTGCCGTATGTCGGCAGATAAGGGAGACGAAAGCGGCGGGCAGGCGGGTCGTTGCTGTTGGAACCACCAGCGTACGTAGTCTGGAGACAGCGGCCAGTTCGGGCGAATTGGCCCCGTTTAGTGGCGAGACCGATATTTTCATCCATCCTGGCTATGAGTTCCAGGTGGTTGATGCAATGATCACCAATTTCCATCTTCCCGAATCCACCTTGCTGATGCTGGTCAGCGCATTTGCCGGAATTGACAATATCATGGCTGCTTACCGGCATGCGGTAAAACAGC
Organism: Chromatiales bacterium; assembly: GCA_026982395.1. GTDB lineage: Bacteria > Pseudomonadota > Gammaproteobacteria > Thiohalospirales > Thiohalospiraceae > DRMK01. The sequence goes on along the minus strand of JALSHD010000180.1, from coordinate 4,528 downwards.
GATACCGTTTTTTCAGTTACGGTGATGCCATGCTTATAACCCGATGAAATTTGAACTGCTGAAAACTGACCGGCTGGCCCGGCGGGGGCGGCTGGCTTTTGCGCGTGGTACAGTGGAGACACCGGCATTCATGCCGGTGGGGACCTATGGCACGGTGAAGGCGATGACACCGGAAGAGCTGCGCGCTGATGGCAGTGAGATCATCCTCGGCAACACCTTTCACCTGATGCTGCGGCCTGGTACGGAGATTATTCAGGCCCATGGCGATCTGCACGATTTCATGCATTGGGACGGTCCGATCTTGACCGATTCAGGCGGTTTTCAGGTATTCAGTCTCGGGAGTATGCGCAAGATCACAGAGCAGGGGGTTTATTTCAACTCTCCCGTGGATGGCTCGAAAATCTTTCTGAGTCCGGAAGGCTCCATGCGGGTACAGCGGCAACTGGGCGCGGATATTGTCATGATCTTTGATGAGTGCACCCCTTGGCCCGCGACGGAATTACAGGCGCAGGGCTCGATGGAACTGTCATTGCGTTGGGCGCAACGCAGCAGGATTGCTCATGGAGACAATCCTGCTGCATTATTCGGGATTGTGCAGGGGGGGATGTACCCACACCTGCGGGAGCTGTCACTGGCCGGTTTGCAGCAGATCGGGTTTGATGGCTACGCGATTGGCGGGTTGTCGGTGGGGGAGCCAAAAGAGGAGATGCTGGCGGTACTGGACGGCCTGACCCCCCTCATGCCGGATGAGCGGCCCCGTTATCTGATGGGGGTTGGAAAACCGGAAGATGTTGTCGAAGCGGTGCGCCGTGGTGTGGATATGTTCGACTGCGTGCTTCCCACCCGCAATGCCCGTAACGGTTATCTTTTTACACACCAGGGTACGTTGCGAATCCGCAACAGCATCCATCGCAGTGATACCCGCCCGGTGGATGAGTTGTGTGGCTGCTATACCTGCCGTAATTACAGCCGGGCCTATCTTCGTCATCTGGACAAAACGGGCGAAATACTGGGTTCTCGGCTGAATACTATTCATAATTTGTATTATTATCAAGAGCTTATGCGTGGATTGAGAGATGCGATTACTGAGAGTCGCCTGGATGAGTTTGTACAACAGTTTTATCATAAACGCGCGCAAACCGCTGCGCCTGTGTCATAATGCAAGAATTTCGTGAGTCAATAGCAAGAGGAATGTAAAGATGAGCTTTTTTATCTCCAACGCATGGGCCGAGGCCGCGCCTGCCGCCGGTCAGGGTAGTCCACTGGCCGGGCTGTTGCCCCTTATTATCCTGTTTGCCGTGTTCTATTTCATGCTTATCCGTCCGCAGATGAAGCGAGCCAAGGAACACCGCAAACTGATATCAGAACTGGCAAAAGGTGACGAAGTGGTTACCAGCGGAGGAATAGGCGGCAAGATAACCAATGTAGGCGACAGTTTTGTCAGTCTGGAGATCGCCGAGGATGTGCAGGTTAAGGTCCAGAAAGATGCGGTTACTGCGGTATTGCCAAAAGGAACGCTGAAAGAGGCGTAAGAAAAAACCAATATGATGAACCAGTATCCTCTCTGGAAATATCTGCTGATAGCGGTCATTGTGATCGCCGGAGTGATCTATGCATTGCCAAATCTGTATGGTGAAGACCCCGCCATACAGATTTCGCCAGCACGTAGTGCCCAGATAGACGAGACGGTCCATCAAAAGGTACTCAATGTGCTGGAGCAGGACAAGATCACTCCCCTGCGTGTCGAGTACACTGAACAGCATATGCTGTTGCGTTTCACCGATACCGAGATCCAGCTCAAAGCCTACGATTTGATTCGGGATGTATTGGGTGGAAACTATACCGTAGCACTGAATCTTGCCCCGGCCACTCCTGGCTGGTTACGTTCACTCAATGCAGCGCCAATGTATCTGGGCCTCGATCTGCGAGGTGGTGTGCATTTCCTCATGGAAGTGGATATGGAAACCGCTCTTACCCAAGCGCTTGAGCGCTATGTTGGTGATTTCCGCGGCACATTGCGGGAGGTGAAACTGCGCTACCTTACCATCATCCGTGAAGGTGACCGTGTGGAGGTCAAATTCCGCGATCAACAACAGCGGGATTCGGCCTATACACTGCTGCGTGACAACGATGACTATAGCGACCTTGAATTTACCCGGGAAGAGCGTGATGGAAGTTACTATCTGCTCGCCGGTTTGCAAAAAGCGGCGCAGCGTGAAATTCGTCGTTTTGCGCTGCAGCAGAATATTACTACGTTACGTAATCGCGTAAACGAACTGGGTGTGGCGGAGCCAGTGATCCAGCAGCAGGGCCAGGAGCGTATAGTGGTTCAGTTGCCGGGTGTTCAGGATACTGCCCGAGCCAAGGAGATCCTTGGCGCCACAGCGACTCTGGAGTTTCGCATGGTTGACGAGCGGGGCGACGTGCAGGCCGCTCTGGCGGGGAGAGTGCCACCAACCTCCCGTCTCTACCATGAGCGTAACGGCAGACCGTTGCTGCTGAAAAAGCAGGTTATTATTACGGGTGACTACATCACCGATGCCTCCTCAGGTATCGAACAGCAGACCGGCTCTCCAGCGGTATTTATCACTCTTGACGGCAAGGGTGCTCGCATGATGAGCAATGCTACCCGGGACAATATTGGCAAGTCCATGGCGGTGGTATTCATTGAGCTCAAGAGTGAGACCCGGATTGTTGATGGCAAGCCAGTCAAGACCCGGAAAAAGGTGGAAGAGGTCATCAATGTTGCCACAATTCGCGATCAGCTTGGGAAGCGTTTCCAGATCTCGGGTCTGGATGATACTCGTGAAGCCCGTAATCTTGCCCTGCTGTTACGTGCCGGTGCGCTTGCGGCCCCCATTGAGATCGTAGAGGAGCGGACTATCGGTCCCAGTCTCGGGCAGGAAAACATAGACAAGGGAGTGCGTTCGGTCGTAATCGGTTTCGTACTGGTATTGGTGTTTATGTTGCTCTGGTACCGTGGTTTCGGCCTGATGGCCAACCTGGCTCTGACCCTTAACCTGGTGATTATCGTTGCCGTGTTGTCCATGCTACAGGCTACCCTGACCCTGCCGGGTATCGCCGGTATCGTGCTTACTGTGGGTATGGCGGTGGATGCCAATGTATTGATCTTCGAGCGGATCCGGGAGGAGTTGCGTAATGGCAACACACCGCAGTCGAGTATCAACGCTGGCTATGCCAAGGCATTTTCCACCATCGCCGATGCAAACATCACCACTCTGCTGGCGGCGCTGGTGCTGTTCGGATTTGGCACCGGCCCCATCAAGGGTTTTGCCGTGACCCTGTCAATCGGGATTATCACCTCGATGTTTACCGCTATCATGGTTACGCGGGCGGTGGCAAACCTGGTCTATGGCCGGAAACGGCGTCTTGGTAAACTGTCTATTTGAGGGCGGGTAATGCAGCTGTTCAACAAAACCACCGAAATCAATTTCCTCGGGGTGCGCAAGGTCGCAGTGGCGATATCGGTAGTGCTTATTGTTATTTCCCTTACATCACTGTTTGTGCGGGGATTGAATCTGGGAATTGATTTTACCGGTGGTACCCTTATCGAAGTGGGTTATCCTCAGCCCGCTGAACTGGTTGAGGTGCGCGAGACGCTGGCCAGCGCAGGTTTCGATGATGCTGTTGTGCAACACTTTGGAACCTCGCGTGAAGTGCTGGTACGGGTGCCACCCCGCGAAGGGCTTAACAGCGCTGAATTGAGTACCAGGATCCTGACTGTCCTGCAACAGCAGGAGGGGGTTGGTGATATCAAGATGCGCCGGGTGGAGTTCGTTGGACCACAGGTTGGTGATGAACTGACCAACGATGGCGGACTGGCGATGCTGTATGCTCTTATCGGTGTGCTCATTTACGTTGCACTCCGGTTTGAATATCGCTTTGCTGTTGGTTCTGTTGCTGCCCTGGTTCACGATGTTATTCTCACGCTGGGTATTTTTTCCTTGTTGCAGCTGGATTTTGACCTTACGGTCTTGGCGGCGATACTGGCGATTATCGGCTACTCGCTCAATGATACGATTGTTGTTTTTGATCGTATCCGGGAGAATTTTATCAAGCTGCGTACCGGCACCCCCCTTGAGGTGATGAATATCTCCATCAACCAGACTATGGCTCGTACCTTGATGACCTCATTTACCACCCTGCTTGTAGTGCTGGCGCTGTTTGTGTTTGGTGGTGAACTTATTCATGGTTTTGCTACTGCACTGCTGATAGGGGTTATTGTAGGGACCTATTCATCTATCTATGTTGCGAGCTCTGCAGCCTTGGCGCTGGGGGTAAGCAAGACAGATCTGATGCCAGTGGAGAAGGAAGGGGTTGAGCAGGAGGAAGTACCATAAAGCAGCTGCCGCCAGACTCCAGGATAAACAGTCAGGTATTTAGAGCCTCCTCAAAAAGCATAACCCGTTGAAACATACATGAAACAGGTTCATCAGAGGGTATAATAGTGCACGAAAAATGTTCCCTGGCCAAGAAAAGGCGTGCACCTATGATCCGTTACCGCAGC
>JALSHD010000179.1 GCA_026982395.1 Chromatiales bacterium | reverse complement strand
GATGGGAGCGGTGGAGGTGGATTATCTGGTGCCAAACCGTTTTACCTGTGGCTATGGCCTGACCCCGGAGATTGTCGCAATAGCTTCAGAGTACAAGCCCGGTCTGATTATTACCGTAGATAACGGAATTTCCAGTATGGCCGGGGTGGAGGCGGCTGCGGCTCGTGGTATCCCCGTGCTGATTACCGATCACCACCTGCCCGGCGATCGGCTCCCGGCCGTTGCTGCCATCGTCAATCCCAACCAGCCGGGAGACGCTTTTCCCAGCAAGAATCTGGCAGGAGTGGGGGTGATCTTCTACCTGATGCTGGCGCTGCGGGCGCGGCTGCGGGAGGAGGGCTGGTTTGCCGAACGGGGGATTGCCGAGCCGAACCTGGCGCAGCTGCTGGATCTGGTGGCGCTGGGAACGGTGGCCGATGTGGTGCCGCTGGACTACAACAACCGCATCCTGGTGGCGCAGGGCCTGGCGCGGATCCGCAGTGGCCGCTGTTGTGCCGGGATCCAGGCGCTCATCGAGGTGGCTGGCCGGCGGCAGGCGGATCTGGTGGCAGCCGATCTGGGGTTCGCGCTGGGGCCCCGGCTGAATGCCGCCGGACGGCTGGATGACATGGCGCTGGGGATCGAGTGTCTGCTGGCGGACTCCATCGCCGAGGCCCGGGAGCTGGCCGGACGGCTGGATGGGCTCAACCGTGAGCGGCGCGCCATCGAGAGCGAGATGAAGGCCGACGCGCTGGCCATCGTGGAGGAGCTGCACATGGATGAGAGCGCCGATCTGCCCATCGGACTCTGCCTGTTCAGCGAGGAGTGGCATCAGGGGGTGATTGGCATTCTCGCCTCCCGCATCAAGGATCGGCTGCACCGGCCGGTCATCGCCTTTGCCCCCGGCGAGGGGGATGAGATCAAGGGTTCCGCCCGCTCTGTGCCGGGCCTGCATATCCGTGACGCCCTGGACGCAGTAGCCGCCCGCCATCCCGGTCTGCTGCGCAAGTTCGGCGGCCACGCCATGGCGGCGGGGTTGACGCTGCACCGTGAGCAGCTGGAGCCATTCCGGCGCGCCTTCGACGAGGAGGTCCGCTGCCATCTCGAGGAGGAGCAGCTGTATGGGCGCATCTACAGCGATGGCGAGCTGCAGCCCGAGCATCTGAACATCGAGCTGGCGGAGCTGATTCGCCGCAGCGGACCCTGGGGGCAGGGCTTTCCCGAACCGCTGTTCGATGGCATATTCGAGATCGTACAGCGCCGTATCGTCGGCGAGCGCCATCTCAAACTGGTGCTGAAGCCGCCACAGAGCGACAGTTTGCTGGACGCCATCGCCTTCAATACCACAGACAGCGGCTGGCCCGAAGATACCGGGCGGGTGGAGGTGGCCTACCGGCTGGATGTCAACGAGTACCGCAACCGGCGTAATCTGCAGCTGATGTTGGAACATATCCGGCCACTCTAGTATCATTTCCGCTTTTACCAGTGGCGAACCAAAATGCAGGAGCTCAACCCGATTTACTCACGTATCAAGGATATGCAGAAGCGCACCCAGGCGCTGAGGGGGTATCTTTGACTTCGAAACCAGGCAGGAGCGGCTGACAGAGGTCGAGCGGGAGCTTGAGGATCCGAAGGTCTGGGACAACCCCGGGCGCGCCCAGGAGCTGGGCAGGGAGCGGGTGCAGCTGGAGCAGATCGTCAAGGTGATCGAAGAGCTGGATGCGCGTCTCGAAGAGGCCCGCGAGTTACTGGATCTGGCCGCCGAGGAGAATGATGAGGACACCGTTCAGGCGGTGGTTGCTGACCTGGACGAGCTGGAGCAGAAACTGCATGAGCTGGAGTTCCGCCGCATGTTCTCCGGCGAGCTGGATGCCAGCAACGCCTTCCTCGATATCCAGGCTGGTTCCGGTGGCACCGAGGCGCAGGACTGGGCCGAGATGCTGCTGCGCATGTATCTGCGCTGGGGTGAAAGGCGCGGGTTCAAGACCGAACTGATCGAGGCATCGCCGGGCGAAGTGGCCGGGATCAAGAGCGCCACCATAAAATTCGAGGGGGACTACGCCTTCGGCTGGCTGCGCACCGAGACCGGCGTGCATCGCCTGGTGCGCAAATCGCCGTTCGACTCCGGCAACCGGCGCCACACCTCGTTCGCCTCGGTGTTTGTCTATCCCGAGGTGGACGACAGCATCGAGATCGAGATCAATCCCGCCGATCTGCGCATCGACACCTACCGCGCCTCGGGTGCGGGCGGACAGCATGTCAACCGTACCGATTCGGCGGTACGCATCACCCATCTGCCCACCAATATCGTCGCCCAGTGCCAGAGCGAGCGCTCCCAGCATCAGAACAAGGCACACGCCATGAACCAGCTCAAGGCGAAGCTGTACGAGCTGGAGATGCAGCAGCGCAATGCCGAGAAGCAGGCGCTGGAGGAGTCCAAGTCCGACATCGGCTGGGGCAGCCAGATCCGCTCCTACGTACTGGATCAGTCGCGTATCAAGGATCTCCGTACCGGCGTGGAGACAGGTAATACCCAGGCGGTGCTGGATGGCGATCTGGATCAATTTATCGAGGCCAGCCTGAAGCAGGGCCTTTAGATTTTCGAGTGAAATGATGAACAAAAAAAAATCCCCCGAACAAATTCCGGACGAGCAGGAACAGATCGCCCAGCGGCGCGCCAAGCTGGCGCAGCTGCGCGAACAGGGCAATCCCTTCCCCGCCGACTTCCGCCGTGATGTGGTGGCCGGCGAGCTGCATGCCGAGTACGGCGAGAAGCCACCCGAACTCTTCGAGCAGCAGCCCGTTCGGGTAAAGGTTGCCGGGCGCATCATGACCAGGCGCATCATGGGCAAGGCCAGCTTCATGCATCTGCAGGACATGTCCGGGCGTATTCAGATCTACCTGCAGCGGGATGTGCTGCCGGAGGGTGTCTACAAGGCGTTCAAGGGGTGGGACATCGGCGACATCGTCGGCGTCGAGGGTACCCTGTTCAAGACCCGCACCGGCGAGCTCTCCGTGCGCGCCGAGCAGGCCCGCCTGCTGACCAAGGCGCTACGGCCGCTGCCGGACAAGTTCCACGGCCTTGCCGATCAGGAGATTCGCTACCGGCAGCGCTACCTCGATCTGATCATGAACGAAGTGAGCCGCGAGACCTTCCGGGTGCGCTTCAAGATTGTCAACACCATCCGCCAGTTTCTCATCGAGCGCGGTTTTCTGGAGGTGGAGACGCCGATGATGCAGGCCATCCCGGGCGGTGCCACGGCGCGCCCCTTCGCCACCTATCACAATGCGCTGGACATGGAGCTCTACCTGCGTATCGCGCCGGAGCTCTATCTCAAGCGTCTGGTGGTGGGCGGCTTTGAAAAGGTGTTCGAGATCAACCGCAACTTCCGCAATGAAGGTCTCTCCACCCGCCACAACCCTGAATTCACCATGCTGGAATTCTACCAGGCCTACGCGGATTACAACGATCTCATGGATCTCACCGAGGAGATGCTGCGTCTGCTGGCACAGATGGTTCTGGGCAGCACGCGGGTGACCTGGCAGGGCAGGAGCTTCGACTTCGGCAACCCCTTTGTGCGCATGACGGTGAAGGAGTCCATCCTCCACTTCAACCCGGAGATCCGGGCAGAGCAGCTGGAGTCTCGCGAGCAGGCCAGCCGGGTGGCAGAGGGGATGGGGATCCCTGTGAAGGAGAGCTACGGCCTGGGCAAGATCCAGATCGAGATATTCGAAAAGAGCGTCGAACAGCGCCTCGAGCAGCCCACCTTCATCACCGCCTACCCCACCGAAGTGTCACCCCTGGCGCGACGCAACGACGAGGATCCGTTCGTTACCGACCGCTTCGAGTTCTTTGTCGGCGGGCGCGAGATCGCCAACGGCTTCACCGAGCTCAACGATGCCGAGGATCAGGCGGAACGGTTCCGCAGACAGGTGGAGGAGAAGGAGAGCGGCGACCTGGAGGCGATGCACTACGACGCCGACTACATTACCGCACTGGAACACGGCATGCCGCCCACGGCGGGGGAGGGGATCGGCATCGACCGGCTGGTGATGCTGTTCACCGACTCCGCCTCGATTCGCGACGTTCTGCTGTTTCCGCACATGCGCGCCAGGCCGGGGGAGTGACATGGCGCAAGGAGTATCTGGCAGGGATTGAAACCGCTACCGAAAAGACCGACAATTCCCCTTGCTGGCATATCATCCCCCAAACCGTTTCAAGGCAATGACAAAATACATTTTTATTACTGGTGGCGTTGTTTCATCCCTGGGCAAGGGGATTGCTTCCGCGTCGCTGGCAGCAATTCTCGAGGGCCGGGGCGTGAAAGTCACGCTGCTTAAGCTGGACCCTTATATCAACGTCGATCCAGGTACCATGAGCCCTTTTCAGCATGGTGAAGTATACGTTACTGAGGATGGTGCAGAGACAGATCTGGATCTTGGGCATTATGAGCGCTTTGTGCGCACCCCCATGACCCAGCGCAACAACTTCACCACCGGAAGCGTCTACGAGAACGTGATTCGCAAAGAGCGGCATGGTGATTATCTTGGCGCGACTGTACAGGTCATTCCTCATATTACTGATGAAATCAAGTGCCGCATTCAGAAGGGGGCCGAAGGGTATGAGGTCGCCATGGTGGAAATTGGCGGCACGGTAGGTGATATCGAGTCACTGCCGTTTCTGGAGGCGATTCGTCAGATGGGGGTGGAGCAGGGGCACGACAATGTTCTTTATATTCACCTTACCCTGCTGCCCTATATTCCCACAGCGGGAGAGCTGAAGACCAAACCTACCCAGCATTCGGTAAAAGAGCTGCGCTCCATTGGTATTCAGCCGCATATATTGCTATGCCGCGCTGATCGGCACATTCCCGCCGAAGAGCGGCGCAAGATCGCCCTGTTTACCAATGTTGAGGAGCGGGCTGTTATCAGTGTGGTGGATGCCAGCAGTATCTATGAAGTGCCGTTGGCGCTGCACTGCGAAAAGCTGGATGAGATTGTGGTGGACAAGCTGGGTCTCAGTGCTCCGGAAGCGGATCTTGCTGAGTGGCGAGAGGTGGTTGATGCCCTGCATCATCCCCGGCGTGAGATCAGTATCGCCATGGTGGGGAAATATATCGATCTTACCGAGGCCTACAAATCACTCTCCGAGGCGTTGATCCATGCCGGGATCCATACCCGCACCAAAGTAAATATTGTCTATGTCGATTCGGAGCGGATTGAAACCGAAGGCACTGAATGCCTGAAGGGAATGGGCGCCATTCTGGTTCCTGGCGGATTTGGCAAACGGGGTGTGGAGGGCAAGATCACGGCAGTCCGTTTTGCCCGGGAGAACGGTGTTCCCTATCTCGGCATCTGCCTTGGCATGCAGGTGGCTGTTATCGAGTTTGCCCGCCATGTTGCAGGGCTTGAAAACGCCCATAGCACCGAGTTCAAACCGGATACTCCCTACCCGGTGATTGGTCTGATTACCGAATGGACCACCAGTCAGGGCTCCAGGGAGGTTCGCAGCGAGGGATCCGACCTCGGTGGAACCATGCGCCTGGGCGGGCAGCCCTGCCATCTGAAAAAGGACTCCCTGGTACGCTCCATCTACGGCAAGGATCAGATTGTGGAGCGTCACCGGCATCGTTATGAGTTCAACAACCACTACCTTACTGCCATCGAAGATGCCGGGATGCTCATTGCCGGCCGTTCCATCGATGGTAATCTGGTAGAGATAGTCGAGCTGCCGAACCATCCCTGGTTTATCGGCTGCCAGTTTCATCCGGAGTTTACTTCGACGCCGAGGGATGGCCATCCCCTATTTACCAGCTTTATCGAGGCAGCGTGCAAATTCATGCCGGAGAAAAAATCGTGAAGCTGTGTGGTTTTGAAGTCGGGCTGGAGAAACCACTGTTTCTCATCGCTGGTCCTTGTGTAATTGAAAGCGAGCAGATGACGCTGGACACGGCCGGCCAGCTCAAGGAGATTACCCGGAGACTGAACATCCCGTTTATCTACAAATCATCCTTCGACAAGGCCAATCGCACCTCAACCCGGAGTTACCGCGGGCCTGGAATCGAGCAGGGGCTACAGATTCTGGAGAAGGTAAAACAGCAGATCGGCGTGCCGGTGTTGACGGACGTCCACGAAGATACCCCACTGGATGAGGTGGCTGCCGTGGTGGATGTGTTGCAGACCCCGGCCTTTCTGGTGCGGCAGACCAACTTTATTCAGAACGTGGCACGTCAGGGAAAGCCGGTAAATATCAAAAAGGGACAGTTTCTCGCCCCCTGGGATATGAACAATGTGGTAGATAAGGCACGGGAAACAGGAAACGAACAGATAATGGTGTGTGAGCGGGGTGCCAGCTTCGGTTACAATACCCTGGTTTCCGATATGCGTGCCCTGGCTATTATGCGCGACACCGGTTGTCCGGTAGTGTTTGATGCCACCCATTCGGTGCAGCAGCCCGGTGGACAGGGAGCGAGTTCCGGTGGACAACGGGAGTTTGTACCGCTGCTGGCGCGGGCTGCGGTTGCAGCCGGGGTTTCGGGACTGTTTGTGGAGACTCACCCCGAACCCGACAAGGGGTTGAGTGATGGCCCGAACATGTGGCCATTACCCCTGATGGAGGAGTTGCTGGAAACCCTTAAACTGCTGGATGAGACCGTCAAATCCAGACGATTTCCAGAGTCTGCCTTATAGCAATAGATTGTAGCAACCAGCCTGATACCACACCTTCTCAGCTTACTGAAGCCCTGCGCAGGATATATTTGGTCGCCGGGTTAAAACAACTTAAATGAAGCAATGGAGTTTTAATGTCTGACACAACGATCACCGATATCAAAGCCCGCGAGATTCTGGACTCCCGCGGAAACCCCACAGTTGAGGCCGATGTTATCCTGGCCGACGGATCGATAGGTCGTGCCGCAGTACCTTCCGGAGCCTCAACCGGTGCCCGTGAAGCCATCGAACTGCGCGACGGAGACAACTCGCGCTATCTCGGCAAGGGGGTACTGAAGGCTGTCTCCCATGTGACCGGAGAGATTCGCTCCGCGCTGCTCGGCAAGGATGCGGCGCAACAGGCGCAGCTCGACCAGATCATGATCGACCTGGATGGAACGGAGAACAAGGGCCGTCTGGGGGCCAACGCGCTGCTGGCGGTCTCCATGGCCGCCGCCCACGCCGCCGCGGCAGCCAGGGGAATGCCTTTATATCGCTATCTGGGAGGCGAGGATGCCTGCCGCATGCCGGTACCGATGATGAACATCATCAACGGCGGCGCCCATGCCGACAACAGTGTGGATCTGCAGGAGTTCATGATCATGCCGGTGGGCGCGCCCTCGCTGAGCGAGGCGGTGCGCTATGGCGCCGAGGTGTTTCATGCGCTGAAAAAGGTTCTGCACGCCCGAGGAATGAACACATCGGTGGGCGACGAGGGGGGATTTGCTCCCGACCTGCCTTCCAACGAAGCCGCCATCGAAGTGATCCTGCAGGCGATTGCGGATGCAGGCTACACGGCCGGCGAGGATATCCATATCGCAATCGATGCCGCCAGCTCCGAGTTCTACAGGGACGGAAAATATGTTCTTTCCTCGGAGGGGCTCAGCCTCAATTCCGCCGAGTTTACCGACTATCTGGCCGCCTGGGTGGATCAGTACCCGATCATCAGCATCGAAGACGGTATGGCCGAGGATGACTGGGAGGGGTGGGCGACCCTGACCGAGCGGCTGGGCAAGCGAGTGCAGCTGGTCGGTGATGATCTGTTCGTCACCAATACCGCCATTTTTGCCGAGGGAATAGAGAAAGATATCGCCAACTCCATCCTCATCAAGGTAAACCAGATCGGTACCCTGACCGAGACCCTGGCTGCCATCGAAATGGCGAAGGAAGCCGGTTATACTGCTGTGATCTCTCATCGTTCCGGTGAAACCGAGGATACCACCATAGCCGATCTGGCGGTTGCTACAGGTGCCGGCCAGATCAAGACCGGCTCTCTGTCCCGTTCCGATCGGGTTGCGAAATACAACCAGTTGATACGCATCGAGGCCGAGCTGGATGGCAAAGCGAGCTATCCGGGCCGAAATGCTTTCTATAATCTCGGAACCTGATTTCAACCCTCGTGTCTCAATGAGGGTGACCATCGCCATCCTGATCCTGTTGCTGCTGGTTCTGCAACTCCGCCTTTGGGTGGGTGACAGCAGCGTGGGTGAAGTGTGGCGTTTACAAACAGCCGTCGAAAAGCAACAGCAGGAGAACCGGCGGTTGAAAGAGCGCAACCAAGCCCTTGAGGCAGAGGTAAACGATCTCAAGCAGGGCGTGGATGCAATTGAAGAGCGTGCCCGGAGTGAATTGGGCATGATAAAAAAAGATGAAACTTTTTACCAGGTAATTGAGTAGCTTAGGAGAACGGAATGAAACTGATTTTATTACCCATTTTAGGATTGGCTCTGGCGGGTTGTGCCGGAAAAGAGGAATATAAACCTGCACCAGGTGCCAGTGGTGAGGATATTTTCAAGGCGGCCTGCGTCGAGTGCCATGAACCCGGCGAGAATGGGAAGGTATTTGAATTGACCAAGGAGAAAGCAACGGTCGCGGCCATTTCTGAAAAAATTGGTAAAGGCAGTTTAACCATGCCTTCTTTTCCAAATATTTCCGGAGATGAGTTGAAGAGCTTGAGCGAATACGTACTAAGCATCAGCAACAAGGTCGAATAATAGCGACACAACGGCTTCCGCTTCCCCTGCGGAAGCCGTGTTTTTCTTTTCCGGACAAACATCAGCAGCGGCGCCATTCTCATATCCTGGGGCTTTACCAGAGCAAGCTGACCGTCAGTATCTGCAAGAGTTATTCATGATAATGATACGGGAGAGGTATTTGTGACTATAGGCAGGCCTGATTAAGTGCTACAAAAAGAGCGGCGGAAAAGGGGTTAAAATGAACCTCCCTCAGCAAAGGGGGGCGGTGCTTGAGGTGCTCCTGCGAAATATTGCGTAATTACAATAAGTTAGGGTGCGCATTGGAATCAATAGGGTCGGGTTCGATGAAGTTCGAAGATCTTGGCGACGCCAGCCGCTGGTACTGCTCGTAACGCTCGGTCACCTCCTGCTGGGCCTGTTCCAGCAGCCGTTCG
>JALSHD010000178.1 GCA_026982395.1 Chromatiales bacterium | reverse complement strand
TGGACGGATGGGGCGCAGCCTTATTGAAGCATGTCAGCAATCATCAACAGTAAAACTGGGTGCGGCACTGGAGCACCCCGATAGTTCACTGGTTGGCAGCGATGCCGGAGAGGTGGCTGGAACAGGGAAATTGGGCGTCACTATCAGCGGAGATCCTTGCGCGATTCGTTATGATTACGATGTGTTTATTGACTTCACCCGGCCGGAGGTGACCATCGCCAACTTGGCCCGCTGCCGCCAGGCGGGAAAGCGAATGGTTATCGGCACAACCGGATTCAGCGATATCCAGCGCAGGGAGATAGAGGCCACTGCCGAGGAGATAGCGATTGTCCTGGCGCCTAATATGAGCGTAGGTGTCAACCTGTGCCTGAAACTGCTGGATATGGCGGCGCGGGTACTGGGCGATGAGGTGGATATCGAGATTATCGAAGCCCACCACCGTCACAAAGTGGATGCTCCGTCAGGTACTGCCTTGCGCATGGGTGAGGTGGTTTCCGATGCCCTTGGCCGGAATCTGGCCGAGTGCGCTGTTTATGGCCGTCGTGGCAACACCGGTGAGCGCGAGAGGCGTACCATCGGTTTCGAGACCATCCGTGCTGGCGATATTGTTGGTGAACATACTGTCATGTTTGCCGGAATCGGCGAACGGGTGGAGATAACCCACAAGGCATCCAGCCGCATGACCTTTGCCAACGGGGCGATCCGGGCAGCTGAATGGGTGATGGATCAGGAGCACGGTCTGTTTGATATGCAGGATGTGCTGGGGCTGAAAGATTAGTTACATGACCTATTCAGTACTCGCTGAGTAGTTACAGTTACGAAAGCCCAATGAAGTGTTATCCATTGTTCCCGGGCTTCTGATTTGCCGGGAAACCAATCGGCTCTCCGGTTACCAGCACTATTTCACCCAAATGGTTTTGGTGTTTACAAATTCATGCATCCCCTGCCAGGAGAGTTCTCGTCCATAGCCGGAAGCCTTGATGCCGCCGAAGGGCAGCCGCGGGTCGCTTTTTACCATCCCGTTGACAAAGCAGCAGCCTGACTGAAGCTCTCGTGCCAGCCGTTCGCCCCGCATTGTGTCCGCGGTCCAGATGCTGCCACCCAGCCCGAATCGGCTGCCATTGGCAATCTTCATGGCGACATCTTCATTGCTGGCCCGAATAACTGTGGCTACCGGCCCGAACAGCTCTTCATCGTAGGCACGTACTCCAGGTGCCACCTGATCCAAAATGGAGGGCTGGTAGAAAGCACCCTTGCCTTTCAAGGGTGCGCATCCGGTCACAGCAACTGCTCCCTGCTCAATGCTGTCGCTTACCTGCTGATGGAGTTCGTCACGCAGGTCGTTGCGAGCCATGGGACCGAGTGTTGTAGCGCTTTCCATCGGGTCTCCAGGCAGCAGGGACTCCACGGCCGTCTTGAATTTTTCCAGGAAAGCGGTGGCGACAGGTTCCACCACGATAAAGCGTTTGGCGGCGATACAGCTCTGTCCGGCATTGAGAAAGCGGGAGGCGACGGCCTGTCTGACTGTCTCCTCCAGATTACAATCCTCCAGGATGATAAAGGGGTCGGAGCCACCCAGCTCCAGTACCGATTTTTTCAATGCAGCCCCTGCCGTTGCGGCTACCTGCCGCCCGGCCGGTTCGCTACCGGTCAGGGTGACAGCGTGGATGCGGGGATCTTCAATAACCACTTTGACCCGGGAAGCGGGGATCATCAGGGTGCGAAAGGTGCCCTCCGGGAATCCCGCCTCATGAAATACCTGTTCGATGGCGAGGGCGCACCGGGGAACGTTGGAGGCATGCTTGAGCACACCGGTGTTGCCCGCCACCAGGGTCGGAGCGGCAAAGCGGAATACCTGCCAGAACGGAAAATTCCACGGCATGACTGCCAGTACTGTCCCCAGCGGCTGATGGGCGACATAGCTTTTTCCGGCATCGCTGCTGATCTGCTCATCAGCAAGATAACGGGGGCCGTTGTCTGCATAGTGGTCGCATGCCAGGGCGCATTTTTCCACTTCAGCCTGGGCCTCGGTGAACAGTTTGCCCATCTCCAGGGTAATCAATGTGGCAAGTTCGTCCCGGCGGTCACGCAGCACCTCTGCAGCCTTGTGCATCAAAGTACAGCGCTGCTCAAGGGGGCGGGCTGCCCAATCTGGTGTGGCGCCGGCTACCTGAGCCAGAGCCCGCTCCAGTTCGGTTGTGTCCCAAGCCGGAAATGTAGCCAGCAGCTCTCCGGTTGCCGGGTTTATGGAATCGAATGCCATCTGTTCTTCCCCTCTTTATCCTGAGTATTAAGCGGATGCTGGCTAAGATGATAAACTGAATGGATGCATCGAGGACAGGTCTCTGTAAAAGGAAAGTGGTGAATGAAGGTTTATATGGTAGGTGGCGCAGTGCGGGATCAACTGCTGGGGCTGCCGGTCACGGATCGCGACTGGGTGGTGGTGGGTGCCACGCCGGAGCAGATTTCTGCCCGGGGGTTTATCCCGGTGGGCAAGGATTTTCCTGTATTCCTTCATCCTGAGACCCATGAGGAGTACGCGCTGGCACGCACAGAGCGCAAGGTGGCACCGGGGTATACCGGATTTGTGTTTCATGCTGCACCTGATGTCACGCTGGAGCAGGATCTGGCCCGCCGGGATCTGACCATCAATGCCATGGCGATGGCACCGGATGGCACAATCATCGATCCCTGGGGTGGTCAGCGAGATCTGGAACAGCGTGTTTTGCGTCATGTTTCTCCGGCCTTTGCGGAAGATCCGGTGCGTATTTTGCGCGTGGCGCGTTTCGCCACCCGTTTTGCCGCGCAGGGATTTCGCATTGCTCCTGAAACCATGGCGCTGATGAGGCAGATGGTGGAGGCGGGTGAGGTGGATGCGTTGGTACCGGAGAGGATTTGGGCGGAGTTGCAACGGGCACTTGGGGAAGCTGCGCCAGCTCACTTTTTTGAGGTGCTGCGTGAGTGTGGTGCCTTGCAACGGATCTTCCCTGAAATTGAGCGGTTATTTGGTGTCCCGCAGCCGGAGAAACACCACCCCGAAATTGATACCGGAGTTCATACTTTGCTGGTCGTGAATCAGGCCGCGGCCCTCAGCACCGATCTGGAGGTGCGTTTTGCGGCCCTGGTGCATGATCTGGGAAAAGGTACCACACCGCGCGAACAGTGGCCGCGCCATGTGGGCCATGAAGCGCGAGGGGTGCCGCTGGTGAAGCAGCTCTGTGAACGCTTGCGTGTGCCCGGGAAATGCCGGGAGCTGGCACTGCTGGTGACCCGCTATCACCTCCACTTCCATCGGGCGGCGGGGTTGCGTTGCACAACGATGCTGGATCTGTTGCAGAAACTGGATGCGTTTCGGCGGCCACAGCGATTCGAGCAGTTTCTTGTTACCTGTGAAGCGGACTCCAGAGGCCGGTTTGGTTATGAAAATCGAAAGCCACCTCAGCTGGAGATCTTTCGGGCTGCATACAAGGCAGCGGCTGCGGTCAGTCCCTCTGAACTGGTGGCGCAGGGATTGAAGGGGGCCGCTATTGCCGAAGCGTTGCGGCAGCGGCGTTGTGCCGCAATAAAAAAGGTGTGTTCCGTGTGACCAGGGCGCTATCCATCCGCAACCTGAAAAAGGTCTATCGCAATGGCTTTCAGGCTCTCAAGGGAATTGATCTGGAGGTGGAGCAGGGTGATTTTCTGGCGCTGCTCGGACCTAACGGAGCAGGAAAATCCACCACCATCGGTATTATCAATTCGCTGGTCAGCAAAACCGCGGGTAGCGTCGAGGTGTTCGGTATGGATATCGAACAGCAACCGGCGCAGGCCAAAAGCTGTATCGGACTGGTGCCGCAGGAGTTCAATTTCAACATCTTTGAGCCGGTGGAGGAGATCATAATCAACCAGGCGGGATACTATGGCATCCCTCGCCGGGAGGCCTGTGAAAGGGCCGGCATCGTTCTCAAGCGGCTCGGGCTGTGGGAGAAACGGCGGGGTTCGGCCCGCGAGCTGTCTGGTGGAATGAAACGGCGGCTGATGATCGCCAGGGCACTGGTTCACCAGCCGAAACTGCTGATCCTGGATGAGCCCACAGCCGGAGTGGATATCGAGATTCGCCGCTCCATGTGGGAGTTCCTGACCGAGATAAACCGGATCGGGACCACCATTATTCTCACCACTCACTATCTGGAAGAGGCGGAATCACTGTGCGACAAGGTGGCAATTATCAATAACGGACAGATAGTGGAACATGGCCTGGTTAGCGAGCTGATTGGCAAGCTGGATATGGAAACCTTTATCTTCAATATTCGAGAGCGGCTGGATGAAACACCGTTACTGGATGGTTATACAGTGCGATTGATAGACAACCATACGCTGGAGGTGGAGATCTCCCGCCAGCGAAGCATCAATGCGCTGTTTGAGAGACTGTCGGCACTGGGGATCCACGTGTTGAGTATGCGCAACAAGACCAATCGTTTGGAAGAACTGTTTCTGCAGCGGGTCAATCAAGGTTCAAAAAAATGAACAATCATATCACCTTGACCACGATTATTATTCGTGAGGTGTTGCGTTTTTCGCGTATCTGGCTGCAGACACTGTTGCCGCCAATGGTGGTTACCTCTCTCTATTTTATTATTTTTGGAAACCTGATTGGACCCTGCATCGGGCAGATGGATGGATTCAGTTATAACGAATTTATCATGCCAGGACTGGTTATGATGGCAGTGATTACCAACTCATATTCCAATGTGGTCTCCTCATTCTACAGCTCAAAATTCCATCGTAATATTGAAGAGATGCTGGTGTCACCCATGCCGAACTATATAATCCTTCTGGGTTATACGCTGGGTGGAGTGGCGCGTGGCTTGATGGTGGGGGTTCTGGTAACTGTTGTTGCACTGTTTTTTACCGATCTGAAAATAGAACATCCGTGGATCACCATAACCATCGTATTCCTGACCGCGATGCTGTTTTCCCTGGGCGGATTTATCAATGCCCTGTTTGCCAAAAGTTTTGATGATATATCCATCGTTCCGACTTTCGTGCTCACGCCGTTGACCTATCTGGGAGGGGTGTTCTACTCCATCGATATGTTGTCTTCATTCTGGCGCCAGGTGTCTCTGGCCAACCCTATTCTTTATATGGTGAATGGTTTTCGCTATGGCATTCTTGGTGCGTCGGATATCGATATTGCGACAGCAATCGGCCTGATTCTGGTTATGGTGGTGGCGACCTTCGGGGTGGCGCTGTTGCTGATGGAAAGGGGCGTGGGTATTCGCAGTTAGAACAAAAAAACGGCAGGAGGATTTATCCACCTGCCGCTGTCAATATCTACTTTTTCAGTTGATCCCGGATCTCTCTCAGCAGGAGAATATCTTCGCTGGGTTCAACGGGGGCTGCGGGTTTCTCTTCTTCCTGTTTCTTCAGCCTGTTGATGACCTTTACCAGAATAAATACGGCAAAGGCCACGATAGTAAAGCTGATAACTTCGTTGGCAAATGAGCCATACTTGATTACCGGTGCACCGGCCTCTTCAGCTGCTGCCAGGGTTGTGAATGTTCCCTCACCCAGATTTATGAACAGATCTGAAAAATCCACCCCGCCCAGCAACAGACCGATGGGCGGCATAATTACCCCTTCGACCAGCGTGCTTACAATCTTGCCAAAAGCGGCACCGATAATGATGCCGACGGCCATATCGACCACGTTTCCCTTGACGGCAAACTCCTTGAACTCTTGCATCATGCCCATTTTCCTGTTCTCCTTTTTTCAGGCTGTGTTTATAAGGAAAGGCCACCTTGCGGTGGCCTTTTTCCGGGGTGTAATCAGTGTGTTGGTACACCCAATGCCCTAACGGTTGCTATATTAAGGTACTTATCCACCGGCAGATTGTTTTTCCGCTGGAATGCATTGACAGCTGCCACGGTTTGAGAACCGATAACGCCATCGATAGGACCCGGATTGAATCCCTTGGCCTTCAGGGCCCGCTGAATTTGCGCAACGCGATCACGGGTCATATTGGTCTGGCACAGAATGCTACGCCACTCCATATGTCCATCTGAGATCTTCTCCTGGCGGGTTACGGTTGAATAGACGGCCGGGATTTCAATGGCCTTGGTCTGGGCAGGTGTTACCAGCTCGGTAACTGTGATGGTCTTGTACTGGGCTGGAATCTTAACCTTTACGGTGTGCTCCGGTTCAGCCACTACACGTTTTTTCACCGTTTTGTATACAGCAGGTGTCTGAATGGTCTTGGTGGTTGCCGGAGTTTTCAGTACCTTGCGGGTAACAGTCTTGTAGGTTGCAGGAACCTCTACCAGACACATGATTTCACCCGTGGCCTCATCAATACGCTGGATCGGGCCAGTACCTTTTTTCCATACGGTATGAGCTGGCTTGTCGAGCACCTTCTCGGTAATCGTTTCATACTTGGCTGGAACAGTAACTATTTTCTCTCCGGCCGGCTTGACGAGAACGCGCTCTTCCACCCATTTGTATTTGGCTGGAATGACCTTGAGTTTCTCCGATGCCTCTTTAACCAGCAGGCGTTTTTTTACTGTCTTGTATTTGGCGGGGATTATTTCATAACGGGTACCTGCCTCTTTCTTGACGACCTTTTCAGTAATGGTTTTGTATTTCGGTGGAACCCATGCGCGGGCATAGCACTCGCCTGGTTTTGCCTGCGGAGGTAGCATGTGATCACCTGCATCGGCTACCGTATGTGCGGAAACCGCAGCGGCCTGCTGTTGGCTGGCCAGCTCTTGTTCTTTTGCCAGTAGAGCTTTTTCCTTGCTTGCCAGTTGTGCCTCACGATTTTTCAATGCTTCCAGTTTTGCATCACACGTGGCGCACTCTTCGCCACCGATTGCCGCGGTTTCTTTTGGAGTATGCGAACATGCGCCCAGCAGCAGTACCACGGATGCTGCTATGGTTGCTTTTTCCCAAGATTTTAATATTTTCATTTTTCACTTCCTCTGCTTCGTTTTTGTAAAAAAATTTCATGCCCCTCCGAATTTATGAGCATGGTTGTGATTCATGTAACTGTTTTTCGGTTGTTATTGTCTCCTCCCGTCATGGTATGGAATTGTGTGCTCGGTTTAACGACTGGAATATGGATTTTCTGTCCTGGATAGATCAGGTCAGTGTCCTTGATAACCTCCCGGTTTGCTTCAAAGACAAGAGGGTAATCCATGGCGTTGCCATAAAACCTTATTGGCAATATCCGACAGCGTGTACGCCCTCGAGATTGCCCGCTGTCAATATGGATTTTTCCAAGGCATCAGCGGAGTTGGCTTTTCCGAAAAGAGCGACTGCGCCGTTCTGATATTCAATTCCCGTGATCAGATACGCCGGGATTGTTTTTTTCATCTCTTGCTGAATTTTTTGTGTGGTGTCGTCATCTTTTCCAAACAGCTTTTTGCCGAATTCCGCCGCAAAGTCAAACAATCCCACTGTGCATCTCCCTTTGCAATCTCCACGAAAAAACAGCTTCGCCGAAGCCATTAGCCACCTCCCATTATATGATTGATTATCCTTACAATCAATCCTCACTTATGGGAGCTCTTCAGTGAAAGAGTGTTTGAATTCGGGAGTAACGGTTTTAAAAAATGCCCGGTATGGGACAGCGGGTTTGCTGCAATTGTTTCCGGAGGACCTGCTGCTACCAGCGTGCCACCCCCTTCTCCTCCCTCCGGTCCCAAATCCAGGATCCAGTCTGCGGTTTTGATAACATCCAGATTGTGTTCGATGACCACAATGGTGTTACCTCTGTCACGCAGTCTGTGCAGTACTTTCAGCAGCTGTTCGATATCGTGGAAATGCAGTCCGGTAGTAGGTTCATCCAGTATATACAGGGTATTCCCGGTGTCCCGCTTGGAAAGTTCGCGGGCCAGTTTGACCCGCTGGGCCTCTCCTCCCGACAGGGTGGTGGCGCTTTGTCCCAGTCTGACATAACTCAGTCCCACGTCGATTAGTGTTTGCAGTTTGCGGGCCAGTGCCGGTATGGCGTCAAAGAAGGTGCGGGCATCTTCTACTGTCATCTCCAGAATCTGGTGGATGTTTTTTCCTTTGTATTTGATCTCCAGGGTTTCGCGGTTGTAGCGTTTTCCCTTGCAGACATCGCAGGGTACGTAGATATCCGGCAGGAAATGCATTTCGACCTTGATTACTCCGTCACCCTGACAGGCTTCGCAACGGCCACCCTTGACGTTAAAGCTGAAGCGGCCCGGATTGTAACCCCGTGCTCTCGCCTCGGGTGTACCGGAAAACAGTT
The DNA here is from genome assembly GCA_026982395.1 of Chromatiales bacterium. Classification (GTDB taxonomy): domain Bacteria; phylum Pseudomonadota; class Gammaproteobacteria; order Thiohalospirales; family Thiohalospiraceae; genus DRMK01. The sequence continues at coordinate 890 of JALSHD010000178.1, read as the reverse complement.
CCCGGATGGGGGTAAAGATGCCGGTATAGGTGGCCGGATTGGAGCGCGGGGTGCGGCCGATGGGACTTTGGTCGATATCAACCACCTTGTCGAACTGGTCCAGGCCGATGAGCTCCTTGCAGGGTGCGGGATTGGTTCCGGCCCTGTGCAGCTTTTGCGCCGCAAGGCGGTACAGGGTGTCGTTAATCAATGTGGATTTTCCGGAACCGGATACGCCGGTGACCGCCGTCATCAGGCCGATGGGTATCTCGACATCTACCTCTTTGAGGTTGTTGCCACTGGCGCCGCGGAGGATCAGCATTCGCTTTGGATCGGGAGTGTGCCGCTGGTCAGGTATCCCGATGGAGCGCTTTCCTGACAGATACTGTCCCGTGAGTGAGCGCTCACAAGAGATGATTGCCTGAACGTCTCCCTGGGCAACGATCTGACCGCCATGCACGCCGGCGCCTGGTCCGATATCAACAATATGGTCGGCTCGGCGGATGGCGTCCTCGTCATGTTCCACGACGATAACCGTGTTACCCAGGTCGCGCAGATAGGTCAGGGTGTGGAGCAGTCGCTCGTTGTCCCGCTGATGCAGCCCGATGGAGGGCTCGTCAAGGATGTACATGACACCAACCAGCCCGGCGCCGATCTGGCTGGCCAGTCGGATGCGCTGTGCCTCTCCGCCTGACAAGGTATCGGCACTGCGCTCCAGGGTCAGATAGTCCAGACCGACGTTGACCAGAAAACGCAGGCGCAGGGTGATCTCCTTGAGGATAGGTGCGGCAATTTTGCCAAACCTGCCGGGCAGTTGCAGATTGAGAAAAAAATCATAGGCTCGCCCGACAGGCAGAGAGGTAAGTTCCGGTAGTCGGTGATCTGCTACGAACACATGGCGGGCAGCCTTG
>JALSHD010000177.1 GCA_026982395.1 Chromatiales bacterium | reverse complement strand
GGCGTGCCACACGCGGGTTGACGTACTCCGAGCCATTGTCGGAATGGAAGCCGAGGATGACGAAGGGAAACGCCTGGAGGAGGGCTTCGAGAACCGGCAGGAGGAAGCGTTCGGAGATGCGCTCGACCGAGCCGATGAACTGGAACTGGGTCACCTCATCGACCAGGTTGACATGATAAAGGCCCTTGACGCCATTGAGGTCGCCCTAGTGGACGGAGTCCACGCGCAGGAAGCCGGGACGGCCCTCGGGGGGCGGGCCGGCGACGCTCGCCGAGCTTGCGGGTGGCGGGCCCGGAGAGGGTGCCATGGAGGGCGTCGAGCTCGGCCAGCAGGCGGATATCCTCGGGTGTGTAGCGCCGGGGAAAGGGCTTGGCGGGTGTTCCCCGGCGGTCCCGTATCCGGCCGGAAGTGCGGAACTGCTGGATAAGCCGGGTCATCTGGGCTCGGGAGAGGCCGGTGACTTTCTCCAGGTAACGCCGCACCAGCCCCTTGTCGGCCTTGCCGAGCTGTAAGTAATTGAAGCGGCGTAATTCCTTGGCGATCCAGTCGTAGGCGTCCTTGCGCGCCGGGGCCTCGAAGCCGAGGGCCTGGCTGCCTTTGAGGAAGGCGCGGATCTGCTCCAGTGACGGGAGCCCTTGGGTCTTGAGCATCACGATCATCCTCCGATGATCCCAAAACTCCCGTCCTCTTTCAGACTCACTTCTCGGTGGAATCACGCGTCCACTTCAGGCTCATGTGTCATTGGACAAGGCTCATACCCGCTTTCAATGGGTAAATTGTGTTACAATATCGCGATCTGAATTCTGAAAAAATGGCCTGATGGAATCATTCGCAAAAGAGCTTCTCCCGATCAACATCGAGGATGAGATGAAGCACTCCTATATGGAGTACGCCATGAGCGTAATCGTAGGACGTGCCCTTCCTGATGTACGTGATGGTCTCAAGCCAGTTCATCGCCGCGTGCTGTATGCGATGAGTGAACTGGGCAACGACTGGAACAAGCCTTACAAGAAATCTGCCCGTATTGTCGGTGACGTCATCGGTAAATATCACCCCCATGGTGATACGGCGGTATATGACACGATTGTGCGTATGGCGCAGCCTTTTTCACTGCGTTACATGCTGATTGATGGGCAGGGCAACTTTGGATCCGTCGATGGTGATTCACCGGCGGCGATGCGTTATACCGAGATTCGCATGGCCCGGATTGCGCACGACATGCTGGCCGATATCGACAAGGAGACGGTCGATTTCGTTCCCAACTATGACGAGTCCGAGCATGAACCAGCCATTCTTCCGACCCGGGTTCCGAACCTGCTGGTCAACGGCTCTGCCGGCATCGCGGTGGGAATGGCGACCAATATCCCGCCGCACAATATGAATGAGGTGGTCAACGCCTGTCTGGCGCTGATCGACAAGCCGGACACCGATATCGACGGCTTGATGCAGTACATTCCCGGCCCCGATTTCCCCACTGCCGGGATAATCAATGGCGCCCGCGGGATCCATGAGGCCTACCACACCGGACGCGGGCGTATCTACGTGCGGGCCCGCACCGAATTTGAAGAGATGGACAGCGGCCGGCAGCGTATCGTCGTCAAAGAGTTGCCCTACCAGGTCAACAAGGCGCGTTTGCTGGAAAAAATCGCCGAGCTGGTCAAGGAGAAAAAGCTGGAGGGGATCTCCGAGCTGCGGGACGAGTCCGACAAGGACGGCATGTGTATGGTGGTGGAGCTCAAGCGTGGCGAGGTTCCGGAGGTGGTGCTCAACAACCTGTTCAAACATACTTCCATGCAGAGCGTGTTCGGTATCAATATGGTGGCGCTGGTGGATGGTCAGCCACGGCTGCTCAACCTCAAGCAGATGCTGGAGGCCTTCATTCGCCATCGTCGCGAGGTGGTGACCCGGCGTACTGTGTTTGAACTGCGCAAGGCTCGCGATCGTGCCCATATCCTGGAAGGGTTGGCGGTGGCGCTGGCCAACATCGATTCGATTATCGCCCTGATCAAATCTGCAGTCAGTCCTGCCGAGGCCAAGGAAAAACTGCTGGCCCGTGGCTGGGAACCGGGTTTGGTGATGGAGATGCTGGAGCGGTCAGGTACCGACTCATCACGGCCGGAGCAGTTGGGCAAAGAGTTCGGTATGGTTGACGGCCTGTACCATCTGTCACCGGTTCAGGCCCAGGCGATTCTCGAGATGCGTCTGCACCGCCTGACCGGTCTGGAGCAGGACAAGATACTCAAGGAATATCAGGAGTTACTTGATGAAATTCATGAGTTGCTCGAGATTCTGGGAAGCAGTGAACGGTTGATGCAGGTGATCCGGGATGAGCTGATTGCCATTCGGGATCAGTATGGTGACGAGCGCCGCACCGAGATCCATGCCACCCGTTCCGATCTGACTCTGGAGGATCTGATCACCGAAGAGGAAGTGGTGGTAACACTCTCCCATGAGGGTTATGCCAAGGCGCAACCCCTGTCGGACTATCGTGCCCAGCGCCGTGGCGGGCGGGGTAAATCGGCTACCTCGATGAAGGAGGAGGATTTCATCGACAAGCTGTTTGTTGCCAGCACCCACGATACCATTCTCTGCTTCTCCAGCCGCGGGCGCGTCTACTGGATGAAGGTGTACGAGCTTCCCCAGGCGGGCCGCAATGCCCGGGGCAAACCCATCGTCAACCTGCTGCCGCTGGAGAAGGAGGAGCGGATCAACGCCATTCTTCCCGTACGCGAGTTTGAAGAGGACAAATTTGTATTCTTTGCCACCGCCAGCGGCACGGTGAAAAAGACTCCGCTCAAGGATTTCTCCCGGCCGCGGGCCAGCGGTATTATTGCCATCGACCTGCGTGAGAATGACACCCTGGTGGGCGTGGATATCACCGATGGCAGCCGTGATGTGATGCTGTTTACCAGCGCCGGCAAGGCGATTCGCTTTAACGAATCCCACGTTCGCGCCATGGGCCGCACGGCGGCCGGTGTGCGTGGAATCCGGCTGCAGCCGGATCAAAAGGTGATCGCGCTGATCATTGCCGACCAGGGTTATGTGCTTACAGCCACCGCAAATGGTTATGGCAAACGGACCCTGGTGGAGGAGTATCCTGCCCATGGCCGTGGCGGGCAGGGTGTCATCGCTATTCAGACCAGCGACCGCAATGGCGACGTGGTGGGTGCTGTTCTGGTGGGTGACGACGATGAGATCATGTTGATCACCAATGGCGGCACACTGGTACGCACCCGCGTTGCCGAGGTTTCGGTGGTAGGGCGCAATACCCAGGGAGTCAGACTCATCAAGCTGGACAAGGGTGAGCAGCTGGTGGGACTGGAGCGGATCGTCGATCTCGACAATGGTGAAGAGGAAGAAGAGAGCGCTCCCGGCAGTGAAGAGGAGTAACTCCAATGGGAAGAGGACGAGCCTGGGTTCGCCATCAGGCGGAGCGCCTCAAGCATAAGCGGGGCAGCTACCGCGGTATTCCGGCCGACGCTTCACCGAGGGTGCGGGGAGTTCATGCGCGTACCCCCAAACGCTGCTCCTGCTGGATGTGCGGACATCAGCGGAAACATCACGGTAGTACTGTCCAGGAGAGAAGAGCAGAGCAGCAACCATAGTGCCTCAGTTGCACGCCGTATTCGATACCATTTTTCAGGAGAACCCATCAAGATGCCCCGTGTCTACAATTTCAGTGCCGGCCCGGCCATGCTGCCGGAAGAGGTTTTGCAACAGGCCCGTGAAGAGCTGCTTGACTGGCGCGGTACCGGTATGTCGGTGATGGAGATGAGTCACCGTGGCAAGGAGTTCATGTCGATCGCCGCCCAGGCCGAGGCCGATCTCCGCTCCATCATGGCGATCCCGGAGGGCTATAAGGTACTGTTTCTGCAGGGGGGCGCCAGCAGCCAGTTCGCCATGGTGCCGCTCAATCTGCTCGGCAGCAAAAAGAGCGCGGACTATATCAATACCGGCTCTTGGTCGAAAAAGGCGATTGCCGAAGGCAAGCGTTACTGCGAGGTGAATATTGCCGGAAGTGCCGAATATTCCGTGCCATCCCAGGCCGACCTGCGGTTGAACCCCGATGCCGCCTGGCTACACTACACCCCCAACGAGACCATTGCCGGCGTCGAGTTTCCCTACATTCCCGATGCCGGGGAGGTCCCGCTGGTGGCGGACATGTCCTCCACCATCCTGTCGCGCCCCCTGGATGTGAGCCGCTTCGGGCTGATTTACGCCGGAGCGCAGAAAAACATCGGCCCGGCCGGCCTGACCGTGGTGGTCATTCGCGAGGATCTGATCGGCGATCCGCTGCCCACCACCCCCAGTATGTTCAGCTACAGGATTCACGCAGACAGCGGCTCCATGTACAACACTCCTCCCACCTACAGCTGGTACCTGGCCGGGCTGGTGTTCGACTGGGTCAAACGTAATGGAGGGCTGGAGGCGATGGCTCGTATCAACCAGCGCAAGGCGCAGAAGTTGTATGCCGCCATCGATGCCTCCGACTTCTACAGCAATCCCGTCGAACCGGCCTGTCGCTCCTGGATGAACGTCCCCTTCACCCTTGCCGATGCCGCGCTGGACACCACCTTCCTTGCCGAGGCGGGGGAACAGGGTCTGGTCACCCTCAAGGGGCACCGCTCTGTGGGCGGTATGCGCGCCAGTATCTATAACGCAATGCCGGAGGAAGGGGTGGATGCCCTGGTGGCCTTCATGGCTGACTTCGAGAGGCGATACGGATAGCCAGCGAGAACAGCTTATACAAACTGCTCTATGCCGGTATACTGAAGGCCTCCGAACGTTGGACCCATCCGGTGCAGAACTGGAACCTGACCCTCTCGCAACTGGCAATCCATTTCGAGGGGAGATTGGATGAGCATCTTGCTCTGTGATAACCGCCGACACAGAATTTTGAACACTCTCCAAGGGGAGATTGGATGAGCATTTTGCTCTGTCATAACCGCTGACACAGAATTCTGAATATTCTCTTGAAGCGCCTTTATGTTTCGGTTTCTGGCAAGATGAGTTTTCTTTCACTGTGCCATACTCTAACCACATGAATTGACCATTGCTCTCTTAGATAAACAACACGAAATGGCGAATGGATAAGCTCCCTGATTTTAGGTTCATCAAACTCTGGAACCATTCTTCCAATATCAGGGTTATCACGCAATGTATAAATGCGATCAATAATTGATGACACGAATTGTTTGTCTATATGAGGAATACCTTCTTCCTCGTAGTATTCTTTAATACTCTCAAAATCACTAATAGCTGAGTTGGTAATGAAAATTTTCATTTATTCGATACCCAGCTTCTTTTTCACCTCTCCCAGCTGTAGCTCATTTCCTTCTCTGATATCTATTAACCCCTGAGCCACAGCCCTCATAAACTCCCTTTCCTCCTCATTTTTTTCATATTCATCAAGGCATTGCACAACAGCAATACCCCGGCCACGACTAGTGAGAAGAATGGGGCGACGGGTATCTTTAGCTCGATTTACGACCTTTCCAGGGTTAACTTTGAGGTCAGAAAGGGGAATCACATCTTCTGAAAACTTGATTTGCATAGGATTAGGCCTCGACAAGAATAAAAAGTAGACCTGTTTATAGCACTTGTTAACGGTGCTTTCAAGAAGCATAACGGTGATTACGTGTCACCGTATCATGGAGTTTTTTCCATAGCCGTTCGAAGCGATTCACCCTCACTCTCGCAAAAAAATCTCTGTTTTTAGAGATGCGCTGCAGTTTCAGGTATCGGTTTGATAGTTGTGCCAATCCGACCGGGTTAGTCAGAGGGATGTAAGCAGTCTGCCCGGTGAATTATGGAATAACTCTCAAGTACATCGACCGGTTGGCCGTTATTGGGTAGTGACCGGTCATTATTGTTCGGCACTTTGTTGGGCATCCTGTCAGACAAGTTGTCTGGGTCAGCTGATGGCTGGTGTATGGTTTGTAATTGGACAAACAGGGTTGTGAGCGATGTCAAATTTTCTAAAGTCAGTAGATGATCGAACTGGTCTGGCGGGAGCCAACCGGCTGGAAATCCTGCTATTCAGTCTCGGCGTAGATGAGAACAGCGGACGCGAAGAGATGTTCGGGATTAATGTATTCAAGGTCAGGGAGGTGCTGCGGGTTCCGGAAATTGTGCGTGCCCCAGACATGCCTCCCGGTGTGGAGGGGATGGTAAGTTTGCGTGGGGTGATGATCCCGGTTATCCACATGTCGCACTTTTGTGATGTCCATGTAAGCAGTAAGCCGGATGCTCTGATCGTCACCGAATATAACTATAACATGCAGGGCTTTCTGGTTGATTCGGTGGATCAAATTGTGCGCATGGAGTGGAGTTCCATCAAGGAGCCTCCCGCGATGATGGCGCACCGGCACGGTGGTTTGGTCACTGCTGTTGCTGATTTGAAAGACAATCGTATCGTAATGATACTGGATGTGGAAAAGATACTGGATGAGACTACCGGCCGAACTGCCGATCCCCATCTGTTCGATGGAATAGGGAAGGCCGAAATGCCGGCAACTATGTTTTTTGCTGATGATTCTTCGGTTGCGCGCACCCAGATCGAGATGACCATGGATCGGATGGGAATCAATCATACCAGTGCAAAGAACGGTAAACAGGCGTGGGAAAAGCTCAACAAGATAGCGGCCGAGGCCGAAGCAGAAGGGTTGACAGTAGCGGACAAGCTTGACTTTATACTGACCGACGTCGAGATGCCGGAAATGGATGGTTATGTTCTGACCAAAAAGATCAAAAGCGACAAACGCTTTGCCGGAGTTCCTGTCATTATGCACTCGTCACTGTCTGCGGCTGCGAACAGCAACATAGGCAAAAGCGTTGGCGCTGATGCCTATGTGGGCAAATTTAAGCCCAAGGAGCTGGCAGAGGTGTTGCTTCCGTTGCTGAAAGAGAAGAACACTATGTGATTGGCATCATTGATGCTCCCTTGCCAGAGCGCCGGGGATTGTGGAGGGTAGCTGCTCTGCGGTAAAATTCCAACTATTTTACCGTTGAGAGGGGTATCTGTTTCCATGAAGCGCAAGCTTTATGTCAAGACGTTTGGTTGTCAGATGAATGAGTATGACTCCGCAAAAATGGCGGATGTGCTCAATGCATCGCATGGCTTTGAACTTGTGAGCGAGGCGGAACAGGCGGATCTGCTATTGCTTAATACCTGTTCGATCCGTGAAAAAGCGCAGGAGAAGGTATTCTCTCAACTGGGTATGTGGCGGGAGCTGAAAGAGAAGCGCCCGGGGCTTGTGATTGGGGTGGGTGGCTGTGTGGCCAGTCAGGAGGGAGAGCTTTTGCGCAAGCGCGCCCCCTGCGTGGACCTGGTGTTCGGTCCGCAGACCCTGCACCGCCTTCCGCAGATGCTGGATGATGTCCAGGCGGGTCAGGGCGGGGTGATTGATGTCTCCTTTCCCGAAATCGAGAAATTCGACCGTCTTCCCGAACCGCGCGCTGAAGGACCGTCGGCCTATGTTGCCGTCATGGAGGGGTGCAGCAAGTACTGCACCTACTGTGTTGTTCCCTATACCCGCGGTGAGGAGATAAGTCGCCCGTTTGATGATGTAATTGCAGAGGTGGTGCAGCTGGCGGAGCAGGGGGTTCGCGAGGTAAACCTGCTGGGTCAAAATGTCAATGCCTACCGGGGGCTCATGGATGATGGCGAGCATGCCGATCTGGCACTGCTTATCTCCTATGTGGCGGCGGTGGACGGTATCGAGCGGATTCGTTATACCACCTCTCATCCGGTGGAGATGAGCAGCAGCCTGATCCAGGCCTATGCAGACATTCCGCAGCTGGTCAGTCATCTGCACCTGCCGGTACAGAGCGGCTCGGATCGCATTCTGGCGATGATGAAGCGGGGTCACAGTATACTGGAGTACAAACGGATCATCCGGCGTCTGCGTGCCGTGCGGCCGGATATCTCCATCTCCTCCGATTTTATTGTCGGTTTTCCTGGTGAGAGTGATGCGGATTTTGAGGCGACCATGAATCTTATCGCCAGCGTGGGTTTCGACCACTCGTTCAGTTTTATCTACAGTGCCCGGCCCGGTACGCCCGCTGCCAACCTGCCGGATGATGTTGCTCCGGAAGTAAAAAAACAGCGCCTTGCCATTCTGCAGCAACGCATCAGCCAGCAGGCTGCGGAGATTAGCCGTGCCATGACGGGTACGGTACAGCGTGTTCTGGTTGAAGGGGTGTCCCGCAAGGACAGCCGGCAGCTGGCGGGTCGCACCGAAAACAACCGGGTGGTCAATTTTGATGCTGCTGATGAGTCGTTGATCGGGCAGTTTGCCGAGGTGATGATTACCGAAGCGTTACCAAACTCCCTGCGTGGTGAGTTGGTGGTGCAATCCGTTCCGCAGAGTGCTCATGCATGAGTGAAACCCTGCAAACCATCGATTTTGATCTTGAGCCTGCCGACAATCAGCGTCTTGCCAATCTTTGCGGTCAGTTTGATGAGCACCTTCGCCAGATTGAACGTCGTCTGGGAGTGGAGATCAACAACCGTGGCAACGCCTTTCGTGTTATTGGTGGCAGTGGCGCGGCTCAACTGGCTAGCAAGGTGGTTCAGGAGCTGTACCGTGAGACGGTGGAAACGCCGCTGACCCCTTCTGGTGTGCATCTGTTTCTCCAGGAGTCTGGCGTTGACAGCCTGCTGGAGCAGGAGATGACCGGGATTCCGGAGCTTGTTATCCAAACCCCCCGGGGCCGGATTCGGGGGCGCGGAGCCAATCAGCAGCAGTATCTGTGGCAGATTCAGCAGGAGGATGCCATCTTCGGTATCGGCCCTGCTGGAACCGGCAAGACCTATCTGGCGGTGGCCAGCGCTGTTCAGGAGCTGGAGCAGGACAAGGTGAGACGTATTGTTCTGACTCGTCCTGCAGTCGAGGCCGGGGAGCGGCTTGGTTTTCTGCCGGGTGACTTGGCCCAGAAGATCGATCCCTACCTGCGCCCTCTCTATGATGCGTTGTATGAGATGCTCGGGTTCGAGCGCGTTGCCAAACTGATCGAGCGCAATGTGATCGAGGTGGCGCCGCTGGCCTATATGCGGGGGCGCACCCTCAATGAATCGTTCATCATTCTTGATGAGGCGCAGAATACTACTTTGGAGCAGATGAAGATGTTTCTTACCCGGATCGGTTTTGGTTCCAGGGCGGTGATTACCGGCGATGTGACCCAGATCGATCTGCCACGGGGTAGCCGTTCCGGGCTGCGCCATGTGGTCGAGGTACTGAAGGGAGTGGAAGGCGTCGGTTTTACCTTTTTTCAGGCCAGGGATGTGGTGCGCCATCAGCTGGTGCAGCGTATTGTGACGGCCTACGAGAACTTTGAGGATTGACCCGTATCCATGACTGGCAATCCTTTGTGGTGAGCAGTTGCGCTATTGTCATAGATCTGCAATCCGCTGTAGAGAAAATGGCGGGAATACCCGGCGGAGAGCGTATCGAGAGATGGGTGCGGGCTACGCTTGAAGGGGCTGGCTTTGCCGGGCGGGAGGCAGAGCTGACGGTTCGCATCGTGGAACCGGAGGAGAGCGCCCGTTTGAACCGGAGCTATCGCCACAAAGACGCCCCTACTAACGTGCTCTCGTTTCCCTTTGAAAATCCTCCCGGGGTAACGCTCCCGTTGCTGGGTGATCTGGTAATATGTGCATCAGTCGTGGAACAACAGGCGGCTGAGCAGGACAAGCCGGTAATGGCCCACTGGGCGCATATGATCGTCCACGGTGTTCTGCACCTGCTGGGGTATGACCATATCGAACCACAGCAGAGGCAGGAGATGGAAATGCTTGAAATTTTCATCCTGGCCAGATTAGGCTATAAGAACCCTTACTAATGTGAACGGAGTATGAACGAAGAAGGTCAATCTGACAGTTCCGCGGTGGACGGAGAGAAGCCGCAACGCTCCTGGCTGGAAAAAATCGGCCAGGTTCTCTATCAGGGAGAGCCCCGCAGCAGGGAAGAGCTACTCGAGGTGATGCGTGATGCATCACGCCGCGGCTTGCTGGACAGTGATGCCCTGGCGATGATTGAAGGCGTTTTGCAGGTGGCCGAGATGCAGGTGAGGGATATCATGATCCCGCGCTCGCAGATGGTTGTTGTGGAGCATGATGCCGATCCCCGCTCCTATCTTCCCGTGATTATCGAGTCTGCCCACTCCCGCTTTCCGGTTATCGGGGAGAGTCGTGACGAGATTATCGGCATTCTGCTGGCCAAGGATCTGCTTGCCTGGCTTGCCCAGGGAGATGATGCGATATTTGATATTCGCGAGGCGCTGCGTCCGGCGGCATTCATTCCCGAGAGCAAGCGCCTCAACGTGTTGCTGAAAGAGTTTCGGGCCAGCCGCAATCACATGGCAATCGTGGTTGACGAGTATGGAGGGGTGGCAGGGCTGGTTACCATAGAGGATGTGCTTGAGCAGATTGTAGGCGAGATTGAGGATGAGCATGATTTCGACGATGATACCTACATCATGCGCTACAGCCCCAACCGGTATACAGTCAAGGCGCTGACCCCCATTGACGAATTCAATGAATACTTCGGCACGGAATTCAGTGACGAGGAGTTTGATACCATTGGTGGTCTGGTGATGCATGGCTTTGGGCATATGCCCAAACGCGGAGAAACGGTAACCCTCGACAATTTTCAGTTCAAGGTGTTGCGGGCGGATAACCGGCGGGTTCATCTGTTGCAACTGTTCAAAATCGAAAATGCCGTGAAGCAGCCGGAAGAGGCGGTTCCGGGTGAACATTAACCGGTTGCCCGGACGGTTGTTGTCAACCCGGAGATGAGGCTGGTTCAAGCTTTGTCCAGGCTGTCTGCTCATGACAGTCCTGGTGTATTGGCTGCGGGTTGGCGCGGGGATCTGATTGCCTTGGTTGCAGGGGCTTTGTTGCCGCTGGCCTTTGCCCCTTATCATCTGTTTCCTGTCGCTGTTCTTTCTCCCGCCCTGCTGTTTGCCGTGCTGCTGACTCTTACCCCCGCCCAGGGATTCCGGCGCGGCTGGCTGTTTGGTCTCGGGATGTTTGGTGTCGGCGTCTCCTGGATCTTTGTTTCCATACATGAATTTGGCTCCGCCAGTGTTCCACTGGCAGTGCTTCTCACCTTGCTGTTTGTCTCCTTCATGGCTTTGTATCCGGCCTTGCTGGGTTTTATCGCTGCGTATACAGTGAACTGGTGGCGAAGCACCAAAGGAGCAGTGCCGGTGGTGGAGTTGCTGGTGGTTCTGCCGGCCCTGTGGACGTTGTTTGAGTGGTGGCGTGGGTGGTTCCTCAGCGGTTTTCCCTGGTTGAACCTGGGTGTCAGCCAGATTGGCACGCCTCTGGCCGGTCTGGCGCCGCTGCTGGGAGAGTATGGCGTCTCATGGGCAGCAGCATTCAGCGCTGGTCTGGTTGTACTGGCAGTATTCCGGTCCGGTTCCCGGTGGCGTTATCTGGTTGTGCTGTTTGCTCTCTGGGCAGGGGCGGCGCTGGCAGGCCAGATCGAATGGACTCAACCAAAAGGCAAGCCGCTCAAGGTAGCCCTGCTGCAGGGCAATGTGCCGCAGGAGATCAAGTGGTTGCCCGAACAATTGCGGCCAAATCTGGAGCTGTATACCGGTCTGACTGCACAGCACTGGGATAGTGATCTGATCGTCTGGCCGGAAACGGCTGTTACTGCGTTCTATTATCAGCTGAGAGACGGTTTTATCAGTCATCTGCAGCGGGCTGCGCAGGAGCACAACACCGATCTGCTGGTCGGGTTGCCGATCACCGATCAGGATACCGGTCGCTATTACAACGCGATGATGAGTCTGGGCAGCAGCCAGGGTTTTTACCGCAAGTATCATTTGGTGCCGTTTGGTGATTTTGTCCCGTTCGAGGAGCAGTTGCGCGGTCTGATTGCTTTTTTTGATCTTCCCATGTCCTCATTCAGCCCGGGTTCTCCCGACCAGCCTCTGCTGGAGGCAGCGGGCCACAAGATAGGGATCTCCATCTGTTATGAAGATGCCTTTGGTGCCGAGGTGATCCGCACCCTGCCCGAGGCAGATCTGCTGGTAAACGTAAGTAACGATGCCTGGTGGGGGGACAGCTTCGGACCTCACCAGCATCTGCAGATAGCCTCCATGCGTGCCCTTGAAGGGGGACGCCCCCTGGTGCGGGCGACCAATACCGGGATTACCGCGATCATCGATTATCGCGGCCGGATTACCTCTACTGCACCGCAGTTCGAGGTGGCGGCGCTGACCGGAGTGATCCAGCCCCGTCAGGGCGCTACCCCCTACGTGAGATGGGGGAATCTGCCGATTGTCGTACTGATGGCCGGGATGCTCGGGATGATTTTCCTGCGCCGTGTGGGATAATTCAGCGATTCAACAACAAACAGGGTAACGATGGACGAACAATACCATTCGGAGAAGGTTGAGGCACTGGCACAGCGTTACTGGAAGGAGCATGACTCTTTTCGTGCGGTGGAGGATCCTGCAAGGGAGAAATTTTACTGTCTCTCCATGTTTCCCTATCCCAGCGGCCGCCTGCATATGGGGCATGTGCGCAACTATACTATCGGTGATGTAATCAGCCGCTATCAGCGTATGCAGGGAAAAAATGTCATGCAGCCGATGGGCTGGGATGCCTTTGGTCTGCCAGCAGAAAATGCGGCGATAAAACATGGTGTGCCGCCGGCAAAGTGGACGGCCGAAAATATCGACTACATGCGTGACCAGCTCAAGCGACTGGGTTTTGGTTTTGACTGGACACGGGAGCTGGCTACCTGCAAGCCGGAGTACTATCGCTGGGAGCAGTGGCTGTTTACCCGGTTGTATAAAAAAGGGCTGGTGTATAAAAAAACAGCGCCGGTCAACTGGTGCCCCAATGACAGGACTGTGCTGGCCAATGAGCAGGTGATCGAGGGCCGTTGCTGGCGCTGTGATCACGAGGTGGAGCGCCGTGAAATAGCCCAATGGTTTATGAAGATCACCGCCTATGCCGAAGAGCTGCTGGCCGATCTGGATCAGCTGGATGAGTGGCCTGAGCAGGTGCGTACCATGCAGCGCAACTGGATCGGCCGTTCAGAAGGGCTGGAGGTGCATTTCGCAGTCAAGGGCTCCGGGGAGCTGCTGAAGGTGTTTACCACCCGTCCCGATACCCTGATGGGAGTGACCTATGTGGCTGTGGCGGCAGAACATCCTCTGGCCTTGAGTGGGGCGGCGAACAACCCGGACTTGCTTGCCTTTATTGATGAGTGCAAGCACCAGCAGACTGCCGAAGCGGCAATGGAGACCATGGAAAAGAGGGGGATGGATACCGGACTCCGGGCCATTCACCCCATCAGCGGTGCAGAGGTGCCAATCTATGTGGCCAATTTTGTTTTGATGGGATATGGCGAGGGGGCGGTAATGGCCGTGCCTGCCCATGACCAGCGGGACTGGGAGTTTGCGAAGAAATATGGTCTGCCGATCAAGCAGGTTATCGTACCGGACGCGGGCGAGGAGGCCGATCTGTCCATGCAGGCCTTCACCGGCAAAGGAGTGCTGGTGCACTCTGCTGACTTTTCCGGCATGACCTCCGCCCAGGCATTTGATGCCATAGCGGACTATCTCGCTGCCGAGGGCAAGGGGTGCAAGCGGGTCAACTACCGGTTGCGGGACTGGGGCGTATCGCGTCAGCGCTACTGGGGGGCGCCTGTTCCCATTATCAACTGTCCTGATTGCGGTGCCGTGCCGGTGCCGGAGGAGCAGTTGCCGGTGGTGCTGCCGGAGCAGGTTCAACTGGACGGCATCGGTTCGCCCTTGAAAAAGATGCCGGAGTTCTACCAGACCAGCTGCCCCCGCTGTGGCGGCGAGGCACACCGGGAGACCGACACCTTCGATACCTTTATGGAATCCTCCTGGTACTACGCCCGCTACTGCTGTCCGGACAACGATCAGGCGATGCTGGATGAGCGAGCCAGATACTGGCTGCCGGTGGACCAGTATATCGGCGGGATTGAACACGCCATCCTCCATCTGCTCTACGCCCGCTTCTATCACAAGCTGATGCGGGATGAAGGGCTGCTGGACAGCGATGAACCCTTTACCCGTCTGCTGACCCAGGGGATGGTGCTCAAGGATGGCGCCAAGATGTCCAAGTCGAAGGGAAACACCGTTGATCCGGAAGTGTTGATATCGCGCTACGGCGCAGATACCGCGCGCCTGTTCATGATGTTTGCGGCGCCACCGGAACAGTCGCTGGAGTGGCAGGATGCCGGCGTCGAGGGGGCGTTCCGCTTTCTCAAACGGATCTGGCGGCTGGTGCATGAGCATGTGGCTGCTGGTGAAGCGCCTTTGGTGGAACCTTCCACTCTCAATGCGGAAGAGAAGGAGCTGCGCCGCCGGGTGCATGAGACTATCGCCAAGGTCAGCGATGATATCGGGCGCCGTTATACATTCAATACTGCCATTGCCGCAGTGATGGAGCTGACCAATGCGCTCTCCCGGTTCAGGACGGAGAGCGGTCAGGGGCGGGCTGTCATGCATGAGGCACTGGAGACGATGGTGCTGCTGCTGGCGCCCATTGTTCCCCACATCACACATGTCTTGTGGCAGGCGCTGGGCCATCGGGGGGCGGTAATCGATGCCCCCTGGCCAAAGGTGGATGAGCGTGCCCTGCAGTGTGACAGCCAGCAGCTTGTTGTTCAGGTCAATGGTAAACTGCGTGGCCGTATTGAAGTAGCAGCCGATGCGGATCGCAAAACCGTCGAGAGTGCTGCATTGCAGGAGAACAATGTGCAACGCTTTATCGAGGGAAAAGAGGTGAAGAAGGTGATAGTTGTTCCTGGCAAACTGGTGAACATCGTCGTCAAATGAACAGGGCATTGAGGGCGGTATGTTTCCCCCCGCTGTTGCTGGTCTGCCTGCTGGTTACTGCCTGCGGTTTTCATCTGCGTGGTGAAACCGCCCTGCCGGCATGGCTTGAGAGCGCCTATGTGGAGAGTGATGTTCGTTACAGCGAGATTGCTGATGAGTTACGTCGTGCCCTGCGTGTGGCGGGAGTCTCTGTTCCTGAACAGCCGGAACAGGCAAATGCGGTAGTGAAAATTGAAGGGGAGCAGAACAGACGGCGTATTCTGTCGGTGGGAAGTGACGGGCGGCCGCGGGAGTATGAGTTGAACTACCAGCTGAGCTATGGCGTGTATGATCCTGCAGGAAAGGTGTTGCTGCCACCCCAAACCGTCACAGAGGCAAAGGCCTATACTTTCAATGAGGTGGACGTGTTGGGCAAGAGTACCGAACGGGATGAGCTTTGGCGCGAACTGCGCCGGCGGGCGGTGGCAGCGGTGATGAACCGGTTGCGCTACAGTCAGCCGGTACAGAGTCCGGAATGAAACTCCGCGGGGAGCAGCTTGCCGGCCATCTTGCCCGGGAGCTGGCGCCGATCTACCTGATTGGTGGAGATGAGCCACTGCAGGTGGCGGAGACGACTGATGCCGTGCGCAGGGCGGTCAGGGAGAAGGGGTTTACCGGACGCGAGGTGTTGAGTGTTGAAAAGGGGTTCAACTGGGATCGGCTTGGCTCGGCGGCCAGCGAGCTGTCACTGTTTGCCGAACAGCGTCTGATCGAACTGCGCCTGCCGGGCGGCAAGCCCGGTGATGCCGGTGGCAAGGCGTTGCGGGCGTGGGCGGAGAATCCGCCGGAAGAGTGTGTATTGTTGATTGTCAGCGCAAAGATCGACCCCTCCGTCCGGCGCAGCAAATGGTATCAGGCACTGGAGCAGCGCGGCGTGGTGGTACAACTGTGGCCGCCAAAACCGAACGAACTGCCGGGCTGGATACGGCGCCGTTTGCAGGCCAGAGGAATGCAGGCTAGCCAGGATGCGATCAATCTGCTGGCGGAACGGGTTGAAGGAAACCTGCTTGCCGCCGCCCAAGAGATCGAGAAACTGCATCTGCTCCACGGTGAGAGCCCGCTGGAGTTGCATGACATTACTGCTGCAGTGGCGGACAGTGCGCGTTTTAATATCTACGAACTGGTCGATACGGCGCTCTCCGGCGATGTGCCCCGCACTGTACGCACCCTGCGTGGATTGCGGGGTGAGGGGGTTGAGCCGGTACTGGTGCTGTGGGCGCTGGCCCGCGAGATCCGTCTGCTGGAGGGGATGGCCTCCGAACTGGAGTCCGGTTGTCCGGTGGAACAGGCCATGCGCCAGTATCGGATATGGGAGCAGCGCAAGCCGGTAGTGCGCCAGGGTCTGCAGCGGCACAACAGCCAGCGCTGGCAGCAGATGCTGCGCCGTGCGGCCCGTATCGATCGGCTGGTCAAGGGGGTTGATAAAGGTAATCCCTGGGATGAACTGCTACAATTGATTCTGTTGATGGCAGGAGCGCGGCTGTTTGGCAGGTTTCCGGCTCCTTGAAATGTAACTACTCGGCCTGCTCCTGAAACGCGCCATCTCTGCGTTGGGAAACGGTCATTTACTCCTGTAAACTCACATTTCCCGCCTTGATCTGCCACGTTTCAGAAGCGAGCTGAGCAGTTGTACAACATTTTCATTACTCGCTGAGTAGTTACCTTGAAACAAGCTTGAATAACCCCGAAAAAAGGTCTATATTTAACATTCGTTATAGTGCTTTTTTGGGTGTGTTTATGAGGCAAGTATTATCCAGTTGTTCCGCAAGTATTTCAGAATTGAAGAAGAATCCAACAGCGCTTCTTAATGAGGCTGAAGGTGCTCCTATTGCAATACTCAACCACAATGTTCCGGCAGCGTATCTCATACCGGCAGAAACCTATGAATGGTTAATGGATAAGCTGGAAGATTCCGAGCTGGCTCAAATAGTGAGGGACAGGGCCGGTGAAAAAAAACAGGCGATAGAAGTCGAACTTGATGACTTATAGAATCAAGTTTCTGCCGAGTGCCCTGAAAGAGTGGGAAAAACTGGCTCCACCGATACGCAAGCAGTTTAAAAAAAAACTGGAAGAAAGAATGGAAAATCCACGGAATCCGGTAAATCAGCTGCATGGTTTCAAAAGTGTATATAAGATCAAGCTGCGTTCGGCGGGATATCGTTTGGTGTATGGAGTTAATGATAGTGAGATAGTCGTTTATGTGATTGCTGTCGGTAAAAGAGATCGGGGACTGGTATATACCAAAGCAGAAAATCGATTATAGGGTACCTCTAAAAATGCACTTTTTCCGCGATAGCGGCGTCAGCTCCGCGCTCGAATGTTATACACTGCATACACTGCGGTTCCCGGCAATTGTTCCATGCATTGCTCTCGACTCTGGCTTTCTGCTTCGTTCTACCTCGTCCATCCATGGACTCGTACCTCCTGCGTCCATGCCGTCGTGCGCGCGGAGCTTCATTGCTCTCGCGAAAAAATTACTGCTTTTAGAGGTGCCCTATACAAAACAAGCTGCATCGGACCAGCTGAAGTGACAATTGGTTGTGCCATAATGGAGCGAGGCGGAATGGCATAAACCACCGCCATTCCCGGCCAACAGCTGGAGATGGCGTTATGTATTGCAGCGATCACAACTCTGCGATGATGTTGCTGTTTCACGAAAACCAACCAGGATTCTTACCGGATGAATGATATCAAACAGTACATGAGCCAGATGGGAAGGAAAGCTCGCGTGGCCAGCCGGGCGGTTGCCCGCGCGGAAACCGGCGTCAGAAACAGCGCTCTGCTGGCCACTGCAGAGGCCATCGAGAGCAGTCTGTCCCGGCTGCTGGCTGAAAACCGCAAGGATATGGAGGCCGGCACGGAGAAGGGGCTGGATGCGGCCCTGCTGGATCGGCTGGAGTTGAATGAGTCCAGAGTGGCGGCGATGGCCGAGGGTCTGCGGCAGATTGCCGCCCTGCCGGATCCGGTGGGAGAGATCACCGATTTGAAATACCGCCCTTCGGGGATTCAGGTTGGCAAGATGCGCGTGCCTCTTGGGGTGATTGGTATTATCTATGAATCGCGCCCCAATGTGACGGCTGATGCAGCGGCGCTGTGCCTCAAGTCCGGCAACGCCGCCATCCTGCGCGGTGGCTCGGAAGCAATCCACTCCAACCGGGCGATTGCCGCTTGCATCCGTGCCGGTCTGGAACAGGCCGGTCTGCCGCTGGATGTGGTGCAGGTGGTGGATAGCACCGATCGAGCGGCGGTGGGTGAGTTGATAACCATGCAGGACTCTGTTGATGTCATCGTGCCGCGTGGCGGCAAGGGGTTGATTGAGCGGGTCAGCCGTGATGCCCGGGTGCCGGTGATCAAACATTTGCACGGGGTGTGCCATGTCTATATCGATGCCGCGGCGGATCGTGACAAGGCCATCCGGGTGGCCTTCAATGCCAAGACCCAGCGCTACGGCACCTGCAACACCATGGAGACCCTGCTGGTTGCAGAGGCGGTTGCCGCCGATCTGCTGCCGGAACTGGCCCGGATGTATCAGAAAGAGGGGGTGGAGCTGCGCGGGTGTCCCGCCACCTGCCGACTGTTGCCCGGCGTCGAGGCGGCCACTGAGCAGGACTGGGAGACCGAGTATCTGGCACCGATTCTCTCCGTTCGTATCGTTGCCGATCTGGATGCAGCCATGGATCATATCCACCGTTATGGCTCCAGCCATACCGAGTCCATCATTACCGAGGATTTCAGCCGTGCGCGGCGTTTCCTCAATGAGGTGGATGCCAGCTCGGTGATGGTGAATGCTTCTACCCGCTTTGCCGACGGCTTTGAATACGGGCTGGGTGCCGAGATCGGGATCAGTACCGACAAGATTCACGTGCGTGGACCGGTGGGACTGGAGGGGCTTACCTCGCAGAAATATATTGTTATCGGTGACGGACATTTCCGCACGTGATTGGAATTTTTGGCGGTACCTTTGACCCTGTCCATATCGGCCATCTGCGTCCGGCGCTGGAGCTGTTCGAGATTCTGCAACTGGATGAACTGCGCCTGATTCCGGCCGGAATCCCTCCCCATCGTCGTGCGCCGCGCGCCAGCTGCGCGGAGCGTCTGTTTATGTTGCGCAAGGCGATAGCCGGGCAGTCAGGCTTCGTGGTGGATGAGCGTGAAATAGAGCGCACCGGCCCCTCCTACATGGTGGACACGCTCGGTGAACTTCGTGCGGAACTGGGAGAGCAGCGTCCGCTCTGTCTGTTGCTGGGGATGGATGCTTTTCTGGGGCTGAGCAGCTGGCACCGCTGGCAGGAGATTCCCCGGCTGGCCCATTTGGTGGTGTCGCATCGCCCCGGCTGGCTGCCCGAGCATCTCGATGATCACGGTGGACCGTTGGCGGAACTGGCGGACAGCTGTCTGGTGGCCGATCCCCGGGAACTGACCCGTAAACCGGCCGGGTTGATTTTCATGCAACCGGTAACCCAGCTTGATATCTCTTCTACACGTATCCGTGCCTTGATCAGGGAAGGACGGAATCCACGTTATCTGCTACCCGATGAAATATGGAACTATATCCAGGAGCAACAGTTATACCGATGAAATCAGAGAATGACATGAGTGCTGAACAGCTGTGTGAACTTGTTGTCGAAGCCCTGGAGGATCTCAAGGCCAGGGATATCAAGGTGCTGGATGTGCGAGGCAAGAGCAGCATTACCGATATGATGGTGGTGGCCAGCGGCACCTCGGATCGCCAGGTCAGGGCACTTGCAGACAGTGTCATAGAGAAGGTCAAACAGCACGATATCCGGCCGCTGGGGGTGGAAGGTCAACAGGCCGGAGAGTGGATCGTAGTGGACTTGGTCGATGTAGTGGTGCATATCATGCTGCCCCAGGTCAGGGATTTCTATAATCTGGAGAAGCTGTGGGATACCAATGCGCCGGAATAGCGGCTGCTGAAAAACGATGAATATCCACCTTCTGGCCGTTGGAACCCGTATGCCGGACTGGGTACAACAGGGATATACTGAATATGCGCGCCGTCTGCCGCCGGAGTGCCGCCTCCGGCTGGTGGAAATTCCCGCGGGCAAGCGGGGAAAAGGGGCGGATCTGTCCCGTCTGAAGAAGCAGGAGGGAGAGCGCATGTGTGCGGCGATCCCCAAGGGGGCGCTGGTTATCGCGCTGGAGCTGCGCGGCCAGGCCTGGGATACCCCACAGCTGGCGCAGAAGCTGAAAGGATGGTTGCAGGGCGGACGGGATGTGGCGCTGCTGGTGGGTGGTCCGGAAGGGTTGGCGGCAGAGTGTCTCGCCCGTGCAGACAGCGCCTGGTCGCTATCGCCGCTTACCCTGCCGCATCCGCTGGTGCGTATTGTGGTGGCAGAGCAGCTCTACCGCAGCTGGTCCATCCTTCAGCACCACCCTTATCATCGCTGACAACAGACTGACTGATAAAACAACATTATGCGTGAAGAGCTGCTGATTAATGTAACCCCCCGCGAAACCCGTGTTGCAGTGGTGGAGAACGGAGCGCTGCAGGAGATATATATCGAGCGCACCAGCCGCCGTGGTCTGGTCGGAAATATATACAAGGGCCGGGTATGCAGGGTATTGCCGGGCATGCAGGCCGCATTTCTGGAGGTAGGTCTGGAGCGTACTGCTTTCCTGCATGAGCGGGACATCCTCCTCAGAGGTGCCGATGAGAGCCAGGATGATGCTGACAAAAACAACTCCACCATAAGCGAACTGCTGAGGGAGGGCCAGAGCGTTCTGGTGCAGGTGATTAAGGATCCACTGGGCAGCAAGGGTGCCCGTCTCAGCACCAGTATCTCCATCCCGGCGCGCAACCTGGTCTTTATGCCGGGCAATGACCATGTTGGTGTCTCGCAGCGAATTACCGATGAGAGCGAACGTGAGCGGTTGAAAGAGCTGGTTCAGCGCTGTGCACAGAGTTTTGGTCCGGGGGGATACATCGTCCGCACGGTGGCGGAAGGTGTGGGGGAGGAGGAGATCTGTGCCGACATGGCGTTTCTGCACAAGCTGTGGGACGCCATCCAGGAGCGCAACGAGAGCGAGCCAGCCGGGGGGTTGATTCATGAAGATATGCCCCTTGCCATGCGGATCATGCGTGATCTGGCGGGTGTGGAGCTGGAGAAAATACGTATTGACTCGCGCGAGACGTACCAGAAGGTAACCAAATTTGCTGACAAGTTTATTCCGGAATTGACGCCACGAATCGAGTACTATCCCGGTGAGCGGCCGATTTTTGACCTCTACGGTGTTGAGGACGAAATCCAGCGTGCGCTGGAGCGCAAGGTGGAGCTGAAGTCAGGTGGGTATCTGATTATCGATCAGACTGAGGCGATGACCACCATTGATGTAAATACCGGTGCGTTTGTTGGTCATCGCAACCTGGAAGAGACCATATTCAAGACCAACCTGGAGGCGACCCACACTATCGCCCGTCAGCTACGGCTGCGCAATCTCGGCGGTATTATCATTATCGATTTTATCGATATGGATAGCCCGGAACATCGCAGCCAGGTGCTGCAGGCGCTGGAGAAAGTGCTCGATCGTGATCATGCCCGGACCAGTGTTACCGAGGTGTCTGATCTGGGGCTGGTGGAGATGACACGCAAGCGAACCCGGGAGAGCCTGGAACACGTACTTTGCGAAGAGTGCCCCGCCTGCAACGGACGCGGATCAGTGAAGACAGCAGAAACGGTTTGTTACGAAATCTTTCGTGAAATCATGCGCGAAGCGCGCCAGTTTGACGCCCAGCGGTTCATGGTGCTGGCTTCGCAGGAGGTGGTTGATCTGCTACTGGACGAAGAGTCCACCAGCGTAGCGGATCTGGAATCCTTTATCGGCAAGCCGGTCGTATTTCAGGTGGAGTCGCTTTATACCCAGGAGCAATTTGACGTTGTTTTGACGTGAAACGGATTTAGTCAAAAAATATTATTAATACTTTTAGCGGTACCTTCGATTTGTTTTTCATAAATTATCCGGATCGGGCCGAAACGTGAGTCTGTTGCGCACTCTGGTAAAGCGTCTGCTTGCCCTGTTCTGGGTGGGTTTTGTCGTGCTGGTTATCGTCGGTGCGATTTCGCTGACCACTGCCCGCGTGGTGTTTTCCAATGCGGAGGAGTATCGGGAACAGGTAACCTCCTGGTTGAGTGAGCGCCTCCAGCAGCCGGTCAAGGTGAAAGCGCTGGATGCAGAGATGCAGGGATTGCAGCCAACACTGTTATTCAAAAATGTACGGCTGCTGGATCAGCAGGGGGAACAGACGCTACTGCAGTTTCAGGAGTTCCGGGTTGGTATCGATCTGTGGAAATCGCTATGGCATCGCAAGATCATGCTGGGCCTGTTTACTGTGGTCGGCGCGGATCTTTCAATCAAGCGGAACCCGGAGGGAGTGGTCAGTATAAAAGGATTGGCGCTGACCCGGCCGTTCGAACAGGCGGCACCGGCGGACACCGCTGCGGCGGGAAAGTGGATCTTTTCCCAACCCCATCTGGTCATTCGTGACAGTACCATCTACTGGCTGGATCAACGCCGGGATGAACAGCTCCTGCGTTTCGATATCGCCAAAATCGAGTTGCGGAACCAGGGTGAACGGCACCAGTTGGAGGGTGTTGCCACGCTGCCTTCCGGGTTGGGTGAAACCATTCGCGTTGCAGCAGATTTTACCGGGCCCGGGGAGATGTTTCATGAGTGGGATGGTGAGTTCTATATCAACGGGTTAGGAATAAAGCTGGCGCCATTGCTGGAGCAGGCCCGGTTGACTCAGATCAGCAGCGGCACAGGGCAACTCGATATGGAGCTGTGGGGCGAGTGGAAAAACGGTCGTCTGATCCGCCTGCAGGGGGAGAGCGGCATACGCGACCTCAAACTGGTGTCAGCTGGCGAGGATACCCGGTTCCAACTCGATCTGGCGAATGGCCAGTTCCATTGGCAGCGGGACGAGCAGGGGTGGGAACTGGATATCTCCCGCCTGCGTATTGCCCGGGGTGATGCCTGGCCTGATGCCCGTTTTCATCTGACTTCAAAAGGGATGGGGCAGGGTTCGCCTCGGTATGAGGCCAGGCTGAGTTTTCTGCGTCTAGGCGATGTTACCAATCTGTTGTTGTTGGGAGACGGCCTGCCGGCAGAGCTGGGCAAGGCGATCAAGGTGATGCGCCCGCACGGGGAACTGTCCGACCTGCGAATTGACTATCGACCGAAGGCTCCCCCGTCACAACGTTTCTCTGTCTCCGGCCGGGTGCATGAGCTGCGCCTGAAACCGTGGAAAAATCTGCCGGGTGTGGAGGGGGTAAGCGGTACTCTGTGGGCGGATGCCGAGTCCGGTGCTATCCGTCTGGAGAGCGGTCAGGGGCAGGTCGATTTTTCCCGTCTGGCCCGGAATTCCTGGACCTTTGAGCAGCTGAACGGCACAGTCAACTGGCAGAAAAGCGCTGGCTCCTGGTATCTGTCCGGGCAGAATCTTGTGCTGGACAACAGGGATATCCAGGCAGAGGCAGAGTTAGATTTGGTGTTATCCGGGGCGGGCACACCGCCTTTTCTTGATCTTCGGGTGGCATTCCGCGACGGTAACGTGGCCCGTGCCTCGCATTATTATCCTGTCACCATCATGCCAAAAAATTTGGTCAAGTGGCTGGATGCCTCACTGGTTGATGGGGAGGTGACGAAGGGTAAGCTGATACTTCATGGCCGGTTGAAAAAAGGGCTGTTTCCATACAGGAAGGGGCAGGGAAAATTTGAAGTAGGTTTCAAGACGCGCAAGGTGCAGATCAATTACCTGAAGGGGTGGCCGGGAATTTACTCATTGAGGGCTGACGTGCTGTTTCGCGGCGAGAGTATGTCTGTCGATGCCCGGTCGGGGCGAATCATGAATACGCGTATCAACGGGACTCGCGTAAATATCCTGGATTACCGGAACAAGATGCTGAATGTATCGGGGCAGGCAGAAGGCGATGCTGCGCAGATGCTGCGTTTTCTGCGCGAAATTCCGGTCGCGGCTGGAGCTGATCCGGCGCTGGCGCGGATGAGCGTAGCTGGCAAGGCAACTTTGGGCCTGTACGTTGGTGTTCCATTCAGCAATCATCCCGTAGACTATCAGGGAACTGTAACTCTGACCAATAACAGTTTTCAGTACCGGTTGGGAGCCGGTTATCTGGAGGCGACCAATATCCGTGGCCGGCTGCAGTTTGACAGAGAGGGTTACCGGGCCGAATCGGTCGAGGCCTTTATTTTTGATCGGCCTGCCCGGATTGATGTGTCTACTCAATCCGCGGGTGAGCAGGTTACAACCCGGCTCGCTATCGATGGGCGTGTGTTGCCATCCCCGCTGGGCCGGCAGTTGCGCCTGCCGCAGCTCGAACGGCTGGATGGCGAAAGTGAATTCAGGGCGGAACTGGATCTGAATTACCATCGTAAGCAGCCCGGTTTGACGCTTGGGCTGCGTCTGGATTCATCGTTACAGGGAATCACCTCCCGCCTTCCAGCGCCGCTGGACAAAAAGGGCTTCTTGGCCCGACCGTTGCATATCGACTGGGATGACGTTGGCAACCGTATCCGGTTCAGTTACGGAAAAGAGCTGAACGGAATTATCGGGCTGACTGCAACCGGGGGAGAGGGGCGGCTGGAACGTGGACATATTCACTTTGGTTCGGACAGGGTCCGGTTTCCGGCGGCATCGGTACTTAGGGTTACCGGGAGGCTGGATGATTTTTCCGTGGCGGAATGGATGAAATTGCTGCCAGGAGGGCCGTCGGCGGTTAAAAACAGCACTCTGTCCGGACTGCATGTGGAACTGGAGCTGGAACGTTTGCACCTGCTTCCCGGTGCCGGGGAGGAAGAAGACAGAGAAGGAATTCATCACCATTTTGATCCCCGCTATCTGCCTGTGTTTGCAGTGAATATTCAGCAGTTGAAATACCGGCAACTGGAGCTGGGCCGGTTGGTATTCAGAGCCAGAGGGGGAGCGCAGGGAATGGAGGTACGGGAACTGCTGTTGACTGCTCCGTACATGACCCTTCAGGGCAAGGCGGACTGGCTGGCCGCAGGCAACCAACAGGTTCATGCTGATCTTGTATTAACTGCACCACGAACGAGCGATATGCTCAAAGCTCTGGGGCTTTCCCCGATGCTGCATGGTGAAAACCTGATGGCAGAGGGCAAACTGGACTGGCCCGGTTCCCCGATGGACTTTGATTTGCGTACGTTGAACGGCAAGATAAAACTGAATATTGGCAGCGGGCGGATTGAAAGCGTTGAGCCGGGTGCTGGCCGCCTGTTCGGCCTGTTCAGCCTGCAGGCTCTGCCACGGCGGTTGACCCTGGACTTCCGGGATCTGTTCGGCAAGGGATTCCGCTTTGACCGGATCAAGGGAGAGATACGTCTGGGTGATGGCAATGCCACAACCCACGATCTTTTGCTCGAAGGCCCCACTGCCCGGATTGCGGTCAGTGGCCGTACCGGTTACGTAGCCAGAGACTATGATCAACATATCCTGGTGATACCGGGAGATGGCTCCAACCTGTTTGTTGCCGGCGCATTGGCCTGGGGACCCCAGGCCGGTGCCCTGATCTGGATGGCGGAGAAGCTGCTGCGGCTGGATAAAGTGGCCCAGTACGTCTATCACGTCACCGGAAGCTGGGAAAAGCCGGTAATCACCCGTGGCAGGGAAAACAGCCGCAATGCTCCCCCTGAGGCAGAGTGATGTGATACTCTGACGCGGCACAAATATTGTTCCCGATTGTCTTGATTCCAAAAAAAGTAACTGACTGATTCGACCATGAGTAAAATTGCAGCGATTCAAATGGCCTCCGGACCCAATGTGAGCGCCAATCTTATTGAGGCCGGTCGCCTGATAACCGCAGCGGTGGATGCTGGTGCACGGATGGTGGTGTTGCCGGAGAATTTTGCCGTTATGGGGATGACTGAACAGGATAAGGTCGATCTTCGTGAACGGGAAGGGGACGGGCCCATTCAGGAGTTTCTGTCCCGGCAGGCGGCCCGGCATGAGTTGTGGATTGTGGGCGGGACCATTCCGCTTGAGGCCACAGCGTCCGACAAGATACGGGCTGCCTGCCTGGTCTATGATGCTGCCGGCAGACAGGTGGCTCGCTACGACAAGATTCACCTGTTTGATGTGGCACTCAAGGAGAGCGGAGAGGAGTACAACGAATCGGCGACCATTGAGCCCGGAGAGGAGCTGGTGGTGCTGGATACTCCCTTTGGCCGGTTGGGTCTGGCGGTCTGCTACGATCTTCGTTTCCCCGAACTGTTTCGTAATCTGGCCGAGCAGGGTGCCGAGCTGATTGCACTGCCAGCCGCGTTTACCGCGATTACCGGCAAGGCGCACTGGGAGGTGTTGGTAAGGGCGCGGGCCATCGAGAATCTCTGTTATGTGATAGCGTCTGCCCAAGGTGGCTACCATATCAATGGTCGCCACACCCACGGTAACAGCATGATAGTCGATCCGTGGGGTGTTGTGCTGGATCATCTGCCCAGCGGCTCGGGGATCGTGGTAGCGGACATTGACTGCGAGCAGTTGCAAAACAGGCGCCGTACCTTCCCTGCCCTTGAGCACCGGCGTTTGCCATGTCGTCTGTCATGAGCAGCGCCCTGGCCACAGCGCAGAGCCTGTTGCTGAGTCCCGGCGGGATTGGAGAGAACGAACTTCAGACAGTGCTCGATCGGATCATGACCCACAGCGTGGATAGTGCCGATCTCTATTTCCAGTCCAGTCGGCAGGAGTCGTGGGTACTGGAAGATGGCATCGTCAAGGAGGGTAACTACAACATCGAACAGGGTGTCGGGGTTCGGGCTGTCAGCGGTGAAAAGACCGGTTTTGCCTATTCTGACGAGATTATTCTGCCAGCCCTGGAGCAGACCGCAACAGCAGCGAGGGCTATCGCCCGGACTGGTGGTGCCGGGCGGGTGCAGGCGTGGAGCAAGGGAGCGGGACATCAGCTTTATGCGCCGGTGGATCCGCTTGAAACCCTTTCTGCCCAGGACAAGGTGGATCTGCTGTACCGGCTGGATGCCGAGGCGCGTCGTCAGGATCCCCGGATATCCCACGTGATCATTAGTCTGGCGGCTGAGCATGAGGTGATCCTGGTTGCTGCCAGCGATGGTACTCTGGCGGCTGATATCCGGCCTCTGGTGCGACTCAATGTAAATGTGGTTGCGGAACAGAATGGCCGCCGCGAGCAGGGCTCCGCGGGTGGTGGCGGGCGTACCGGATATGAATACTTTCTTGAGCAGGATAGGGGGCTGGAGTATGTCCACAAAGCGGTACAGCAGGCGCTGGTAAACCTGCGGGCGGAAGAGGCCCCTGCCGGTACCATGCAGGTGGTACTGGGGCCCGGGTGGCCCGGCGTGTTGCTGCATGAAGCGATCGGGCATGGTCTGGAAGGGGACTTTAATCGCAAGGGCAGTTCGGCATTTTCCGGACGTATCGGCGAACAGGTTGCATCCACGCAGTGTACTGTGGTGGATGACGGGACGCTGGCCCGGCGGCGTGGCTCCCTCAATATCGACGATGAAGGGATCCCCACCCAACAGACCGTATTGATCGAAAACGGCATTCTCAAAAACTACATGCAGGACAAGCTCAATGCCCGCCTGATGGGGGTGGAGCCGACCGGAAACGGGCGTCGTGAATCCTACGCCCACGTGCCGCTGCCGCGGATGACCAACACCTACATGCTGCCCGGAAACCATGCCCCGGAGGAGATTATCGCTTCAGTGGAGAACGGCCTCTATGCGGTTAATTTCGGTGGTGGCCAGGTGGATATCACCTCCGGCAAGTTTGTTTTCTCTGCCAGCGAGGCCTATCTCATCGAGAACGGCAAAATCGGCCGGCCGGTGAAGGGTGCAACGCTGATTGGCAACGGCCCCGATGTGCTGACCCGGGTCAGCATGGTAGGCAATGATCTCAAGCTGGATGAAGGGGTTGGCGTTTGCGGGAAAGAGGGACAGAGCGTGCCGGTGGGCGTGGGTCAGCCTACTTTGCGCATTGATGGCCTGACGGTAGGTGGAACGGGGGTGTAGCCCTCTTCCCGGGCTGGGCCGGGCCGGTAACTGACAGGAAACGGGCGCAGCATCCATGAACGAACACATTATGTTGTTGCTGGCCGGGATCGGCCTGATTGCAATTATCTGTCAGTGGTTTGCCTGGTGGGTAAAATTGCCTGCCATTCTGTTTCTGCTGCTGGCCGGCATTGTGGCCGGCCCGGTTACTGGCTGGCTGGATCCGGATGCGCTGTTTGGTGATCTGCTGTTTCCCATCGTGTCGCTGTCGGTCGCCGTTATTCTCTTCGAGGGAGGATTGACCCTCAGATTTCATGAAATACGCGGGCTGGAGCGGGTGGTCCGCAATCTGGTTTCGACCGGCATGCTGGTGACGTGGCTGATTGTCGCCCTGGCCACCCATCTGCTGCTTGGCTTCAGCTGGGAGCTCTCGTTTTTGTTTGGCGCGGTCATGGTGGTGACCGGTCCTACCGTGATCATTCCCCTGCTTCGCACGGTTCGTCCCAATGCCAGTATCGCCAACATATTGCGCTGGGAGGGGATCGTTATCGATCCCATTGGCGCCC
The DNA here is from genome assembly GCA_026982395.1 of Chromatiales bacterium. Taxonomy (GTDB): domain Bacteria; phylum Pseudomonadota; class Gammaproteobacteria; order Thiohalospirales; family Thiohalospiraceae; genus DRMK01. The sequence goes on along the minus strand of JALSHD010000177.1, from coordinate 14,424 downwards.
TGCTTGCGGTACTGGTATTCGAATTCATCATCTCCGGTCAGGGGGGAAGCGCTCTGTCCCACACCCTGGTGACTTTTGGCACCGTTCTGGCGGTCGGGTTCTCACTGGGAGCGGCAGCCGGTTACCTGCTGGGTCTCGTTCTGCGTCATCATCTGTTGCCGGAGTACCTGCACAATGTCGCTACGCTCACCGTGGTGTTTGGCGTCTATGCCTACTCCAACGCTATTGCCGAAGAGTCGGGGCTGCTTACCGTTACGGTTATGGGGATCTGGCTGGCCAACATGAGGCAGGTGCCAATGCGGGATATTCTCCACTTCAAGGAGAGTCTCAGTGTTCTGCTGATTTCCGGGTTGTTCATCATTCTTGCCGCACGCATCGAGCTGGAGCAGTTTATCCAGCTTGGCTGGGGTGCGCTGGCGTTGTTTATTGCAATCCAGTTCATTGCCCGACCCGCCAAGGTTTTTATCTCTACTCTCGGTTCCAGCCTCACTTGGCAGGAACGCATGCTGCTGGCGTGGATTGGCCCCCGCGGTATCGTCGCCGCGGCAATTACCGCACTGTTTGCCCTCCGCCTGCAGCAACAGGGCTATGAAGGCGCCGAGCTTCTGGTGCCGCTGGCCTTCACCATTATTATCGGTACCGTCGTTCTGCAGAGCGCCACAGCAGGCATGCTGGCCCGTCTGCTCGGCGTGGCTGAGCCGGAACCGAAGGGGTTTCTGATAATTGGTGCCAACTCAGTAGCCAGAGCCATCGGTCGGGCGCTCAGGAAACAGGGTTTTCGTGCTGTTTTGACCGATACCAACTGGAAACATATCAAGGATGCGCGGGTAAAGGATGGGCTGGAGACCTTCTACGGGAACCCGGTGTCCGATTATGCCGATCGTCATTTGCATCTGGTCGGGATCGGCCGGATGCTGGGACTCTCCCGGCAGAGTGATTTGAACGCTCTGGCCAGCCTCAAATACCGCCCGGAATTTGGCCGCAAGGGGATATATACCCTGCAATCGAGCGCCGATGTCAATAGGTCGGAAAAGCTGGTTGTTTCAGGAGAGCATCGTGGTTATGTTCTGTTTGGCGAGGATGTTACCTACTCCAAGCTGGCCAGTCTGATGAGCAAGGGCGCGGAAATCCGCAGTACCCTGTTGACCGAAGAGTTTGACTTTGATGCCTATCGAAAAAAATATCGCAACCGGGCAATTCCGCTGTTTGCCCTTAATCCAAAAGGAAAACTGGAGTGCTTTGTGGCTGGTGGCAGACTGACTCCCCAGCCAGGGTGGACGGTCATCGCCATGATCCAGCCGGAGGAGATGAGTGCCAGAAGGGCTGAGTCCGCGGGTGATAAAAAAGCCTGAACACAGAATGCAGGACTGCTCCGAAAATGCACTTTTTTCCACAATAGCTGTGTCAGCTCTTTTGTCCAGGCCGCTGAAATCAGTCGCATATTAACTCCCGCAGCTGACGGAACAGATTCCGTGCAGCTGCGGGAGGTTTCCCGGCCTTGCTCTCTTTCCGGGCATTACGGATCAGAATGCGGATCTGCTGGCGATCGGCTTGAGGATAGTCCTGAAGCAGCGCTTCCAGAGCGGTATCACCCTCTTCCAGCAGACGATCACGCCACTGCTCGACATGGTGAAAAAGGGTTGCGGCGCGACGCTCTTTTTCCCGCTGCAGTTGAAGTGATTGCAATATGGCATCGGCATCATCGCTGTTGCTGCGCAGCAGTTTGCCGATGAACTTCAGCTGTCGCTTGCGTCCGCCGTGGGCCTTGATGTTTTGCGCCAGGGAGATGGCTTCCCGCAGGGCGCTGTTCAGGGGGAGCTCTGTCAGTCGATCCTTGCTCAAGCCGACCAGCTCTTCTCCCAGTGACTGGAGATCTTTCATCTCCCGTTTGATTTGTGATTTACTTTTCGTCTCTTCCATAGCCCTGATGTTTGCCAGTTTTGTTAGAATCATACCCTTTGTCCAGCCCGGAAACATCCGGAGCTGAAGAGATGCGCCCAAAACAGAGCCGTTATATGAATAAAAACCTGATTCCAAAAGATGCAGCTGAACAGTTTGATGTCGAAGGTCTGAAGGCAATGGTGTCCGAACTGCTGGATGAAGCCGGTCGTCAGGGTGCCAGCGCAGCGGAGGTGGGGGGTAATCTTGCGTCAGGACTATCGGTTACGGTGCGCAAGGGAGAGGTGGAGACCATTGAGCATAACCGTGACAAGGGAATGGGTGTAACCGTCTATTTTGGTCAACGCAAAGGTTCGGCCAGCACAACGGAGTTCAGCTCCGGAGCAGTGAAAAGCACGGTGCGGGCTGCCTGTGATATTGCCCGTTACACCGCGGAAGATCCCTGTCATGGCCTGGCTCCGGAAGAGTTGATGGCGACGGAGATCCCCGATCTGGATCTTTTCCACCCTTGGGGTCTGAACCCCGAGCGGGCGATTACGCTGGCCCGTGAGTGTGAGAAGGCGGCCCTCGAAGCAGACCCCCGCATCAGTAATTCGGAGGGGGGCGCGGTGAACAGCCATGCCGGGTTTTATGTTTATGGCAACAGTCATGGTTTTCTTGGTGCCTACCCTACCACCCGTCACAGCATCAGTTGCGCGGTTATTGCAGGTGAAGGTGGGGAGATGCAGCGGGACTACTGGTACAGCACGGCACGCAACGCGGAGCTGCTGGAGCCGGTTGAATCGGTGGGGCACCGGGCGGCTGAGCGGACCGTGCAGCGTCTGAACGGGCGGCGCCTGTCCACCCGGCAGGTGCCGGTGGTGTTTAGTGCCGAGATCGCCAACAGTCTGCTTTCCCATTTTGTCTCCGCGGTGCGTGGCGGGGCGCTGTATCGCAAATCCAGTTTTCTGGTGGATCACCTGGGCAAACAGATATTTCCCGGGTTTGTGCATATCTATGAGCAGCCGCACCTCAAGGGGGCGCTGGGTAGCGCACCGTTTGACAATGAAGGGGTGGTTACCCGACAGCGTGATCTGGTACGGGATGGCGTACTGCAGAGCTATGTGCTGGATAACTACTCTGCCTGCAAACTGGGGATGCAGACCACGGGTAATGCGGGTGGCGTGCATAATCTGACCATCGCTCCCGGATCGGGGGGAGAGCATGCTTCTGAAGATCTCTCTTTACAGGGGTTGCTGAAACAGATGGATCAGGGGTTGCTCATTACCGAACTGATGGGGCAGGGGGTGCGCCTGATCACAGGTGACTACTCCCGCGGTGCCGCCGGGTTCTGGGTGGAGGGTGGCGAGATTCGGTATCCCGTCGAGGAGATCACCGTTGCCGGCAATCTGCGTGACATGTTCGCCAGGCTGGTGATGGTGGGCAATGATGTGGATCTGCGCAGCAATATGCGCACCGGTTCCTGGCTGGTGGAGCAGATGACAATCGCTGGTGAATGAGGGTTGTTATAACTGTTTTTTCGATTGCCACAATATTTTTCAATTCGCCGGGTAGTTGCTCTTTTTTTACATTCCGGGGTTGCAGAAAATCGGTCTGCCTGTCGATAGAGACAGGTATGGTTCATGCGACAAAACAAGCCCGGCCAGCAAGCCCCTCTCACCAGCCACAGTCCTGTCAGGGTGAAAGCGGAAAAGATCTGGCGCGACCGGGAAAAACATCTCCGACTGGTTACGAACAGCTGCTCGACGCCGTCTCGCAACATGCCATCGTTTATGTAACTGACAGGGAGGGGAAGCTTTGTTACGTCAACCAGAAATTGTGCACTGTTTCCGGATATGGCGCGGAAGATCTGCTGGGGAAAAGTTACCGTCAGCTCCTGTCAGGCGACTACACCCAGACGTTCCGGGAACAGCTTTGGCAGACTCTTTTCGCCGGGCAAATATGGCGGGGCGAGCTTAAACAGATAACCTGTCACGAAAGGGAGTTTTGGGTAGATACGACCGTAACCCCGTCAGATAGCGGCGATCTGTATGTCTTTGTACAGACAGAAATCACTTCATTCAAACAGACGGAAGCTGCGCTGCAACTGTCGGAAGAGAAACATCGCGCGCTGCTGGAGCAGGCAAATGATGCCATTCTGCTGGTCGATATGGATGGCTGGCTGATTGCGGCCAACCGGCGTGCCGAAGGGCTGACAGGTTATCCCAGGGAAGAGTTGGTAAACATGCATATGCAGCAGTTGGTACCGGAAAAGGTGCGCCCCGAACTTCTCGATCTGCACCAGGATGTGCTGGAAAAGAGGTGTGATTCGTTTCATGGCGGGGTGGTACTGCGCAAGGACGGTGGCGCATTGCCAGTGGATGTCTCCTGTGCCGTTATCGAGTCGGGTGGGCGGCGCGTTATTCAGAGTATTCTGCGTGATATCACCAGCCGCAAAATGATGGAAACCGAGTTGATAAGAGCCAGAATTGCGGCAGAAAGGGCGAATCGTGCAAAAACCGAATTTATCTCCCGTATTAGCCATGAACTGCGTACTCCGCTGAATGCCATTCTGGGTTTCGGGCAGTTGATGCAGACCGATGAAGCGGTACCGCTGGCAGATCCTCACCGGGAGGGGATTAATCAGATACTGAATGCCGGCTGGCACCTGCTCGAACTTATCGAGGACATCCTGAATTTTTCGCAGATTGAGACAGGCAGCCTGCGCGTGGAACCGGGGGCGGTATCTGCCAGTAGTGTTTTGCAGGAGTGCAGGGATCTGCTTGAGCCGCTGGCAGGAGAAAGGAATGTTACTCTCGAACTGATGCCGGTGTCTGAACATATCATGCTGTTGGCCGATCGGGTGCGGTTAAAAGAGATTCTGCTAAATCTTGGTTCTAACGCTATCAAGTACAATAAAATCAATGGCTGCGTCAGTTTTAGCGCCGTAGTGGGGTCAGACAAGGTGCGCATCAATGTCAGCGATACCGGCATTGGCATTCGTCCGGAAAAGATGCGGCAGCTGTTTGAGCCGTTTGAACGCCTCGGACAGGAAGACAGCTCCATACAAGGCAGTGGTCTCGGGTTGGTGATTGCAAAACGGCTTGCAGAGCTGATGGGAGGAAATCTCGGTGTGTGGAGTGAGCCTGGAGTGGGGAGTACCTTTTGGATTGATCTGAAACTGCTTGAGAAACAGCAGGGACGGGGAGGCAAATAGCTTGCCATCCCGTCCCGGGTTTGTGCTCAAACTGACAGTGCCGCTTCGATTTCGGCAAATGTCTTGGCCTTTTCGCTGATCTCGATAGCCTCTCCCAGCTGCCGGCTGATCTGCGTGCTGGAAAAAATCCCGCGAATGGATTGAGCTCCGTTCGGGGTAGTGGTTATTACCAATGCATGCTGCCTTCCAACGCCGATCAGGGTGGCGATAATGTCCCCCACTCTGGCATTGGCCACATCCCTGAAATCCAGTGCATCCAGCTGTTCCCAAGGCGTCATGATGTGCCGTACCAGGATATCTGCATGTTTTCCTCCCTGCTGTTGCAGATACTTCATTGGCCGTTCCCCGAGAATATCGGTGGCGGTGATCAGACCGACCACCTGACCCTGTTCATCGGTTACCAGCAGCAGGCGTACCTTGCTGGTGATCATCTGTTGATTGGCAGTGTCGATATTTACATCCGGTCTGGTAGTTACTGCGGTAACTTTTTCAAGATCGGTCATGACCTGCAAGGCAGGAGAGTCCTTGCTGACTTTTCCGGCTGCGGGCGAAGTTGGGCGGCCATAGGAGACGGTGGCTCCAAGGGAGTGTAACGGAACAGAGGTATAGTTGGCAGGCATGGTGTTCTCCATCATTGTTTGTCACCCTATACCCTATAGACCCTGATGATGCACTGTGCAATATCTACTACAGTTTGTGCGCCATCACCCGGACAGCCGATATATCGTAATATTATCCTTTTTCACTAATCCCTCTCTCTCCAGAACTCCGGCAAGGCCATGGCAGCCAGATGAATGTCATGGTTGTAGTAACGGGTGACGAACGGTTTGTTACGGCTTGCCTGTTCGCGAAAGGTGGTCAGGATCTCCTTCTTCCCCGCCAGGGTGGCACTCCACCAGCCGGATGGATAAACCGGTTGGGGGAAGTTGATGGTCAACTGTTGAGTAAATCCGGCGCTGTGCATAGCGTTGCGCATGTCACGGATCAGCTCCTGGTGAATCAACGGGGATTCACTTTGATGCACAACAATGCCGTCATCGCCCAGAGCCCGAAAACAGTCCCGGTAAAAAGCGGCACTGAACAGCCCCTTGGCCGGACCGACAGGATCCGTACTGTCCACAATGATAATATCAATCGATCCGGGAGCGGCGTCTTTTACCCACTGGATGCCATCGGCAAAAAGAAGTTCTGCACGCGGGTCGCTATTGGCCTCGCACAGCTCGGGGAAAAACTGCTCTGACAGCCGGGTAACCCGTTCATCGATATCCACCTGTATAGCCCGCTTTACCTCCTTGTGTTTTAGCACCTCGCGGAGGGTGCCGCAGTCGCCGCCCCCAATGATAACAACCTGTTCCGGATTTGGGTGTGTGAACAGGGCGGGGTGGCTCATCATTTCGTGATAGAAAAAGTTGTCAAAATCGGAGAGCATTATGAAACCGTCGATCACCATTAGCGTGCCAAAGTGGTTGGTCTCATAAATCTCGATTCGCTGAAAGGGCGTCTCCTCCTGATGGAGTTTTTCCTTCACCTTGAGAGAAAACGCGCTGCCGGATTCGGTGCAGATTTCCGTGAACCAGTCGTTGCTCAGTGCCATATTAAAATTCCGTCGAAAAAGAATTGAGCCACAAGATACCGGATGTTTTGTTACACTTGCAACGATGAAAGAGCTGAATGGCAAACATATCCTTCTGGGGGTGACGGGTGGTATCGCTGCCTACAAGAGCGCGGATCTGGTCCGGCGGCTGCGTGATGCTGGTGCTGAAGTGCGTGTGGTACTAAGCAGTGCCGCCGCCCGGTTTGTTACTCCGCTGACTTTCAGGGCTCTTTCCGGCCATCCGGTTCCGACGGAGCTGTTTGAGCCAGAGGCAGGATCCGCGATGGGGCATATCGAACTGGCGCGCTGGGCGGATGCCATTCTGATCGCGCCTGCGACAGCTCACACCATTGCCCGGCTGGCACACGGCCTGGCGGATGATCTGCTTGCCACCATCTGTCTTGCCAGCAGCGCTCCGCTGGCCTTGGCGCCGGCAATGAACCGGCAGATGTGGTGCAACGAGGCAACCCGATCAAATATTGAACTGCTCAGGGAGCGGGGTGTGCATCTGTTGGGTCCGATTGAGGGAAACCAGGCCTGTGGTGAAAACGGCCCCGGCCGCATGCTTGAGCCAGAGCAGTTGGTACGACGGCTGACCGGACTGTTCATCCCCCCCTATCTGGCGGGAGTACGGGTGATGGTCACCGCCGGTCCCACCCTGGAGGATATCGATCCGGTGCGCTATCTTGGCAATCGCAGTTCCGGAAAAATGGGGTATGCTGTGGCTACAGCCGCACAGCAGGCAGGTGCCGAAGTTGTATTGATCAGCGGTGTCAGCAGTCTGCCCTGGCCGGATCGGATGGAGTGTATCGATGTGCGCAGTGCCATCGAGATGCATGAGGCGGTCATGCAGCGGGTACCCCGGTGTGATATCTTCATTGCGGCGGCCGCGGTGGCTGACTACCGACCGCAGCAGCAAAGCAAACAGAAAATAAAAAAAGATCTCTCTCATCTCAAGCTGGAACTGGTGCGGAACCCGGATATTCTGGCTGACGTGTGTGCTCTGACCAATGGGCCGTTTTGTGTTGGCTTTGCCGCTGAGACGGAAAGGGTGGCAGAGTACGCGCAAGCCAAACTGGATGGCAAGAGGGCGGACATGATCGCTGTCAACCGGGTCGGACTGCCCGGCAGCGGCTTTGAAAGTGATGAAAATATGCTGGAGATATTGTGGCCAGGTGGCGGGACGACGTTGCCAAGGAGCACCAAACCAGAAATTGCACGTCAGCTGGTTGAGTTGATTGGGCAGCGTTACAAACAGACACGAAAATAACCATCCGGATTTCCGGATGGGGTACCGAAAATGTGAGGTTTTTCCTTGTCTTGAAAAAAAACCTCGGTATTCTATCCAGGGATTCGACCAAACAATAACTAAAGAGTGGACAACAGCAGCCGATAACCCCTTGTTGTTCAGTCACAACAGCCCGTCTGTCGGACAATGATAAAAGGGAAGAAATCATGCAGAAAATTCAACTGAAAATTCTCGATCCCCGCATTGGTACAGAGTTCCCGTTACCTGATTACGCGACAGATGGTGCAGCAGGAATGGATCTGCGTGCTTGTCTGGACGAAGCGGTGATACTGAAGCCGGGAGATGCCCATCTGGTTCCCACCGGCATGGCTATTCATGTGGCCGATCCGTCGCTGGCAGCAGTGATTCTTCCCCGTTCGGGGCTGGGGCACAAACATGGCATCGTGCTGGGTAATCTGGTCGGGCTTATTGACTCGGATTATCAGGGGCAGCTGTTCGTTTCCTGCTGGAATCGGGGGCAGGGTGAATATACAGTCCAGCCGGGTGAGCGTATCGCCCAGCTGGTTTTTGTACCGGTAGTGCAGGCCGCTTTCGAAGTAGTGGATGAGTTTGAGTCCAGTCAGCGAGGTGTTGGAGGATTTGGCCATACCGGTCGACATTGATACAGGGGGGATCCGTTATGTCACCGCAACAGCTTCAACATGTGCAACCGGGCTGGCCGGAGCCGGTTTGCGCTTCTGTGTTCAAACCCTATGACATCCGCGGTATTGCCGGTCGCACATTGACACCAGAGAGCGTATACAGCATCGGTCGTGCTATTGGCAGTGAAGCTGCGGCCAGGGGAATCAACCTGATTGCTGTAGGCCAGGACGCACGCCTTTCCAGCCCATCGCTGAGTCGGGCGTTAATCCGGGCTTTGTGCGATAGCGGTTGCGAGGTGCTGGATGTGGGCCGGGTTCCTACCCCCATACTCTATTTTGCTGCCCATCAATATGCGGGTAACAGTGGCGTCATGCTGACGGCCAGTCATAATCCGGCCGAATACAATGGTCTCAAGATTGTTCTTGGTGGTGATGTGCTGCATGGCGAGGGGGTACAGGCGCTGCGTCGCCGCATTGAACGGGGTGAATTGGTAGATGGTGCGGGGAGTTGCCGGCGGATAAATGTTGTCGAACCATATCTGACCCGTCTCTGTGCGGATGTACAGTTAAGCAGACCGATGAAAATAGTGGTGGACGCGGGTAATGGTATGGCCGGCGAAGTGGCACCAGCGCTATTTCGCCGGCTGGGTTGTGAGGTGCAAGAGCTGTACTGTGATATTGACGGCCATTTTCCCAATCATCACCCTGATCCTACCGAGCTGGGAAATCTGCAGGATTTGATCACCACTGTGCGTACTACCAGTGCCGATGTCGGACTTGCTTTCGATGGTGACGGCGACCGGATCGGATTGGTTGACTCCAGCGGCAAGGTGATCTGGCCCGACCGGCTGCTTATGATGCTGGCCATAGATGTTCTGAAAAACAATCCGCAGGCCAGAATTCTGTTTGACATAAAATGTACCGGCAATCTGTATGACGTGATTGAGCAACACGGCGGCAGACCATTGATGTGGCGCACGGGCCACTCTGTGGTACGGGCGAAAATGCAACAGGACAAGGCTCTGCTGGCAGGAGAGCTTACCGGCCATCTGTTTATCGCCGATCGCTGGTTTGGTTTTGATGACGCCATGTATGCCGGAGCCCGCCTGCTGGAAATACTGGCCCACAGCCCACTCTCCAGCGCAGAGCAGTTCCGTTGCCTGCCGGATGCGGTAAATACACAGGAGTACAATATCCCGGTCATAAGTGGTTCACACTATGAACTGATGGAAAGGTTGATGGAACATGCTGATTTTTCTGATGCAACTTCCAACACGCTGGATGGTTTGCGTTTGGAGTTTCCCACCGGCTGGGCGCTGGTTCGGGCCTCCAATACCACTCCAAGCCTGGGTGTGCGTTTTGAGGCGCAGACACAGACGGAACTGGTGAATATACAGCGGAGGATCCGGGAATTTATTCTGTCTGAGTCACCGGATCTTGAGTTGCCTTTCTAGGGGGCTGGATTTGACAGGTAAAGAAGAGCATTTTTTGTAACTGCTCACCTTGCTCCTGAAATGTGTCACCGGTGACAGTGATTTTCTGGTATTGCATCCTTGGCAAGGGATACGGATTCTTTATGCCGGTGATGCGCTACAGCATACGCTTGGCAAAATAGCGTGCAAAGACGATCCTCGCCGTGGTGAGTTAGCCGAGGGTGTTTTTACTGTTGTATTCCAGCCCGGGCTCGGCCAGCAGGGTGCCGATGAAGGAGTGATAATCCTCATTGTACGTAAAAGATAACCGTAACCTGTAACGAGATGGGTTGCAATTAATGCATGATACAGAGCCTTAAGCACAAGGGGCTGGAGGTATTCTTCAAACGGGAAGAAAATCTGGCATTCAGGCTAAGCGTTCTAAACGGATCCAACTCACTCTTGGCCACCTAACGCTTCGCATCACCGGCAAAATAAAGGTGCAGAGCGAACGGCGCAGCTTTATTTTGTCCGCGTGTATGCGATTGTTATATTCTTCTCTATGCATAGTGCGCCCACGTTCGGATAACTTTAACAACATGCTCTTTTTCGCAAACTTAGACCAATCTATGTTGAATATTTCTTCTTCGCGAGTAGGCGCCAGACAAGTCACCAACCAGCTTTTCATCGGACCCAGCCGCCAGGTTAATCACGTTCCGAAATATCTTTTCCAAACCGGTACCAGCGCCCCGGTTCAAAGGGGTGCGCTTCAAGCCAGGCCCTGATGGTCTGTATCTGCCGGCACTGCTTCGAGCCCAGGGCCTGTGCGTCGTAATAAAAGTGCTGTCCTGTCCACCAGCCCAGACAGGTGATGAATTCGCTGAAGGGGGTGTTCAGCTCATAGGTGCTGCGGCGGCCGGTGTAGGCGTCAAACAGGGCTTTCATGTCAAACCGGTCCGCTTCAAGATAGCGCTGTTTTTTGAGGGTTTGCTTGAGATATTCCGCTTTGGCGTTCCAGAACGCCTCTAGCTGGTCCGGGTAGTTTTCCGGGGAAACCATTTCCGCTTCGCGCAGCAGCCAGCCCTGGAACATGACGGGGTCGTCTCTGTCGAAGTAAGCCATCAGCAAGCCATGGAAGGCGCGTTGTACCTCAAGGCTGTCATGCCGCATGCAGCGGCGCAGAAAGGGGAGGCTCCAGGGGTTGCCGTACCATGTCAGGTGGTCTGCCATTTCCAGCAGGAAGGCCTCGGGGAGTGGCAGTTCTCCAAGCCGGTTCAGGCGCGCGTGCGCCAGTGGCGCGCTCAGCCGGGCAAAGATCCGGCAGCGGTCCTGCGCCATGCCCTCTTCACTGCAAAACCATTCCAGGGCCTCATCCGAATGTGCCGAGAGCAAGGCAGTGGCCAGTGCCTGTTTTTCCTCCCCCTGCGCCGCCCTGAAGCGGGTGAGCAGTCCTTGCCGCAGGGGCGGAAGGTCACAACGCGCGGCCAGCCGGTCGAAGACACCCCCTTCATGGCGCTGGCGGCCCTGCGCGTCGACAAACAGGGGAAGATATTTTTCATGTCCGGGGTTGGCCAGAAAGTGCACGGCAAGCTGTTCACTGGCCGCTTTTGTGTCGAGCGCGGCCAATTGCCCGATGGCCCGTTGCTGTTGCGCCGCGTCCTCCCCCAGCCAGAGCAGATAAAAGACCATCTGCTTGTGGGCCGCCGTCAGCGCCGGATCTGCCAGCAACGACGGGATCTGCCGCACAATATGCACATGCGCGGCCAGGGTTTCGGCCAGGTCGATAAAGGCCGCTTCACGGGGCCGCTGGTACGGCTCGCCGCCACCGCAACAGCGCCCCGGTTCTTGCCGCCGCTCCTGATCGTATTGCAGCAGCAGGTCGATGCAGGGTTCGCCCATGCCGGCTTCTAACCTGAAAAGCTGACCGGAACACCGCCGTTGAGCCGCCCGCCGGGGGGCGGCGCCGGCCTGGCCCCGCGCCCCGGGCAACGCACCCTGTCCCACGGGACGGTTTTTACCCCGGCGCCGGGATGAACCCCACCGGTCTCTTTTTTGTAATACTGGTTCATCTCCCGAATCGGGGTCAGTACCTGCTGGTTCGCACGCATTTCGTTACCTCATTCCTGTCTTGATGGTTGGCCGGTCAGTGCGTTTTTTGCGTTCAGCGACCTTTGCTGATCCCGGGCTTGTGCATGTACATGGGTTTGTTTTCAATCAGATCCAGCCAACCCCGAACCACACGATACGTCACCCATATACCGTTGGCGATGAGGATAATAAAGCCAATGAGATAAATCGCGCTTGCCAGCCCGATAACCGTCCAGAGCAACCCATACCAGAACGTTCGGGTTTGCCATCTGAAGTGGGAGGCCAGCCATGTTTCTTCAACGCTTTTCTTTTTGGTGTGGGTGATGATGCCTGCAACCAGGAAGGTAATGCCCAGGGTGATCAGAAAAAGAAAAATGCCGGCTGCCTGAAGGGCATATACAGTGGTGACCAGGCCTCTGGCCGATGCATCCGCCTGTTTGCCCGGGGGGACGGGTGCGTCTGTTTCGTGTTGCCGTTGCTGTTCGGACATGACTACAACCTGACGCCGGGCAGGGCATCCCGAACGATTTGCAGCAGGGTTTCCACCTGCGGCATGTCCGGCTTGTCCAGCGGGGTGTCCGGGATGAATTCAGCCAGCGGCTGCTGCATTAGCGGATGGCTGTATTTGGCCGGGTTGGGCAGCCCCAGGTGCTCCCGCAGTTTCAGCCAGGCCATGATTTCGTAGGGGAAGAGCCGGGTGAAGGTATCATTGAATTCAAAGTAGTCGTCCTCGGGGGAGGTTTCCGTTTCCTCTTCGGTCTGGGTCAGGTGATAGTCGGCCATCCGGGTGACATAATCATCGACCCGGGCGGTGTCCCGGGTGTTCCAGTGGTCGAGGATGTCTTCGTAAATAAAAGGGGTATGTTCATCATACAAGGGATGATCAAAACCTTCGGTTTTCCGGTCAAAAGGTATGTTCTGCCAAAGATAATGTAACTCAAGCAAGAAATAACTGGCCGTATCAAACGACCGGCCGTACGTCATGGCGCGGCCACCTTGTTCGGCCGGAGCAAGAGAGCGCTGACCAATTTCTGTTGCCTCATCAAACCAACCAGCCAGGATGCATTCACTCCAGAAGAGCATAACAGTCTGCATGCGCAGGGTTTTCGTAATCAGAAACCGGTTAAACTCCCCCTTGACCTTCACCGCCTGGTAGCCGCACCAGGCCGACTGGGCAAAGGCGGTGCGTTGGCGCGCCGGGTCGTGCAGACAGGCGCGGGCATATTGGCTGTGGTCGAGATACCATTCGCTGAGGGCTTTCAGATAGCCGTCTATCATGTAGTATTTTTTCGGGTTTTCCATGACCCGTTGGATTCTTCTCTGTATCCTGTCCCACAGGATGGACTTTCCCTCGGCGTCGGGATAAACCCCGCCGGTCTCTTTTTTGTAATACTGGTTCATCTCCCGAATCAGGGTCAGTACCTGCTGGTTCGCACTCATTTCGTTACATCGTTCCTGTCGTCTTGATGGTTGGCCGGTCAGCGCGTTTTGCCGGGTTTCTCGCTGGGCGTCCACGGTTCACACCTGATGTCGGTGCCTTTCTTTCTTCGGCAAAAGCCGGTCTTTTGGCCCGCGGGCGACAGCTTGCCCTTGCCGCTGACCCGCTGGCCGTAGCAGCCGCTCGGGTCGTGCTCCAGCTGGACGCGGCAGACTCGGTAGGTGAGGGTTGCCCCTTTCATTTCTTCTTTTAACGATTCCAGTTTTTTCTCAAAATCAACATTATCTTTTTTCGCCGCCCAGCGGCCTTTGCCTTTGTCGTCCGCTTTTTTCTGCGCCGCCATTTTCTGTTTTTTCCGGATGGCGGCTTTTTTCGCGGCGCTGCCCAGGGCGCTGGCCATTTCGCCGGCGGCCTTGCCGAGGTCGCCCTGTTGGGCGATGTCCCAGGCATCACCAAACTTGCCGCCGAACTCGCCGGCCCAGTCCAGGATGGCCAGTTCGTCTTTTTTGTCCTGCACGTATTTGGCCACCGCGCCGGCCGGGTCGGTCTGGAACCGTTCGGCGAGCTGTTGGGCGCGCTGGCGGTTGATGGCGGCGATTTCTTTGGCCTCCAGCGCGGCTTCGCGGGTGGTTTCCTGTGCGGGTTGGGCAGGTAGAGCTGACTGTCGTCGGTCTCGTCGGTGAGGCTTGAGCGGCTGCCGCCCCAGGCGTTGCCCGGGTGCAGCGAGACGTCGGTGACGGGCTGCGCTTCCTCCAGTTGCCAGCCTTTTTGGGTTTTGATCCAGTCGCGCCTGCCGGTTACCTGCTCCCGGCAAGTATTGCCCGTTATCCGTCCAGATAGGCCTCCGGCATGCCCGAATAAAGATCCGCGTCCGGACAGAGCTCCCGGACTTTTTTGAGTAGTTGTT